>JANPHA010000344.1:0-18896 GCA_031424255.1 Burkholderiales bacterium | reverse complement strand
CAAGGCGATCTGGCGCTTCAACCAGATCCTGCTCGCGAACCTCTTCGACCGCATCATCCCGGCGTCCGAGCACACGGTAAAGACGCTCGACGACGATTTCCAGGTGGTCAACTTCACGCTCGACCTGCGCGACGAGAAGCTCTTCGAGAAGAAGCCCGGCATGATCCTCGAGGCGTTCCGGCGGCTGCAGGACCACCGCGACATCGCCGGCCTCGGGCCGACCACGCTGCGAGCGCTTTCGCGCGCGCTGCCGCGCATCAACCGCGCCTTCCGCGAAAGCCCCGAGAACCGGCGCCGGTTCATGCAGATCATTCGCTCCGATCGCCTCACGTGGACCCTGCGGCGCATGAGCCGCTACGGGGTGCTCGGCCGGTACATGCCCGCGTTCGGGCGCATCGTCGGCCAGATGCAGCACGACCTCTTCCACGTCTATACCGTGGACGAGCACATCCTGATGGTGATCCGCAACCTGCGCCGCTTCGCGATCCCGCGCTTCGACCACGAGTACCCATTCCTGTCGCAGCTCACGCAGGAGTTCGACCGCCCCGAGGTGCTCTATCTCGCGGCCCTCTTCCACGACATCGGCAAGGGGCGCGGCGGGGACCATTCGCACCTGGGAGCGAAGGACGCGATCCAGTTCGGGCGCGCGCACGGGTTGCTCCCGGCCGACGCGGAGCTGATCACATGGCTCGTGGAGAACCACCTGGTGATGTCGTCGACCGCGCAGAAGCAGGACTTGACCGATACCGAGGTCATCTCGAATTTCGCCACGCTGGTGCGCGACGAGCGCACGCTCACCGCGCTCTACATCCTCACCGTCGCCGACATCCGCGGGACCAGCCCGACGGTGTGGAACGCGTGGAAGGGGAAGCTCCTCGAGGACCTCTTCCGCGTCACGCGGCGCGTGCTGCGCGGCGAGACCGACTACGCGACCTCGTGGGTCGCCGCGAAGAAGGAGGAGGCGCTCAAGACCTTCCGCCAGTACGTGCCCGAGCCCGGCAAGCATGAAGGCCTGTGGAAGCACCTGGACGAGAACTACTTCCGCCGCTTCGAGGCGAACGAGATCGCCTGGCACACGCGCACGCTCTGGTCGCGCGCCACACCCGACAAGCCGATCGTGCGCGCGCGCCTCTCCCCCGTGGGCGAGGGGCTGCAGGTCCTGGTCTACGCGCCCGACCAGCCGGGACTCTTCGCGCGCATCACCGGCTTCTTCGAGCGGATGCAGTTCGACGTGGCGGCGGCGAAGATCTACACGGCGCAGCACGGCTTCGCGCTCGACAGCTTCCAGGTGCTGTCACGCACGCGCTCCGGCGAGCACTACCGCGACCTGATCCGCCAGATCGAGACCGAGCTCGCCGAGCGCATCGCGCAGGACAAGCCGATCGAGCCGCAGCCCGCGGGCCGCGTCTCGCGCTGGGTGAAGCACTTCCCGGTGACGCCCGAAGTGGCGATCGCCGCCGACCGCCGCCCCGGCCGCTGGCTCGTCACGCTGAGCGGCGCCGACCGCCCCGGGCTGCTCTCCGCCGTCGCGCGCATCTTCCTCGCGCACGACGTGAACCTGGTCGATGCGCGCGTCACCACGCTCGGTGCGCGCGCCGAGGACGTCTTCGTGGTGAACGGCAAGGCGGTCGACGATCCCGAATCCCGCGCGGCGATCGCGGCGCAGCTGAAGCGGACCGTCGCGGGCTAAAAGTTACTGCACGACCAAGGAGCGCCGATGCGTTGGCTTGAAAAGCCCCTGCGGGATGTCGCGCTCGGCCTTCGGTCGCGGGAAGTGACCAGCGCCGAGTTGCTGCACGAAGCCGCCGAACGCGCGCAGGCCACCGAGCCGCAGCTCAACGCCTACAAGACATGGGGCGGCGCGCAATCGGAAGAGATGGCGCGAAGCGCCGACGCGGCATTTCGATCCGGCAAGGACAGCGGCGCGCTGCAGGGCGTCCCGGTGTCGGTCAAGGATCTCTACGGCGTGCCCGGGCTGCCGATATTCGCCGGCACGCCGCGCGAGCTGCCCGAAGCCTGGAGATCGCCCGGCGCGATCGCTCGCCGGCTGATCGCGCAGCATGCGGTCATCACCGGCAAGACCCACACGGTGGAGTTCGCGTTCGGAGCGCTCGGGCTGAACGCGCACTGGGCCACTCCGCGCAATCCGTGGGATGCGGTGCATCACCGCGTGCCGGGCGGATCGAGCTCGGGCGCGGGCGTCTCGCTCTGCCAGGGCTCGGCGCTCGTGGCGCTGGGCACCGATACCGCGGGCTCGGTGCGCATTCCCGCTTCGGTGACCGGCAACGTCGGATACAAGCCGACTCGCGGACGCTGGCCGACCACGGGCATCGTGCCGCTCAGCGCATTGTTCGATACGCCCGGCATCCTCGCCCGCACGGTGAGCGACGCGTGCTTCGCCGCCGCCGACTTCGACCGCCATGGGGCGGGCGCGGATTTCGCGCGCATCGATTCCGCCCCGCATGTCGCCCGGCCGCTGCGCATCGGAGTTCCGGACCGCATGTTCTGGGACGATTGCGATGCGGGCATCGCCGAAGGCGTGCGATCGGCGCTGAACGAGCTCGCGAAGTCGGGGCATGACGTGAAGGCGATCGCCTTTCCCGAGGCGGAAGCGGCCTTCGACGTGTTCCGCGCCGGCGCGACCGCCGCCGCCGAACTGCTCGCATTCCTGCGCCAGGAGCTGCCCGAGTGGATCCCCACGCTGCACGAATTCATCGGCACCCGCGTCGAGGCGAGCGCGCACCTCCCCGCGGTGGAATTCCTCGAGCGTGTGCGGCGGCTCGAAACGCTGGCGCGCGCGACGCGGCTTCGTTTCGACGACATCGACGTGATCGCCACTGCGACGGCGCCGCTCTCGCCGCCGCGCGTGGACGAGCTCGTGAGCTGGGAGGTCTATCGCGCGTTCAACCTGCGGATGGTGCGCAACACCAGCATCGCCAACCTTCTCGGCCTGAATGCGCTGACGCTGCCAGTCGCGCTGGACGCCGCCCGCATGCCGGTCGGGCTGCAGATCATGGCGGCACCTGGACGCGACGACCTGCTGTTTGCCGCGGGTGTCGCGATCGAGCAGGCGCTGGGACCCGCCCGCCAGCGCCGCGGCGCGCCGCCCTAGCGGGTGCCAATTCCGGGGTCAGACTCCGCAATCGCCGCTCAATCCGGCGCCGGCTTGCCCTCGTTCAACCGCAGCCAGCCGCGGATCACGCGGTAGAGGTACCAGAAGAAGAGGATCGTCCAGGGCAGCCACCAGATCAGGATTCCGACGATGGTGATGAACAGGATTCCGGTGACCACTCCCGCCACCGCGATCCACAGCAACCCCCACCAGAACGTGCGCGACAGCCACGTGTAGTGCGACTCGACCCAGGTCCCGCGCACGTTGTCGCGCGTCATGATGCCGACGATGATCGCCGCGACCGCGAGCAGCCACGCGGTGAACGGCGCGAGGCCGTGCATCAGGTAGAGGATCTGTGCCACGCGCGTGTCGGGCGTGCGGACGGCGCCGTTCTCGATCTCACTCATCGACGATCTCCTCTCCGGGAAACAGCTCTTCGTTGAAACCGAACTTCGCGAGGTCCGTCATGCGTTGCGGGTAGAGGATGCCGTCGAGGTGGTCGCACTCGTGCTGCACCACGCGCGCGTGGAAACCCTCGGCAACGCGTTCGATCGGGTTGCCCTCGACGTCGAAGCCGCTGTATTGCAGCTTCGTGTAGCGCGGCACCAGCCCGCGCATGCCGGGAACCGACAGGCAGCCTTCCCAGCCGTCCTCGACCTCGCGCGTGAGCAGCACGATCTTCGGGTTCACCAGCACGGTGAACGGCACCTCCTCGGCGTCGGGATAGCGCGGATTGCGCTCGACGCCGAAGATCACGACGCGCTGGCCGACGCCGATCTGCGGCGCGGCGAGGCCCGCCCCGTTCTGCGCCGCCATCGTGTCCTTCATGTCCTGCAGCAACGCGCGCAATTCGGGGGTGGCGAACTTCTCCACCGGCCTGGAGCGCTCGCGCAGCACCGGATGGCCCATCCGCAACACGTCACGGACCGACATGGCGCTCCACCAATTTCGCGACGATCAATCGAATGCCTCCCATGGTGTCCTCGATCACGCGACCGATGTCCTCCATCGAGACGCGGCGGGCGCTCGCGCCGCGCCCCGCCGCGGGGTTTACCACCACCGCGAGGTGCGCATACGCGAGGCCCAGCTCCCGCGCCAGCGCCGCCTCCGGCATGCCGGTCATGCCCACCATCGTGGCGCCGTCGCGCTCGAGCCGGTCGATCTCCGCCTTGGTCTCGAGCCGCGGCCCCTGGGTCGCCCCGTAGGTTCCATTCTCCACCACCGGCACACCGGCGTCGCGCGCCGCGGCGATCGCCATCTGGCGCATTTCCTCGCTGTACGGATAGGTGAAGTCGATGTGCGTGACCGGCTGCTCCGCGCCCTCGAAGTAAGTCGACGGCCGGCCCCAGGTGTAGTCGATGATCTGGTCGGGCACGACGATCATCCCGGCACCGAGCGCGGGCGCGATGCCTCCCACGGTGCACACCGCGATCACGCCCGAGACGCCGCGCGCGTGCAGCGCCCAGAGGTTGGCGCGGTAGTTGATCTCGTGGGGCGCGAGGGTATGGGCGGCACCGTGGCGCGGCAGGAACACAACCTCGGCGCGGCCGATGCGCCCGAACGTGAGCGGGCCGGACGGCTCGCCGAAGGGCGTGCGCACGATCTGGCGATGGGTGATCTGCAGGTTCGCCAGCTGGGTGAGGCCGCTGCCTCCGATGATCGCGATCATGGGTCCGGGTGCTCGGTCTTCAACGCGTAGATGGCGGGCAGGTTGCGCCACAGCCCGTAGGCGTCCATGCCGAAGCCGAACACGTAGCGGTTGGGAACGGTGACGCCGACGAAATCGGCATGCGCCGGCTTCGAGTGCCCGAGATCCTTGTCGGCGAACACCGCGCTGAAGACCCGCGCCGCACCCAGCTCGAGCAGCTTCTTGTTGATCGCGGCGAGCGTGATGCCCTCGTCGAGGATGTCGTCGAGGACGAGCACGGTGCGCCCGCGCACGTTGTCCTTCGGCGGCAGGCGCCAGGCGATGTCGCGGCCCTGCGTCTGGTTGTTGTAGCGCGTCACCTCGATCGCGCCGAACTCGAGCGGGAACGCGAGCAGCGGCAGCAGCCGCCCGGTGAATACCGCGGCACCCCCCATCACCGAGAGCACGACGGGAAAATCGTCCTTCAGCTTCGAGGTGATCTCGCCCGCCATGCGTACCACCGCGGCCTCGACCCTGTCCGCCGGGCAGA
Organism: Burkholderiales bacterium; assembly: GCA_031424255.1. Lineage (GTDB taxonomy): Bacteria > Pseudomonadota > Gammaproteobacteria > Burkholderiales > Usitatibacteraceae > Usitatibacter. Next base: position 13,607 of record JANPHA010000344.1, on the reverse strand, counting down.
GCATCTCGGCTTCGTCGAGCATCCGCTGCGCGTCGCGGCGGTTCATGCGCGCCGGCTTCCGGCGGCGACGGTGTTGTTGATGAAGGCGCGGAAATCCTCGGCGAGCTCGGGGTGCTTCAGCGCGAAGTTCACCGTCGCCTGCAGGTAGCCCAGCTTGGTGCCGCAGTCGTAGCGCCGGCCCTGGAACTCGTACGCCATCACGTTCTCCTCGCGCAGCAGGCGCGCGATCGCATCGGTCAACTGGATCTCGCGGCCCGCGCCGGGGCGCTGGTTCTCGAGGAAATGGAAGATGCGCGGGCTCAGCACGTAGCGCCCGACCACGCCGAGCGTGGACGGCGCGTCCTCGGGCTTGGGCTTTTCCACCATGCCGGTGATCTTCGACAGCCCCGGCGAGACCTTCTCGGCCGAGACGATGCCGTAGGACGCGGTCTCCTCGCGCTCCACGTTCTGCACGGCGATGACACTTCCGCCGCTCTTCGCGTGCACCTGCGCCATCTGCTTCATGACGGGCACCGCGGCGTCGATCAGATCGTCGGCGAGGATCACCGCGAACGGCTCGTCGCCCACCAGGTGGCGCGCGCACAGCACCGCGTGCCCGAGCCCGAGCGCTTCAGCCTGGCGCACGTAGGCGCAGACCACTCCTTCGGGCAGCAGCCCGCGCACTTCCTTCAGCAGCTTGTTCTTGCCGTGCGCCTGCAGCTCCGCCTCGAGCTCGTAGGCCTTGTCGAAGTGGTCCTCGATCGCGCGCTTGCCGCGCCCGGTGATGAAGATGAGGTCGGTGATGCCGGCGGCCACCGCCTCCTCCACCGCGTACTGGATCAGCGGCTTGTCGACGATCGGCAGCATCTCCTTGGGAGAGGCCTTGGTCGCCGGCAGGAAGCGCGTGCCGAGGCCCGCGACGGGGAAGACTGCCTTGGTTATTTTCTGCATCGTCATTTTTTCGGTGCGCCCAGCAGTTGGAGGAATTCTTCTTCGTCCAGCACGGCGACGTCCAGTTCCTTCGCCTTGTCGAGCTTCGCGCCCGCCTCCTCGCCCGCCACCACGAAATCGGTCTTCTTCGACACCGATCCGGTGACCTTGCCGCCGAGCGCCTCGATCCTTTCCCTGGCCGCGTCGCGCGACAGCGACGCGAGAGTGCCGGTGAGGACGACGATTTTACCCGCGAAGGGTCCGGAGCTGGCCTTTTCCGCGGGCTTGCCCTCTTTCCACGTGACGCCGGCGGCGCGCAGCTGCTCGATCACCTCGCGGTTGTGGCGCTCGCGAAAGAAGCCGGCGATCGATTCCGCCACCACCGGCCCCACGTCCGGCGCCTCCTGCAGCTGCTCGACGTCGGCCTCGACCAGCAGGTCGAGCTGGCCGAAATGGCGCGCCAGGTCCTTCGAAGTGGTCTCGCCCACGTTGCGGATGCCGAGCGCGTAGATGAAGCGGCTCAACGTGGTGTTCCTGCTCTTCTCGATCGCGGCGACCAGGTTCGCGGCCGACTTGTCGGCCATGCGCTCGAGGGCCGCAAGCTTGGCGACTCCGAGCTTGTAGAGATCCGCTGTCGTGCGCACGATGCCCGCGTCGACCAGCTGCTCGACGATGCGCTCGCCCAGGCCCTCGATGTCCATCGCGCGGCGCGAGGCGAAATGCAGCAGCGAGGCCTGGCGCTGCGCCGGGCAGAAGAGCCCGCCCGAGCAGCGCGCCACCGCCTCGCCCTCGGAGCGAACCACGGCCGAGCCGCACCGCGGGCACTTCGACGGCATCTCGAAGTAGTCGGACCCGGCGCGCGGCCCCTGCCCCTGCACCCGCGCGACTTCCGGGATCACGTCGCCCGCGCGCCGCACCACGACCACGTCGCGTTTCCAGATGTCCTTGCGGCGGATCTCGTCCTCGTTGTGCAGCGTGGCGTTGACGATCGTCGTGCCGCCGACGAAGACCGGCTTCAGCCGCGCGACCGGCGTGAGCGCTCCGGTGCGGCCCACCTGGATGTCGATGTTCTCGATCTCGGTGGTCGCCTCCTCGGCGGGAAACTTGTGCGCCACGGCCCAGCGCGGAGCGCGCGAGACGAAGCCGAGCTTGTCCTGGTCGGCGAAGCGATTGACCTTGTAGACGACGCCGTCGATGTCGTAGGGCAGCTTCGGCCGCTTCTCGCCGACCTCGCGATAGAACGCGAGCAGGCCCTCGACGCCCTTCACCGTGCGGCGCGTCTGCGCGACCGGGAAACCCATCGCGCCGAGCTGGTCGAGCAGCTTCGCATGGGTCGCGGGCGCATCGAATCCCTGGTGGGCGCCGATGCCGTACGCGAAGAACGAGAGCCCGCGCTTCGCGGTGAGCTTCGGATCGAGCTGGCGCAGCCCGCCGGTCGCGGCGTTGCGCGGATTCACGAACGTGCGCTCGCCCGCGGCGAGAGCGCGCTGGTTGATCGCATCGAAGTCCTTGCGGAACATCAGCACCTCGCCGCGCACCTCGAGGAGCTTCGGCGGCTTCTTCGCCGCGAGCCGCAGCGGGATCGAGCGCACGGTGCGCAGGTTGTTGGTGACGTCCTCGCCGGTGTTGCCGTCGCCACGCGTGGCACCCTGCGCGAAGACGCCGTCCTCGTAGGCGAGTGTCACCGCGAGGCCGTCGAACTTGAGCTCGCACGCGTATTCGACCGCCTCGGCCTCGAGCCCCTCGCGGCAACGCCGGTCGAAGGCGGCGACGTCCTCCTCGGCGAACGCATTGGCGAGCGAGAGCATCGGCACGCGGTGGGTGACTTCGGCGAAGCCCTCGCTGGGCGCGGAGCCGACGCGCTGCGTGGGCGAATCGGGCGCGGCGAGGTCGGGATATTCGGCCTCGAGCTTCTGCAGCTCGCGGAAGAGGCTGTCGTACTCGGCGTCGCTCACCTCCGGCGCCGCCTCGTTGTAGTACAGGCGATTGTGGCGCTCGATCTCGCGGCGCAGCTGCGCGGCTTTCGCCGCGGCGTCGCGGGGCGCGGGGCTCTTCACGGGCTGCGGCGCCGCGCGGCGTGCACTACGAGAACAACCGGCGCGCGAGCGCCCCGCCCGCGGGAATGCCGTGCGCCTCCATGTCGTGGAACACGCGATCGAGCGAGCGCTGGATCGAGGAGAGCCCGTGCTCGGTGAGCGGGCGGCGGTTGTCGTCGACCATCTGGCCGCCGAGCGACGCCGCGAAGGTTTCAGCCAGCGCCACCATCTCGGCGAACGTGTCCGGGCCGTCCGCCACATGGGGCACGTCGAGCGCGAAAGTGATGCCGGAGACGTTGCTCGCGGAGGCCTTCGCGGTCGGATCGTCGAAGCGGCGGATCACGAACGCGGGCGTGCCCTGCGGCGAGAAGCGCACGAGCTCCCCCGAGCCGGTCTCCGCGAGGCCGTGCTCGAGCGCGATCTGCTTCACGCGCGCGAGCGCGAACGTCGCGCCGAATTGCCCGATCACGTTGACCGCGACCTCGATGTCGGCGTCTGCGCAGAACTGGTCGAGCTCGCGGGCGCGCGCCGCCGCCGCACTCGGCGCCTCGCGTTGCGACACCGCGTTCACCGCGGCGGCGAAATCGGCGATCGTGCGGTTGAAGGTCTCGATCTCGTCCTCGAGCACCGCGCCCTTGCGGCTCGCGAGCTGCAGGCCCACGCGCAGCTCGCGCCAGCTGCGCCGCGGCGACGCATCGACCGGATGCCATTGCTCGTCGACGATGCCTTCGATCAGGACCGGGGCGGTGTGGCTCGCGAGAGCGTCGACGAGGGGGCCGAGCTGCTCGCTCATCACCGGATCGTCGGCGAGGATCACGGCGACGGTGTCGACGCGGCTCGAGACCTCGGCCGCGGGGCTGCCGGGCGCATCGAGCGCCTCGGGCGCCGTGGCGGACGGATGGGAAGCGCGGCGCGCGAGCTCCGGCTCCTCGCCGTCGCCTCCCGGTAGCGCGCCGATCGTGGGCTCGCGCCGGGCGGTGTCCTCCTCGAACAACGCATCGCCCGTCGCCGGACCGAAGGCGCGCTCGGCGCGGCGGCGCGCCTTGCGCTCCTGCCAGATGTTGTATGCCACCACCGCGGCGATCACGACCGCGCCGATGGCGAGCAATGCGAGCTGGAGGTCGCTCATCGCGTCGCGCTAGGCCGCCTGCTTGCCCGCCAGCTGCATCGCCGCATCGATATCCACCTCCACGATCCGCGACACGCCCGGCTCCGGCATGGTCACGCCGACCAGCTGGCTCGCGAGCTCCATCGTGATCTTGTTGTGGGTGATGAAGAGGAACTGCGTCTGCGCCGACATCTGGCGCACCAGCTCGCAGAAGCGCTCGGTGTTGGGATCGTCGAGCGGCGCGTCGACCTCGTCGAGCAGGCAGAACGGCGCCGGGTTCAGCTTGAAGAGCGAGAACACCAGCGAGATCGCGGTGAGCGCCTTCTCGCCGCCCGAGAGCAGCTGGATCGACGTGTTCTTCTTGCCCGGCGGCTGCGCGAACACCTGCAGTCCCGCGTCGAGGATCTCCTCGCCGGTCAGCTTGAGCGTCGCCTGGCCGCCGCCGAAGAGCGCCGGGAACATTTCCTGGAAGTTCGCGTTGACCGCCTCGAACGTCGCCTGCAACAGGTCGCGCGTCTCGCGGTCGATGCGCTTGATCGCCGCCTCGAGGGTCGCGACCGCCTGCGTGAGGTCGGTGGCCTGCGCGTCGAGGAAATCCTTGCGCTCCTGCGCGGTGCCCAGCTCCGACAGCGCCGCGAGGTTCACCGCGCCGAGCGCCGCGATCTCCTCCGTGAGACGGTTGATCTCGGCCTGCATGCCGGCGGAGCGCACGCGCTTCTCGATCTGCTCGGCCATCTCCCCGCGGGTGACGCCGGCCTCCTGCAGCGCCTGCGCGTGCTGCTCGGCGTGGGTCGCGGCTTCCTGCTCCTTCACGCGCAGCTCGGTGATCCGCTCGCGCAGCGGGTTCAGGTTCTGCTCGACCGCGAGGCGCGATTCCTCGATGCCGCGCAGCTCCCCGGTGATGTGCTCGAGCCCGGCGCGCGCATCGGCGAGCACGCGCTCGCGCTCCGACTTCACCCGCAGCGCGGACTGCAGCTTGTCGCGCACCTGGCCCTCTTCGAGCTTGCCGAGCTCCGCGCTCACGTTGTCGCGGTTCATCGCGAGCGCCTGCAGGCGCTCGCCGAGGGACACGGCAAGGCGTCCCTGCGACTCGACCTTCTCGTGGCAGCTGCGCTCGTGGAACAACGCTTCCGTGTGCGCGCGCTCGGCCGTGGCGATCGCGGCACGCGCCGCGCCGAGGGCGAGCTGCGCATCCTTCGCCGCCCTCTCGAGCGACTGCAGCCGCTGGACGATCTCCTCGATCTTCGCCGAACCGCTCTCGAGCGCGTGCTGCGCTTCCTGCATCTCGAGGCGCTCCGTGCCCTCCTCTTCCTCGAGCTGCGCCAGCTCCGCGCGGATCGCCTCGCGGCGCTGCTCCGATTGCTTCGAGCTCTGCGTGAGCTTCAGGTACTCGACCTCGAGATCGTGGTCGCGCTGGCGCGCGCGGTTCAGCTCGTCGCGCACGCGGCGCGCTTCTTCCTGGGCGGTCCGCACATCCTGTTCGAGCGTGCGCAGGCCCGCCTCGACGTCGTTGCGGTTGCGGGCGAGCGACGGGATGCGGCCCTGCAGGTCCTCGATCTCGCGCTGGCGCTGCAGCACGCCGTGCAATTCCGACTGCGGGCCGTGGAACACGACGCCCTGGCGGCTGTAGAGATGTCCCGATTGCGCCACCAGCAGGCCGCCCGGCGGGAGCACGCGCGCGAGCGCGATCCCCTCCTCGCCGTCGGGCAGGATGAAGACGTTCGCGAGCGCGTCCTTCAGATACGCGCTCACTCCTTCGCGCGAGCTGGTCACGACCGACGAGAGCGGTTTCAGGTGCGACGCGGCGGCGGCGGCGAGCGGGGCGCCGCGCTCGATGAAGACCGCGAAGCTGCCCGGAGGGGCATCACGCATCAGCGCGGCGAGCCCGGCATCGTCGGCGAGCTTGGCGGCGTTCAGGCGCACGCCGAGCGCGGCTTCGACCGCGTCGTCCCAGCCGGCGTCGACGTGGATCGCCTGCCAGAGCCGCTCCGAGCGCTCGAGGCCGTGGGCCTGGATCCACTCCTTCAATTTCGAATCGGTATCGAGCTTCTCCTGCTGGGCGACGAGCGCCTGCAGGGCCGCCTCGAGGCCGGCCAGCTCGCGCGTGGCCTCGTGCAGGCGATTCGTGGCCCCGCTGCGCTGCTCTTCCAGCGCCGGCACGCGCGCCTCGGCCTCGCGCTGTTCCGTCTCGAGCCCGGCGAGCGCCGCGGCGTTGTCGCCGCGCTCGGCCTCGATCGCGGCGAGCTTTGCGGGCTCCGGAAAGACGAGCGCCATGTTCTCCTGCTTGAGGCGATTCTTGCGGCCCTCGATCTGGGAGAGGATTTTCAACGCGTGGGATTCGCGCGTCTGCTCGACACCCTGGGCCTGCTCGGCCGTGCTCATTTCGGATTCGGTGGCGCGCACCGCGTCCGCCGCCTGCTGCGCGGCGGCTTCCGCCGCCGGCAGCGCCTCGCGTGCGCGCCGCACGTCCGCTTCGCGCTCCGCGATACCGCCGCGCGCCTCCTCGATCTGCGCCTGCCAGCGATCGCGATCGCCTTGCGCCTCACCGATCCGCCGCTCGACTTCGCCGGCCTCGGTGGCGAGGGATTCGAGCTGCGCTCCCATGCGCCGGCGGTTCTCGGCGAGGAAGTTGATCTCCTGCTCGAGCGACTGCACGTCGGCATTGGCCGCGTAGAGCGCGCCCTGCAGCTCCTGCAGATGATCGGTCTTCTCGTAGTGGCGGCTGCGCAGCTCCTCGAGCGCGCGCTCCGACTCGCGCAGCTTCGCCGTCTCCGCTTCGAGCGCGACCGTGACCTTCTGCACTTCGTTGGTGTAGCGGTTCTTCGCCTGCTCCGCTTCGCGCAGGCGCGTGAACGCGAGCAGGTTGTGGTTCAACGCGAGCTGCGCCTGCAGCTCCTGGTACTTCGCCGCCACTTCCGCCTGCTGGGCGAGATGCTCGAGCTGTGTCGCGAGCTCCGACTGGATATCGCCGACGCGGGCGAGGTTCTCGCGGGTATCCTCGAGGCGCAGCTCGGTTTCGCGGCGCCGCTCGCGGTACTTGGACACGCCCGCGGCCTCCTCGAGGAACACGCGCAGCTCCTCGGGCTTCGAAGTGATCACGCGCGAGATCATGCCCTGTTCGATGATCGAGTAGGCGCGCGGCCCGAGGCCGGTGCCGAGGAAGATGTCCTGCACGTCGCGGCGTCGCACGTGCTGGCCGTTCAGGTAATAGCTCGAGTCGCCGTCGCGCGAGAGCACGCGCTTCACGCTGATCTCGGAGTACTGCGCCCACGGCCCGCCGATGCGCCCGAGCGAGTTGTCGAACACCAGCTCGACCGAGGCGCGGCTCACGGGTTTCCTTTCCGCGGAGCCGTTGAAGATCACGTCGTGCATGTGCTCGCCCCGCAACTGCTTGGCGGAGGATTCGCCCAGCACCCAGCGCACGGCGTCGATCACGTTCGACTTGCCGCATCCGTTGGGACCGACGACGCCCACGAGCTGCCCGGGGACGGCGATGGTGGTCGGATCGACGAAGGATTTGAAGCCGGAGAGTTTTACGGAGGTCAGTCGCAAGTCGGGGCACTCTTTACGAAACACGCCCCGCCGGGGGAGGACCGCCGCGGGGCGCTGGGTAAGTCGTTGTTTTTTATCCCGATGTGATTCGGGACTTCAGTAGAATGGGGATTTTACCGGAAGCGCACCTGCATCCCAATGGCCAAATCATCGAAGGCTCTCGAGACCTTTCCCAACCCGAGCCCGGAGCGCGACTTCGCGATCCACATGCAAATCCCCGAATTCACCTGCCTGTGCCCGAAGACCGGCCAGCCGGATTTCGCGCATCTCGTTCTCGACTACGTTCCCGACAAGCTCTGCGTCGAGCTGAAGAGCCTGAAGCTCTATATCTGGTCGTATCGCAATGAAGGCGCGTTCCACGAAGCGGTGACCAATCGCATCCTCGACGACCTCGCGAAAGCCACCAGGCCGCGCTTCATGCGGATCACCGCGAGATTCTTCGTGCGCGGCGGGATCTTCACGACGGTCGTCGCCGAGCATCGCAAGAAGGGCTGGACACCTGCCCCGCGCGTGGAGCTGGACAACTTCGCGCCGGAAGCTCCCACTCGCTGAGCTAGTGCGGAAACGCAGATGAACGCAGATGAAGCGCTGATGAACGCAGATGAGCATGGAAGGGGTGCAAGTGGTTTTCGACTCCGCCCCTCGCACGCAGGAATCGCTGTCATCAATCTATCGACGGTCATCTGCGCTTCATCTGCGTTCATCTGCGTTTCCAGGCTTTTTGCTTCTAGTAGGCAGGCAACTCCTTCCTGCGCTCGAACCAGCCACTGAGCAGGCTCGCGGCGACGATGAGCGCCCCACCGATCCAGTCTTCCTGGCGCAGCGTCTCGCCCGCGAGCAGATAGGCGGCGAAGGCCGCGACCACCAATTCGAACAGCAGGATCACGATCGCGCGATTCGCCGGCATGCGGGCGAGGCCGTACTGCAGCGCGAGGCTCATCGCGACGAGCGCGGCGGCAACGCCCGCGATGAGCGCTCCATGCCCCGCCACCACGTCCCACGTGGCAGCGGGCGACATGCGGCTCGCGGGCAGGGAGGCGAGTGCGACGAAAGTCACGCCCGCCCAGATGACGATCGACTTGCCCGCGTCGGTCATCGTGTCGAGCTTGCGGATCAGCACGTTGCCGAGCGCGAACAGCAATCCCGCGAGGAGTCCCAGCCATTCGGCGCGCGCCGTGGGCCACGGCACGCCGAGCTGCGGCTTCCACAGCATCACCATCGCGCCCGCGAACGCGAGCGCCATCACCGCGAAGCCGGCCGCGTCGAGCCGCTCGCGCAGCAGCAGCCAGGCGATCGGGACGGTCCAGAGCGGCGCGAGGTAGAAGAGCAGCAGCACGCGCATCACCTCGCCTTCCAGCACCGCGAGCACGTAGGCGAGATTGCTCCAGCCGATCGCAAGGCCCATGACGAGCGCGAGCTTGGGCATGCGCGCGAGGCGCGCGGCCTCGCGCGGAAACAACGCGACTCCGAGGAGCAGGGCGAAGCCGTAGGTGAGCGTGGTCGACCAGATGCCGTCGAGGCCCGCCTGCGACAGCACCCGGTACGGATACCAGACGACGCCCCACAATGCGGCGCCGGCGAGGAGCGCCCAGGTCGGCGCGGAGGAAGGAGGCTTCAAGGGCGAACGTATAATTTCGAGTATGACCGATTGCGCCGTGCTCCATGTGACATCGCTGTTGGGCGGCGGCGTGGATCGCCATGTGCGCGACATCGCGCGCGCATCGACGCGGCGCCATATCGTATGGCACGCCTCCGGGACCGCCGACATCCTCGAGCATCCCCGCGAGCATCGCTTCCTCCCGCTCGACCGCGATGCGATCGCGCGCGACCCCGCGGCGCTCGAGAATTGGCTGCGGCGCGAGAACATCGGCATCGTGCATGCGCACTCCGTAGATCGCGCGAGCCGCGCGCGCGCCGCGTGGGCCGCGCACGCATTGGGCGCGAGGTACGTCGCGACACTGCATGACGTGCTCTTCCTGCGCCATGACGGGTTCGAGCCCGGCGCGCCCGCCGCCGCCGATCCCGCATGGCTCGCCGAGACTTCGTCCTTCCTGCGCGATGCCGCCGCGGTGATCGCGCCGTCGGACTACCTCGCCACGGTCGCGCGCAGGAATCTTCCCGGCGTCGCGATCGACGTGGTGCCGAACGGATCGCCGCATCGCGCCACGCCGCGGCACGAGGTGAAAGCGCGCGCGCAGTTCGAGGCGCGACGCCCCCGCCACGTGGCGGTCGTGCTCGGCGCCGTCGGCCCGCACAAGGGCAGCGCGATGCTCGAGGAAATTTCCCGGTTGCTCGACGGCACCGGCATCGCGATCGTGATCGTCGGCTACCTCGACGCGCAGGTCGTGCCCGGATGGCGCAACGACCATCTCTACATCCACGGCACCTACGACGACGCCGACGTGCCCGCGCTCTTCGCGGCGTATGGCGCGGGCGTGGCGCTTTTTCCCAACCGCGTGCCGGAGAGCTTCAGCTATGCCCTCTCCGACGTCTGGAGCGCGGGCCTGCCCGCCATCGTTCCGTCCGAAGGCGCGCTCGGTGAGCGCGTCTCGCGCCACGGCGCGGGCTGGCTGCTGCGCAAGGACTTCAACGCGAGCGACGTCGACGCATTGCTGCGGCGGCTCTTTTCCGCCGCGGGAGAGCACGAGCTGGCGCAGGTAAAATCGCAACTCTCGCTTCCCGACCCGGGCCGCGTTCCGCCGCTCGATACCATGACCCGCTCCCTCGACGCCCTCTACTCCCGCTTCGGAATCGACCCGGCCGCGCCGCTCGATCCGCAGTCGGCGAACGTGCAGCAGCTGCTCGCGAAGAACATCGACGGCTCGGCGTTCCGTCCCGAGCTCGTGCGCCTGGCCGACGAGTTCGCGCAGATGCGCGAAGCGCTCGAGGCCGAGCGCGCGAAGGCGCGGCAGTTCGAGGCCGAGGCACGCGGCTGGATCGCGAAGCTCGAGGCCGACGTTGCCGCACTGCAGGCGGAGCTCACGCGCGAGGTCGAGGCGAACCGCGAGCTCGGCCAGCAGATCGTCCAGCTCACGATCCACAAGGAAGCCTTCGAACTGTTGCCCGGGCTGCTGCGCAAGGTCCTGCTGAAGAAGATCCTCGATGCGCGAAGTTGACGTCAGCATCGTCACCTACCGGCCCGATCGCGAGCTGCTGCGCCGACTCGTTGCAAGCCTCGCCGAGCCCACCGCCCAGCCGCTGCGGCGCAGCGTCTTCATCCAGGACAACAGCCCCGATCCCGCGACCGCGACCGAGCTCGCGGCCGAGCCGCTGCTCCAGCCCGGCGGAGCGTTCGCGCGCGTCGACATCCAGCGCTCCGGCACCAACCTCGGATTCGGGCGCGGGCACAACGCCAACGTCGCGCGCGGCACCGCACCCTTCGTGTTGCTGATGAACCAGGATTGCGTCGTCGAGCCGGGCGCGCTCGGAGCCCTCGCCACGCGCGCCGAAAGCGACGCCGACGATGTCGCCGGGTGGGAGCTTCGCCAGATTCCGTACGAGCATCCGAAGGCCTACGACCCGGTGACGCTCGAAACCCCGTGGGCGAGCGGCGCGGCGGTTCTCTTCCGCCGCAAGGCGTTCGAGAGCGTCGGCGGCTTCGAGCCGCGGCTCTTCATGTACGGCGAGGATGTCGAGCTCTCGTGGCGGCTGCGCTCGAACGGCTGGCGCATCCTCTACCAGCCGAAGATCGCGGTGCTGCATCGCACGTATCGCGAGGCGAACGAGGTGAAGCCGCTGCAGGTGTTCGGCGGCGTGTTGACGAACCTGCTGCTGCGCGCGCGCTACGGCGGCCTGCTGCGCACGCTGCAGGGCGTGACCATGCTGCTCGGGGAGATCTCCGCGCCACAGTCCTTCCCGGGGCGGCGCTGGGGGCTCACCAAGGCGGGGCTCGCGTTCCTCGCGCGCTGGCCGTATTTCGCGTGGTCGCGGATTCGGCCGACGCAGCGCTTCGCGCCGCAGTTCAGCGGCTGGGGCTACGAGACGCGGCGCGACGGCGCGTTCCACGCATTCGAGTCGCAGCGCGAGAATCCGCAACGGCCGCGGCCGCGCGTATCGATCCTGATCCGCACCGTCGATCGGCCCGCCTGGCTGCGCGAGGCGCTCACCTCGTGCGCGAACCAGACCTACGACAACCTCGAGGTCGTCGTGATCGAGGATGGTCCGGAACGCTCGCGCGCCATCATCGAGGAGTTCCGCGACCGGCTCGACATCCGCTATCGCGCCACCGGGGAGCGAGTCGGCCGCGCGCGCGCCGGCAACCTGGCGCTCGCCGAGGCGGGCGGCGAGTGGCTCAACTTCCTCGACGACGACGACCTCTTCTTCGCCGACCATGTCGAGGTGCTGGTCGATTCGGTGCTGCGCGCCGCGGCCTCGGGGGCGTACGCGCTCGCCTGGGAGACGCAGACCGTGTTCCTCGACAAGCAGCACGCGCACTACGAGGAGGTGCTGCACGTCACGCGCCACCGCCAGCGCTTTGACCGCATCACCCTCTGGCACCACAATTACCTGCCGATTCAAGCCGTGATGTTCCACCGGCGGCTGTTCGAGCAGCACGGCGGATTCGCCGAGGACATGGACCAGCTCGAGGACTGGAACCTCTGGACGCGCTACACGCTCGAGGACGATTTCGTGCTGGTCGAGAAGACGACTTCCAAGTACCGCATCCCGGCCGACGCCTTCATCGCGGCGGATCGCCAGGCGCTGCTCGACCGCGCCTACGCCGACGCGCTCGAGCGCCAGCGCGCGCTGCGCCTCACGCTCTCGCCGCGCGAGATCTCGGAGATGACCGACGCCTACGTGCGCAACGAGGCGCTGATGATGGTCACGCGCGGCGACCTGCGCCGGTTCGTGGGCTCCAACCGGCTGCTCGCGCGCGCGGCGGCATTCCGCCACCCGGTGCGCAAGGCGATGCGGCGCCTGGGGATGGTGAAATGAGCGACGGCGCGGATCCCGGCGGCCTCGCGTTCACCGGCGAGCGCTTCGTCCCGGGCGTGAAGGGCGAGATCTGGATCGAGCACTGGCATCGCTATCACTTCGCCGCGCGCTGGGCCGCCGGCAAGCGCGTGCTCGATGTCGCCTGCGGGGAAGGCTACGGCTCGGCGCTGCTCGCGCGCTCCGCGGCACACGTGACCGGCGTCGATATCTCGTCGGAAGCGATCGGGCATGCGCGCCGGGCCTACGCTGGCCTCGGCAATGCCGCGTTCGTCTGCGCGCCGTGCACGCAGCTGCCGCTCGCCGACGCCAGCGTCGATGTGGCGGTGTCGTTCGAGACGATCGAGCACATCGAGGGCCAGGCGCAATTCGTCGACGAGCTCGCGCGCGTGCTCAAGCCCGACGGCGTGCTGGTGATCTCGTGCCCCAACAAGCTCGAGTACAGCGACAGGCGCGGCTTCGTGAACGAGTTCCACGTGAAGGAGCTCTACCGCGAAGATCTGGCCCAACTGCTCGCCACGCGTTTCCCCGCGACCGCCTGGTTCGGCCAGCGCCCCTCGTTCTTCTCGGTGATCGCGCCGGAGCGAGGCTCGATCGCGGGCGAGCTCTTCGAGACCGCGGAGACGGCGCCCGATCGCGCCACGGCCGCCCTCTCCCACCCGCTCTACTTCGTGATCGCGGCGAGCCGCGACGCTTCGCGGCTCGCCGCGGTCCCGCCCGCGCTCTCGGTCCTCGCCGACCGCGACGACTGGGTGCACCACGACTACGAGAAGGTGATGCGCGAGCTGCAGGCCGCCGTCCCGCGCGGCGACGCGCTCGCCACGCAAGTGGCCGAGCGCGAGCGTTCGATCGCCGCGCTGCAGGAGGAGCTCGGCGCGGCGCAGCGCGAACGCGGCGTGCTGGAGGAGACGCTCGCGCAGCGCGATGCGGCTCTTGCGTCGCGCGATGCGGAGCTCATCGCATGCGAGCTGCACATCGCCGAGAAGACGCGCGAGATCGACCGGCGGCGCGGCTGGCGCTGGTGGCTCAAGCTGCCCCTCATCCGCCTCGTAGTCGTGGTGCACCCAGTC
>JANPHA010000343.1:0-5126 GCA_031424255.1 Burkholderiales bacterium | reverse complement strand
CCCGAATTCAATTGCGGAGTCTGACCCCCGAATTCACCGCGGCTCGACGCGGATCTCGGTCTTGACCGAGTTGGCGATGAAGCACTTCTCGTGCGCCTCGTGGTGGAGGCGCATGAGATCTTCGGGCGAGGGAAGCTTGTCGCCGGAGCAGGCGATCGCGGGGCGCAGGGTGACGCGCGTGACGGCCACCTTGCCCTCGGCATTCTTTTCCATCACGCCCTCGGCGTCGTCGGTGTAGCGGTCGACCACGAAGCGGTCGCGCGCGGCGAGCGACAGGAACCACAGCATGTGGCAGCTCGAGATCGCCGCGACGAACGCCTCCTCGGGATCGACCGCGGCCGGGTCGGACATCGGTACCTTGACCGAGAGCGGCGAGGACGAGCCGGGCACCTCGGCGCCGCCATCGAAACGCCAGCGATGCAGCCGGCTGTAGAGGTTGTCGATGAACGGCTGCGGCCCGCGCTCCCAGTGAATCTGTGCCGTGTAGAGATGCATCGCTTGACCCCGTAGCATGGACGCGCCACTGTAGCAGCGAATTTTCCTCCGGCCCCCACGATGCGTCCCGATCTGTCGTCCCTCGCGCTGTTCATCCGCATCGCGGAAACCAGGAGCATCACCAAGGCGGCCGAGGCCGGCCACATCGCGCTCGCCGCCGCGAGCCGGCGCATCGCGCAGCTCGAGGAGCAGCTCGGCGTGCAGCTCCTCTTTCGCACCGCGAAGGGCGTCGAGCTCACGCCCGCGGGCACCGCACTCCTGTTCCACGCGCGCGCGATGATGGCGCAGGTCGACGAGATGCGCGCCGAGATCTCCGACTACAGCCGCGGGGCGAAGGGATTGGTCCGCGTGCAGGCCAACACTTCGGCGCTCGCGCAGTTCCTCTCCGAGGACCTGGCGTCGTTCGCCGCCTCGCATCCCGCGATCAAGGTCTCGCTCGAGGAGGAACGCAGCGGCGCCATCATCGAGGCGGTGCACGCCGGCACCACCGACATCGGCATCGTGATGGAGGGCCCGCCCACGCAGGGCCTGCAGTGCCATGAGTACCGCAGCGATCTCCTGGTCGCCGTGCTGCCGAAGAAGCACCCATTGCGCGCCAAGCGCGTCGCATTCGCGCAGCTTCTCGATTACGACTTCGTCGGGCTCGAGAGCAACACGATGATCTCGCAGCTCCTCGCCTCCCAGGCCGCCGCATCGGGCAAGCCCTTGCGGCTGCGCGTGCAGCTCAAGAGCTTCGACGTCGTGGCGCGCATGATCCAGGCCGGGCTGGGAATCGGCATCCTCCCGGAAGCGGTCGCCAAATCGTTCGCGGGGCCGATGGAGTTGCGCCTGGTACCCCTGACCGACGCCTGGGCGAAGCGGCGGATGCTGCTGTGCGTGCGCCAGTACGCCAACCTCTCCGCGCCCGCGCGGCAATTGGTCGATCACCTGCTGCCCCCTAGGCGAACCGGCGAATAGTCTGACATGCGATGCATCAGCGCCCGGACGTGACCGCGCGTTGTGGAGTTATGCACGCAAACGGCATTGAAATCGCCGATGAACGCCGATGAACGCGGATGCTCAGCGACTTCGTCTGGACCAGCTCGCATCAACTGTGATCCGGTGTGCGCATCAGGTGAGTAACACGCTGGGTACGGGATTTCTCGGGTGACCGGCTTGCACGTCGCTCTTCTGATCAACTTCGGGCCGCCGCGCCTCGACGTGAGAAGAATCGTTCACGCCTTTTAACAAAGCATCGGCGTTCATCGGCGTTTTCACAGCCTTTCTCCCGCCAGTTGCCCTCTCCCAAGCAGAGGGAACCCCTTTCCCCCTTCGCAATCCGCGAAGCCCCCCTTGCCCCTTTTCCAATTCCCTGTTGCATCGCATCAATGCTCTCATGGCCCTCGACAACAAATTTTCCTCGAGCTAACCAGGAGAACATAACGATGAACACCCGGGAACTGGAAGTCGCGCGCATCAAAAAGGAGTGGTCCGAGAACCCCCGCTGGCAGGGCATCAAGCGCGGTTATACCGCCGAGGACGTGTACCGCCTGCGCGGCAGCATGCCGATCGAGCACACGCTCGCGCGGCGCGGCGCGGAGAAGCTCTGGCGCCTCATGCACGAGCGCCCGTTCGTGAATTCCCTCGGCGCGCTCACCGGCAACCAGGCGATGCAGCAGGTGCGCGCCGGGGTCCCTGCGGTCTATCTCTCCGGCTGGCAGGTCGCGGCGGACGCGAACGACAGCCTCTCCATGTATCCCGACCAGTCCCTCTACGCGACCACCAGCGTGCCGACCGTCGTGCGGCGCATCAACGCGGCCCTGCAGCGCTGCGACCAGATCGACCACGCCGAGGGCAAGAACGACATCGACTGGTTCGCGCCGATCGTGGCCGATGCCGAGGCGGGCTTCGGCGGGGTGCTCAACGCGTTCGAGCTGATGAAGGCGATGATCGAGGCGGGTGCGGCCGGCGTGCACTTCGAAGACCAGCTCGCCAGCGTGAAGAAATGCGGCCACATGGGCGGAAAGGTGCTCGTGCCCACCCAGGAAGCGGTGCAGAAGCTCGTCGCCGCGCGCCTCGCCGCCGACGTGATGGGCGTGCCGACGATCCTGCTCGCGCGCACCGACGCGGAAGCCGCGGATCTCATCACTTCCGACGTCGACGAGAACGACAAGCCGTTCCTCACCGGGGAACGCACGAGCGAAGGCTTCTACAAGACGCGCAAGGGCTTCGACCAGGCGCTCTCGCGCGGCGTGGCCTACGCGGAATACGCCGACCTCGTCTGGTGCGAGACCGGCACCCCGGACCTCGATTTCGCGCGCCGCTTCGCCGAGGGAGTGAAGCGCAAGTTCCCGGAGCGCATGCTCGCCTACAACTGCTCGCCCTCGTTCAACTGGAAGAAGAACCTCGACGACGCGACCATCGCGAAGTTCCAGCGCGAGCTGGGTGCCATGGGCTACAAGTTCCAGTTCATCACGCTCGCCGGCTTCCACGCGCTCAACTACGGCATGTTCGATCTCGCCTACGGTTACGCGCGCAACAACATGAGCGCCTTCGTCGAGCTGCAGCAGAAGGAATTCGCGGCGGCCGAACGCGGCTTCACCGCGGTCAAGCACCAGCGCGAGGTCGGCACCGGCTACTTCGACGAGGTGACGCAAGTCATCCAGGCGGGCAAGTCGTCGACCACCGCGCTTACCGGATCAACGGAGGAGGAGCAGTTCTACGTCACGCCCGCCCCGCTTGTCTCGCGCAGCGAGCAAGCGGCGGCGGCGGACTAGACGGAGGCGACCATGCAACGCGACAACTTCAACATCCCCGGCATCCAGCTCCCCCCCGAGCAGCCCAACCTCTTCGACCGCATCCTCACGCCGCCCGCGATCGGCTTCGTCGCCCACCTGCACCGCAAGTACGAGCAGCGCCGGCGCGACCTGATGAAGGCGAGGTGCGAGCGCCAGGCGCGCCTCGACGCGGGCGAGACCTTCACGTACCTGCCCGAGACCCGCCCGATCCGCGAAGGCGCGTGGACCATCGGCCCGATCCCCGCCGACCTGCAGGATCGCCGCGTCGAGATCACCGGGCCGACGGAGCGCAAGATGGTGATCAACGCGCTCAACTCGGGCGCCAGCACGTTCATGGCGGACTTCGAGGACTCGAACGCGCCCACCTGGGACAACATGGTGCGCGGCCAGATCAACCTGCGCCAGGCGGTCGACCGCACCATCAGCTTCAAGAGCCCCGAGGGCAAGTGCTACCGCCTCGACGACAAGACCGCGACGCTGATCGTGCGCCCGCGCGGCTGGCACCTGCTCGAGCGCCACATGCTGGTCGACGGCGAGCCGGTGTCGGCGTCGCTCTTCGACTTCGGCATCTTCTTCTTCCACAACGCCGAGCGCCTGGTCGCCAATGGCAGCGGGCCTTATTTCTACCTGCCGAAGATCGAGAGCCACCTCGAGGCGCGCCTCTGGGACCATGTGTTCAACGAGGCCGAGTCGCGCATGGGGCTGCCGCGCGGCACGATCAAGGCGACGGTGCTGATCGAGACGTTGCCCGCGGCGTTCGAGATGAACGAGATCCTGTACGAGCTGCGCGACCACTCCGCGGGACTCAATTGCGGGCGCTGGGACTACATCTTCAGCTGCATCAAGAAGCTGCGCCGCGCGGATTTCGTGTTCGCCGATCGCGCGCAGGTGACGATGACGAGCCCCTTCCTGCGCTCCTATTGCCAGCTGCTGGTGAAGACCTGCCACCGCCGCGGAGCGCACGCGATGGGCGGCATGGCGGCGCAGATCCCGATCAAGGGCGATCCCGCCGCGAACGACGCCGCGATCGCGAAGGTGGTCGCCGACAAGGAGCGCGAGGCGAACGATGGATTCGACGGCACCTGGGTCGCGCACCCGGGACTCGTCGCGATCGCGAAGAGCGTCTTCGACCGCGTGATGCCGGACGCGAACCAGATCGGTCGCAAGCGCGAGGAAGTGTGCGTGAAGGCGCACGAGTTGCTGGCCTTCGGCCCGCAGCAGCCGATCACCGAGGGCGGGCTGCGCACCAATATCAACGTGAGCCTGCAGTACATCGGCTCGTGGCTCGCGGGCCAGGGCTGCGTGCCGATCAACAATCTGATGGAGGACGCCGCCACCGCCGAGATCTCGCGCTCGCAGATCTGGCAGTGGATCCGCAATCCCAAAGGCGAGCTGGTCGACGGGCGCAAGGTCACGCTCGAGCTCTTCCGCCGGCTGCTGGGAGAAGAGCTGCGCAAAGTGTCCTCGTTGCCGAACGCGGCCGCCTCGAAGCACGACGAGGCCGCGTGGCTGCTCGACCGCCTCGTGTCGAGCGACGAGTTCGTCGATTTCCTCACCGAACCCGCGAGCGAGATCCTCGCCGAGCCCGCCACGCCGCAACCGGTCGCCGCCTGACGCGCCGATTCGGTGCCCCAATTCGGGGGTCAGACTCCTCAATTGAATTGCGGAGTCTGACCCCTGAATTCACAATTCATCCATCTTTGCGTCAAATGCGGTGGGGACAATGGATCCGAGATTCGACGATCCGAAGACCCGATGAGCAAGATCCGCGCGATGGCCCCGCTGAGCGACCCCGATGCTTGCCTGCGGGAGTCGCTCTCCAACCTGAAGCAGCGCGAGCTCGTGAGCCGCCGC
>JANPHA010000342.1:0-2990 GCA_031424255.1 Burkholderiales bacterium | reverse complement strand
GCACGTATAGGTCGCGCGCTCGTTGGTTCCGGTGTAGCCCGCGACCATTTTCCCCGATGCGATGCCGACGCCGATGCGAATCTCGGGCTTCTTCGCCGCGCGTCTCTCGAGGTTGAATTGCGCCACCAGCTCGATCATCTCCATCGCCGCGCGTACCGCGCTCTGCGGCGGATCCGGGAGGGGCAGGGGCGCGCCGAAGATCGACATCAGGCCGTCGCCGACCATCTGGTTCACCACGCCGCCATGCTCCGTGATCGCGTCGAACATGAGGATGTAGTAGGTATTGAGCAGGTCGATTACTTCCTCCGGCGACTGGGACTCGACGAGCGAGGTGAAGTCGCGGATGTCGCAGAAGAGCACCGAGCCCTCGACCCATCGCCCGCCGAGCGAGAAGCCGGATTCCTGCAGGTCCTGCGCAACGGCGGAGGTCGCGAAACGACGCACCATCTCCTTCTGCTGGTCGCGCAGGTGCTTCTTCTCCAGGCTCGCGCCGATGCGCGCGCGCAGGAGCACGGGATTCACGGGCTTCGGCAGGTAGTCTTCGGCGCCCAGCTCGATGCATCGCACAACATGATCGATTCCCTCGAGCGAAGACGTGACGAGGACGGGCAGGTCGCGGAGGTGGACGTCCTTCACCAACTGCTCGAGCACCTGGAAGCCGTCCATCTCCGGCATCTCCATGTCGAGCAGCACCAGGTCGAAAGGCTCTTGCCTCAGCATCTCGAGGGCGACGCGCCCGTTCTCGG
This sequence comes from Burkholderiales bacterium, assembly GCA_031424255.1. Taxonomy (GTDB): domain Bacteria; phylum Pseudomonadota; class Gammaproteobacteria; order Burkholderiales; family Usitatibacteraceae; genus Usitatibacter. The sequence goes on along the minus strand of JANPHA010000342.1, from coordinate 2,244 downwards.
CCGTCGCGACGCTATGCCCTTGCTGCTGCAGGCTGCGCGAAAGCAGGAGCCGGTTCACCTTGTTGTCATCCACGACGAGCAAGCGCGCGGATCCGTGGCGAAATTCACGCATCGCGCAGCTCCCCGAGCCTTTTCGCGACGCGGTCGTACTCGGCCTGCAGCGTGTCCAGCGGCTGCGCTTTCTCGACCCCTGCGAGCTCGTGCTCGCGCGCAATGTCCGCGAGGGTCAATGCGCCGAACGCGAGGCTGTTCGACTTGAGCGAGTGCGCGGCACGGCGGTATTTTTCAGCGTCGCCTGCCCGCCGCGCCGCGTGCATGTCCGTCACCATGCGCGGCGTCTCCTCGAGGAATGTGCCGATGAGGTCGCGCACGAAGTCGGCGCCTGCGGCGTCCTGGAGCTGCCTGAAGGTTTCGGGATCGATGGTCGCGGTCAAGCGACTTCCTCGCGCTGCTTCGCGAGGCTGAGCGCCTCGACAAGCCGCTCGACCCGGATCGGCTTGGTGAGATAGTCGTCCATGCCCGCGGCGAGGCATGCATCACGGTCGCTCTGCATCGCATTGGCCGTCATGGCGATGATGCGCGGCCTCGCGTTCGCGCTCCACCGCTTGCAGATGCGGCGTGTCGCTTCGAGTCCGTCCATCTCCGGCATCTGCACGTCCATGAGCACGACGTCGTAGGTCTGCCGTTGAACCGATTCGATGGCCTCGATGCCGTTGGACGCGAGGTCGGCGCGGTAACCCATGCGTTGCAGGATGCGCAGCGCGAGCTTCTGGTTCACGGCGTTGTCCTCGGCGAGCAGGATGCGAAGCGGGTGGCGCGCAGCCAGGCCCGCGTCGATGCCGGAACCGATCGGCGTGGCCGGTGCCGCGGATCCGGCGGCCGTGTCGCGGCCGAGGACATTCACGAGCGTGTCGAACAGGTTCGACTGGTGGATGGGCTTGGCGAGATAGGCATCGAAGAGCCCGTCGCTGCCCGCCTCCCGCTGGCCGAGCGAGCTGAAGAGCACGAGGGGCAGCCTGGGATTGAGCGCGCGGATGCGCCTGGCGAGTGCGGCGCCGTCCATCTCGGGCATGTGCATGTCGAGGATGGCCAGGTCGAACGCCTCGCCTTGTTCGACCCATCGCAGCGCTTCGTTGGGGGATTCGGATGCGCGCGATTGCATTCCCCACTTGGCGGCCTGCAGGTTGAGCACGCGCCGGTTCGTGGCGTTGTCGTCGACGATGAGCACGCGCCTGCCCTTGAGCTGCGCCTGGACGCCGACGAAATCACGGCTGCGAGCGGGCGGAAGCTTCGCCACTTGCGTCACGATCGAGACGAAGAACGTGGCGCCCTTTCCCGGACCCTCGCTCTCGGCCCACATGCGTCCGCCCATGAGCGCGGCGAGGCGCTTGCTGATGGCAAGCCCGAGTCCGGTGCCGCCGTACTTGCGAGTCGTCGAGGAGTCGGCTTGCGAGAACGATTGGAAGAGGCGCCCCATTTCCTCCTCCGAAAGGCCGATGCCCGTGTCCGAAATCGCGAACGTGACGTCGACGGCATCCGCCTCCCCCGGCTGGGACGTCACGGTCAGGACAACTTCGCCGTCTTCCGTGAACTTCACGGCGTTCGCGAGGAGGTTCAACAACACCTGCCGCAGCCTCGTGACGTCTCCCACGATCGCGGCGGGAACCTCGCCTTCGAACACGCACGCGAGCTCCAGGTGCTTCTCGGCCGCGCGCGTCGTGACGAGATCCATCGCCGTTTCGACGCACTCGCGCAGGTCGAAGGGCTGCGATTCGATGTCCATCCGGCCGGCCTCGATCTTGGAGAAGTCGAGGATGTCGTTGATGATGGTGAGCAGCGAGTCACCCGAATCGCGGATCGTGGCCGCGTATTCGCGCTGCTCCTCGTTGAGCGGGGTATCGAGCAGCAGGCCGCTCATGCCGATGACGGCATTCATCGGCGTGCGAATCTCGTGGCTCATGGTGGCGAGGAAGGAGCTCTTCGCTTCGTTCGCCGCTTCGGCCGCGGCGCGTGCATCGCGCGCCTCACGGAAGAGCCGCGCGTTCTGGATCGCGATCGCCGCCTGGTCGGAGAAGGTCCTGAGGAGCGCTTCCTCCTTGTCGCTGAATGGCCGGGGCGGCTGGCGGAACACGCAGACGGCGCCGATCCCGCGGCCTTCCCAGATCATGGGGCTGTAGATCGCGGCGAAGTTGCCGATTTTCTCGATCAACTCGCGAATGCCGGAGTAGCCGTCGGCGGCGGCTT
>JANPHA010000341.1:0-8405 GCA_031424255.1 Burkholderiales bacterium | reverse complement strand
GGGGAGGAAAAGGTCGCCTGACCGCGCTGGCGGTCAGGCGACGGCTTGGGAGTGCGGAATTCCGGCGAGCACGCCGCCGGCGCGTTCCGCGCCCACGGGGCTCGACAGCAGGTAGCCCTGGCCGTACTTGCAGCCCAGCTCCTTCAGCAACGCCAGCTGTGCGCCGGTCTCGATGCCTTCGGCGAACACCTGTTTGCCGAGCGCATGCCCGAGCTTGAAGATCGCCTTCACGATCTCGCTGCCGTTGCCTTCGCTCGACATCTTGTCGATGAACGAGCGGTCGACCTTGAGCGCATCGAACGGCAGCGTGGCGAGGTAGCTCAACGACGAGTAGCCGGTGCCGAAATCGTCGATCGACAGCGTGACGCCGATGTGGCGCAGCGCGGTGAGCGTGGAGACCGCGTTCTCGATGCCCTCCATCAGCACGCTCTCGGTCACTTCGAGGGTCAGCTGCTGCGGGCGCATTCCCGCGGCCTTGAGCGCGTTGCCGACCTGCGAGAGGAAATCGGGGTGGGTGAGCTGCAGGCTCGACACGTTCACCGCCATGTGCAGCGACGCGCCCTCCTCGGTCATGTTCCATTCCTTCATCTGCCGGCAGGCTTCCGAGAGGACCCAGTTGCCGAGCGGCACGATCAGGCCGGTCTCCTCGGCGATCGGGATGAAGGTCGACGGCTCGAGCACTCCGCGCACCGGATGGTTCCAGCGCACCAGCGCCTCGAATCCCATCAGCTTCGAGTCGGCGAGCGAGTAGATCGGCTGGTACTCGAGGTACACCTGGCCGAGTGCCAGGGCGCGGCGCAGCTCGATTTCCAGCTCGAGCTGGGCGGTGACGTGCTGGTGCAGGCTCGAGTCGAAGAGCGCGTACTGCGCCTTGCCCTTGGACTTCGCCTTGTACATCGCGATGTCGGCGTCGCGGATGATCTGGTCGGAGCTCTGGTAGCCGTTGGTGCTGAAGGTGATGCCGATGCTGGCACTGATCGCGACTTCCATGGCGCCCAGCTTGAACGGCTTCTGCAGCTCCTTCTGGATGCGCTCGGTCAAATCGACCGCGTCGCGCTGGCGATGCAGGTCCTCCAGGAGGATCGCGAACTCGTCGCCGCCGAGGCGCGCGAGCACATCCGTCGGGCGCAGCATCGCCTTCAGGCGCTGGGCCAGGTGCACGAGCAGCTCGTCGCCCGCCTTGTGCCCGAGGCTGTCGTTCACCATCTTGAAGCGGTCGAAGTCCAGGTACATCACGGCGAAGCGCTGCTCGCTGTTGCGCTGCACGCGCGCGATCGCACGGTTCAGGCACTCGTTGAAATGGGTGCGGTTCGAGAGCTGGGTGAGGTCGTCGTGGTAGGCGTTGTGGTAGAGCTCGGCCTCGGCGCGGCGCCTGGCGCTCACGTCCTGGGCCTGCACAATGAGGTTATGGGTGCGGAACTGCCAGTCGCGCGCGAGCGAGATGTTGAGCGCCATCCAGACGTCGGAGCCGTCGCGGTGGGAGCCGCGCACTTCCATGTGCACGCTCGCGAGCTCGCCCTTGACGAGCCGTTCCACCGGGGCCTCGAGCGCTCCGCGGTCGTCGGGATTGACCAGCCCGTTGAGGTTGGCGGCGAGCAGATCGGCGGGCGTGCGCCCGACCATCTCGCAGAACGCCTTGTTCGCCTGCATGAAGCGCCCGTCGGCGGACACCAGCGCCATGCCGATGGCGGCGTGGGTGAACGCGCTGTGGAATCGGCTCTCGCTCTCCTTCAGCTCCTCGACGTGGCGCGCGTCGGCTTCCATGCGCTGGAAGTAGGAGTGCAGCGTGGACAGGAACATCGCGATCAGCGGCACCGTGACCAGCAGGATCGGGAAGCCGAACTGCTGGAAGCTCACGTAGAGCAGGCCGGCGATCGAGGCGCCGGTGAGATAGGCGAGGCCGATCCAGCCGAAGTGGCGCAGCCAGCGCATCGGCGTGATCGGCGCGCGCGTCTTCAGCGCGATCAGCGTCGAGGTGAGCATCGTGTTGGCGACGAAGTACAGCAGCGCGAAGGCGAAGAGGCTCGAGAGCAGCGCTCCGTTGGTGAGGCTCACCTCCGCCAAATGATTGCGCGCCGCCTCGAACGCACTCGCGCACACCAGCATCGCGAGCGATGCCATCGTCGGCGTGCCGATGCGGCTGGTCCAGCGCTTCGAGGTGCGCCACGATCCCACCAGGCCCTCGAGCGCGGCGGCGATGACCGCGGCGTACGGGCCGTAGAGCAGCATCATCAGAAAGATGAAGATCTCGGCGCCGGCGATCGAGGTCTTGGCGCCGGGGATGCGCACCGGGAAGAGCCCGACGACCGTGGCGACCGCCGAGCCGACCAGCACCTGCCCGAGCACGGCCGCCGGGAATTGCGCGACCTGGAAGAGCGAGTAGAGCAGCGATACCGTGCCGAGCCCGGCCACGATCCACCAGTAACGACGCGCCGCGGGGCTGTAGTCCTGCATGTCGATCAGTGGCATTTCGCTCCCCTGGTTTCGATCACGGCTCGCCGGTGAACGTCACGAGCGACGTTCCGACCTGCAGCGCGCCACCTTCGCTCAACAGAATCCCCTCCGAGAGCAACACTCCTTCGCTGAGGAGAATTCCCTCGGAAAGCAGGATGCCTTCGGACAGGACGATCCCCATGGAAACGTCGGCGCCCTCGGAGAGCACGATGCTCTCGGAGAGCACGATGCCCTCGACGAGTTGCGCTCCGAGCCCCAGGACGACACGCGCGGACAGGGCTTTCACCTGAATGAACAGTCCCGTGCCCATCGCGCTGCTGCTCGGCCCCAGGAACGAGGTGAGCTGCACGACGCCCGGGGAGACGAGCTTGCGCGAGGTGAGCGGCTCTTCCTCGAATCCGGCGATGTACTGGCTCGAGTCGAAGCGTTCGATCTCGGTGCGGCTGACACGGCTGCGGACCCACGAGAGGGTCGGATTGTAGATGCCCTGGTACTTGCGGAAGAGGTCGTCGCCCGAGAGCACCTGGTTGCCGCCCGCGTAGATGATTCGGCTCCACGAGACCGCGCGGCCCTCGATGGTCGAGGTCGCGGCGGGCATCGCCTTGCCCGCGGCGAGGATCGGGTCTCCGGTGCGCAGCGAGCCGTTCGCCGCGCGCGCGCCGATGTCCTTGGCGAGCGCGTCGGAAATCGCGAGCGCGCCGGGAAGGTTCACCAGCCCCGCGCCTTGCTGCAGCAGGTTCGCGCCCGCAAGCGGCTCCGCGGTGTATTGCAGGATCGCCTTGATGAGCGGCGGAGTCAGGCCCGGATTCACCTGCAGCATCATCGCCACGACGCCGGAGACCACCGGCGCCGAGAACGATGTGCCGCTCGCGGTCATCAGGCCGGAGCCGAGAAGGCCGCGTTGCACGACGAGCTGCGGGAAGGCGAGCGCGAGCCGGCTCTGCAGCAGGCCGAGGCGGTCGGTCGAAAGCGCGCCCACCAGGCGATTGCCCGGAGCCACGAGGTCGGGCTTGATCAGGTTATCGGGGTGGCGCACGCCGGCGGCGTCGATGGAGCCGCCGCGGGTCGGGCCGCGCGAGCTGAACAGGTTGACGGTATCGTCGCCGCGCGTGTCGGTGGCGTGCGGGTTGCCCGATCCCACGGTGATCGCCGAGGGCTCATTGCCGGGAGAGCTGATCGTGCCGTAGTGCTCGCGGCCGTCGGCCCCGAGGCCGTAGTTGCCGGCGGCGACGACGACGGTGATGCCCGCGGCCACGGCGTTGCGCACGGCGCGGCACAGCGGATCGTTCAGGTACGAATCGGTGGAATCCGCGGCGAGGCTGATGTTGAGCACGCGGATGTTGTATTCCTTGCCGTGGTAGATGACCCAGTCGATGCCCATGAGCGCATCGCCGATATCGCCGATGCCGTCCTCGTTCAGCACGCGCACGTCATAGAGGTTGGCGTTGGGGGCCACGCCGGTGCTGTCGATTGCGGAGGTGGCCGAGCGCCCCGCCGCCAGCGAGGCGACCAACGTGCCGTGGCCGAGGGGATCCTGGAAGCTCGCGAGGACGCTGCTGATGGTGGATTCGAGCCACGCGAGGGTCGAGCTGCCGGGATAGATGGAGTTGCTGAAGTCCCAGCCACCCTTCCAGTCGCGCGATCCGTACAGGATGGTATCGGTGAGCTTCTGGAAGTCCACGCTCTTCTTCACGCGCGAGCCGCCGTTGTCCGCGGCGAACGCGCGGTGCGAGGACATGATTCCCGAGTCGAGGAACGCGATGCCGACGCCGCTGCCATCGGCGCCGTAGCCCGAGGCTCCGGCGGCGCGCACGTCGGAGGCGCCCGTGGCCTTCTCCAGCAGGCTCTTGGTGCGCGCGGTCACGCGGTTGGGCGAGATGCTCTCCACGTCGCCGCGCCGGGCGATGTCGAGCACGCGCCCGGCGGGCAGCAATGCGAGCACGCCGTTCACGGAGATGTACTTGTAGTAGACCGAGCCGCCGGCGGAGACGATCGCGTGGCGCAGGTCCTCGAGGTCCGGATCGGCGGTGTTGAAGCCGAGGATCAGCACTTTCACCATGCGGCCGCTCGAAGTCTCCTTCGCCCAGCTCACTCCGGAAACGCTGTTGGAGGTGAGCGATTGCTGCAGGTCCGGGGAAAGCTTCTTGAGCGCGTCGGCGTACGAAGAATAAGTGGGGCTCGCAAGCGCGCCGAGCGAGACGAGCGCGAGGGCGAAGAAGGCTACCCACGCCGCGAATCGTCGGGAGATGGCGGATGGGACGATCCGCCGCTGCGAAAACTGGTTCGACATTGTTGTAACCCCAGGTGCGTGCCGGGTAGAAGAATTGTGATTTTTTTCACTGCTCCTGCATTCGCCCCGAGAATAGTCCCGGAGGACTAATTGGTTTGTGAGGTTTCGCACAGTCGCGAATTACAGCCGTAGCCCTGTTACAGCTGTAAGATCGCGTCTCGGATCCTTTGCGCCATGCCCCTCGAGCTTTCAGAAAAGACCCGCGGCGACCTCTTCGAGCGCCTCGCCCGGGGCCACGCCGCGCGCCTCACCGTGCTCACGCCCAACCAGCGCCTGGCGCAGTCGCTCACTTCCGAGTTCGACGCGCTGCAGCTGGCCGCGGGCCGCACGTCGTGGGAAGCGCCGGACATCCTTCACTTCGCCGCATTCCTCGAGCGCTGCCACGAGGAGGCGCTGTACTCGTCCGCGGGCGGCGAGGTTGCCGCACTGCTCGACCCGGCCGAAGAGCAGATCCTGTGGGAGGAGGCGTTGCACGCGAGCCGGTGGCGCGACGCGATGCTCTCGGTGCCGGCGACGGCGGCGCTCGCGGCCGAAGCCTGGAAGCTCGCCCACGGATGGCGCATCGAGGGCGCGCTGCGCGATGCGCCCGGCAACGAGGATTCGCAGGCGTTCGCGGAGTGGGCCGGGCATTACGAGCGGCGCACCGCGCGCGAACGACTCACCGATGCGGCGCGGCTGCCGGCCGTGATCGCTGCGCGGCTTGCCGCCTCGACTCTGCCGATGCCCGGCGAGATCATCCTTTATGCGTTCGACCTCGTGTCACCCCAGCAGTCGGATTTCCTCGAGGCGTGCGCGCGCTCGGCAATCGCGATCGGCCGCTGCGCGGCGCCGAAGGTCGAGGCGCAGGTACGCCGCGCGGTGTTCGACTCGCCGCGGCAGGAGCTGGAATTCGCGGCCCGATGGGCGCGCGCGCGCATCGAGGCAGGATCGACGCGCGTCGCGGTGGTCGTGCCGCAGCTCGAGCAGCGCCGCGCGGAGGTGGCGCGCGTCTTCGCGCGCGTGCTCGGGAATCGCTTCAACCTTTCCCTCGGCGAGAAGCTCGCCGAGTTCCCGCTGGTGGATGCCGCGCTCGGCATCGTCGAGCTTGGCGCCGCCCCGATCGCCTACGATCGCGTGAGCCGCGTGCTGCGCTCGCCCTTCCTCGAGGGTGCCGAGGCCGAGTTCGCCGGGCGTGCGCGCCTGGATGCGGCGCTGCGGCGGCTCGCACCCGCGACCCTCACGCTCGATCGCTTGCGCGCGCTCATCCCCGAGGCGGTCGCGCGGCGCGGCGCGCCCGCCTGCCCGCTGCTGCGCACGGCCCTCGACCGGCTGTCGCAAGCGGCGCAATCCACGCGCGCGCCGGCGCACGATTGGGCGCGGCGCTTTACGTCGATGCTCGACGCGGCCGGCTTTCCCGGGGAGCGCACGCTCGACTCGACCGAATTCCAGACGCTCGCGAAATGGCGCGACGTGCTGTCCACCCTGGCAGCGCTCGGCTCGGTGTCGCCGGCCTGGAATGGCGCCGAGGCGCGCGCGCGCCTGCAACGCCTCTGCGCCGACACGCTGTTCCAGGCCGCGTCGCGCGATGCGCCGGTGCAGGTGCTCGGGATCCTCGAATCGTCGGGCCTCGCCTTCGATCACCTGTGGGTGAGCGGCCTCACCGAGGAAGCGTGGCCGCTCGCGTCGCGGCCGCATCCGCTGATCCCGCCGGCGTTGCAGCGCACGGCCGGCATTCCACAGGCGGCGCCGGAGCGTTCCCTCGCGGTGGATCGCGCTCTTACCGAGGCGTGGCGCGGTGCCGCGCCGGAAGTGCTCTTCACCAGCGCGCGCGCCGAAGGCGATCGCGAGCTGCTGCCGAGCCCGCTGATCGCGAAGATCCAGGCGACCGCGCCCGCCGATCTCGGCATCGCCGAATTCCCGACGATGCGCGCGGCGCTATTCGCCGCGGGACGCAGGGCCGGCGCGATGACGAAACGCGCGGATCCGCTTGGCCCGCCGATCGGCTCCGGCCCCGTGCAGGGCGGCACCTCGATCCTCGCCGAGCAGGCCGCGTGCCCGTTTCGCGCGTTCGCGCATTTTCGCCTCGACGCGCGCTCGCTCGAGCGCCCCGACGATGCGCTCGGGCCGGCGGAGCGCGGCCAGTTGCTGCACGCGATGATGGCGAAGCTCTGGGGCGCGCTGCGCGACCACGCGACCCTGGTCGCCACCGATGATGCGAGGCTCGGCGAGCTCATCGACGAAGCCGCCGCGTACGCGGTGACGCGCGTGCGCGCGGATCGTCCCGGGCGGCTCGACGGCCGATTCGCCGAGCTGGAGCGCGAGCGCCTCGCCGGCATCGCGCGCGAGTGGCTCGCGATCGAGAGGGGGCGCGCTGCGTTCACCGTGATCCTGAGCGAGAAGAAGATGACGCTCTGCGCCGGCGAGCTGAAGCTCGAGGGCCGTGTCGATCGGATCGACCGGCTCGAAGGCGGCGGGCTCGCGGTGATCGACTACAAGTCGGGAACGGTGAGCGTCTCGTCGTGGCTCGGCGAGCGTCCCGACGATGCGCAGCTGCCGCTCTATGTGCTCGCGGCGGGCGCGGAAGAGGTGATCGCGGTCGCCTTCGCGAAATTGAAGACCGGCCAGCTCGGCTTCATCGGTCTCGCCCGCGACAACGGCCTGTTGCCCGGCGCGTGCGCGGTGCAGGATCATCCCACCGCGAAGAGGCTCGCCGGCTCGTGGACGCAGCTCGAAGCGATGTGGAGCGAGCAGGTCGCGCGGCTCGGCGAGAACTTCGCGAGCGGCGATGCGCGCGTGGATCCGAAACGCCTGCTCGCGACCTGCGAGCGTTGCGACCTGAAGCCCCTGTGCCGCGTGCACGAGCGCCTCGGCGCGCTCGCCGACGACAGCGTGCTCGAGGACGAAGAGTGAGCGCCGTGCCGATCGTCGATGCGGCCGAGCGCGCCGCGGCGCTCGACCCGCGCCGCTCGTACATCGTGCAGGCGCCCGCGGGCTCGGGCAAGACGGGGCTGCTGATCCAGCGCGTGCTGCGGTTGCTCGCCACGGTCGAGCGGCCGGAGGAGATCCTCGCGATCACGTTCACGCGCAAGGCCGCCGCGGAGATGCGACGGCGCGTGCTCGAGGCGCTCGACGATGCGTCGTCGCGGGACGCGCCGCCCGAAGGCGCCAACGCGCGCCTCACCTGGGAGCTCGCGAAGGCGGCGCTCGCGCGCGATCGCGAGCGCGGCTGGCAGCTCGTCGAGAACGCGGCGCGGCTTCGCATCCAGACCATCGATTCGCTCTGCGCCTCGCTCGCGCGCCAGATGCCGGTGTTGTCGGGGATCGGCGCGCCGCCGACCGTGGTCGACAACGCGCAGGAGCTCTACCGCGAAGCGGCCGAGCGCACGCTCTCGCGCATCGACTCCGACGAGCCGGTTGCCGCGGCGGTGCGGCGCCTGCTGGTCCATCTCGACGGCGACTGGGCGATCGCGCGCGGCCTGCTCGAGCTCATGCTGGCGCGCCGCGACCAGTGGCTGCGCCGCGTGGCCGGCTTCAAGGCCGATGCGGGCGCGCGCGCGGCGCTCGAGCAGGCGTTTCGCGCGGAACGGGTCCGCATCCTGGAGCAGTTGCGCGCGCTGATGCCGCAGGCCGACGAACGCGATCTCGCGAGCGTGGCGCGCTACGCGGCGTCGAACCTCGCGGG
>JANPHA010000340.1:0-5964 GCA_031424255.1 Burkholderiales bacterium | reverse complement strand
GTGCCGATCCTCGCCAACATCACCGAGTTCGGCAAGACGCCGCTCTTCACGGCGGAGGAGCTCAAAGGCGCCGACGCGGACATGGTGCTCTACCCGCTCTCGGCATTCCGCGCGATGAACGCCGCGGCGCTCAGCGTCTATGGCGCGATCCGCCGCGACGGCGGCCAAGCCGCGGCGCTCAACTCGATGCAGTCGCGCGACGACCTCTACAAGTACCTCGGCTACCACGACTACGAGCGCAAGCTCGACGCCTTGTTCGAAAAATCCAAGTGAGAACCCGATGAGCTCAACCGCCCCCGCCGCCCTCGCCCCCAAGCCGAAGAAATCCGTCGCCCTCTCGGGTGTCACCGCCGGCAACACCGCCCTGTGCACCGTCGGGCGAACCGGCAACGACCTGCATTACCGCGGCTACGACATCCTCGATATCGCCGAGGCGTGCGAGTTCGAGGAGATCGCCTACCTGCTGGTGCACGGCAAGCTGCCCAACGTCGCCGAGCTCACCGCGTACAAGACGAAGCTCAGGTCGCTGCGCGGCATCCCGATGGGAGTGCAGGACATCCTCGAGTCGATTCCCGCCAACACCCACCCGATGGACGTGCTGCGCACCGCCTGCTCGGCGATGGGCGCGGTGCTGCCGGAAGGCGACGACCACAAGCTCGCGCCCGCGCGCGACATCGCCGACCGGCTCATGGCGAGCCTCGGCTCGATGCTGAGGTACTGGCACCACTTCTCGCACTCGGGCCGGCGCATCGAGGTCGAGACCGACGACGATTCGATCGGCGGCCACATCCTGCATTTGCTGCACGGCAAGAAGCCCCCGGACCTCTGGGTGCGCGCGATGCACACCTCGCTCATCCTCTACGCCGAGCACGAGTTCAACGCCTCGACCTTCACCGCGCGCGTGATCGCCGGCACCGGCTCCGACATGTATTCCGCGATCACCGGCGCGATCGGCGCGTTGAAGGGCCCGAAGCACGGGGGTGCCAACGAGTTCGCGTTCGACACGATCGGCCGCTACGACGACCCCGACCAGGCCGAGGCCGACATCATCCAGCGCATGGCGGACAAGCAGATCATCATCGGCTTCGGCCACCCGGTGTACACGATCGCCGATCCGCGCAACCAGGTGATCAAGGAAGTCGCGCGCCGGCTCTCGGCGGACGCGAAGAACATGAAGCTCTTCGACATCTCGGCGCGCGTCGAGGAGGTCATGTGGCGCGAGAAGAAGATGTTCCCCAACCTCGACTGGTACAGCGCGACCTCGTACCACATGATGGGCGTGCCGACCGCGATGTTCACGCCCCTCTTCGTGATCTCGCGCACCTCCGGCTGGAGCGCCCACGTGATCGAGCAGCGCATCGACGGCAAGATCATCCGCCCGAGCGCCAACTACACCGGGCCCGAGAACCTCGAGTTCGTGCCGCTCGCCCGGAGGAAATGATGAACGCCGCCGCGCGCCTCGGGATCCTGGGCCTGTGCGCCGGGCTTTCGCCCGCGTACGCGCAAATGGACATGGCCGCGCCGGTCTCGGTGCGCTACAAATGCGGCGCGAAGCATTCCCTTCAAGTGGACTACAACATCCCCGGCAAGGTGCCGCGCATCCAGGTGACCACCGGCAAGAAGACCTGGATCATGCGCCCGCAGGAAGCCGCCTCCGGCACCCGCTACGTCGACGCGAAGAAGACGATGCAGTGGCGCTCGGAGGGTCCCGAAGGCGATCTCACCGACTTGAAGACGCAAAAGAGCACGCGCTGCACGCAAACCGCATCATCCCGATAACAATCGAAGAGAACATGTCCTCGCACATCTCCAACGTCCGTCCCGATCCCGACAAGGTCCTTACCGACATCGTCGACTATGTAACGAAGTACAAGATCGCATCGAAGGATGCCTACGAGACGGCGCGCTATTGCCTGATCGATACGCTGGGTTGCGGTTTCGAGGCTTTGGAGTATCCCGCGTGCACCAAGCTGCTCGGCCCGATCGTCCCCGGAACGGTGGTGCCCCATGGCGCGAAGGTGCCCGGCACTTCGTTCCAGCTCGATCCCGTCAAGGCGGCCTTCGACCTCGGCACCATCATTCGCTGGCTCGATTTCAACGACACCTGGCTCGCGGCCGAGTGGGGCCATCCCTCGGACAACCTGGGCGGCATCCTGATGGTCGCCGATTGGCTCTCACGCAACGCGGTCGCCACCGGCAAACCGCCGCTCACGGTGCGCGACGTGCTGACCGCGATGATCAAGGCGCACGAGATCCAGGGTGTCATCGCGCTCGAGAACAGTTTCAACAAGGTGGGCCTGGACCACGTCGTGCTGGTGAAAGTCGCCTCCACCGCGGTGATCGCGCAGATGCTCGGCCTCGCGCGCGACGAGATCGTGAACGCCGTGTCGCTCGCCTGGGTCGACGGGCAAAGCCTGCGCACCTACCGCCACTCGCCCAACACCGGCTCGCGCAAGAGCTGGGCGGCGGGCGATGCCACCTCGCGCGCGGTGCGCCTGGCGCTGATCGCGAAGACCGGCGAGATGGGCTATCCGTCGGTGCTGACCGCCAAGACCTGGGGTTTCTACGACGTGCTCTTCAAGGGCAACGAGTTCAAGTTCCAGCGTCCCTACGGCAGCTACGTGATGGAGCAGATCCTCTTCAAGATCTCGTTCCCGGCGGAATTCCACTCGCAGACGGCGGTCGAAGCGGCGATGACCATCCACGGCGAGTTGAAGCGCCTCGGCAGGAAGCCCGAGGACGTGAGGAAGATCACCATCCGCACCCACGAGGCGTGCATCCGCATCATCGACAAGAAGGGCCCGCTCAGCAACCCCGCGGACCGCGACCATTGCATCCAGTACATGGTGGCGGTGCCGATCCTCTTCGGGCGCCTCACCGCCGAGGATTACGAGGATGCGGTGGCGGGCGACCCGCGCATCGACCGGCTGCGCGACCGGATCGAATGCGTCGAGGACAAGCAGTTCACCAGGGATTACCATGATCCGAAGAAACGCTCGATCGCCAACGCGCTCACGGTCGAGTTCAACGACGGCAAGAAGATGCGCGAGATCGCCGTGGAGTACCCGATCGGCCACAAGCGCCGCCGCAAGGAAGGCATGCCGGTGCTCGTCGAGAAGTTCAAGACCAACCTCGCGCGCCGCTTCCCCGAGAAGCAACGCGCCCAGATCCTCGAGCTGTGCCTCGACCAGAAGCGGCTCGAGTCCACCCCGGTCCAGGAGTTCGTGGACCTGATGGTGGTCTGACAAGAAAGGAAAATTGCCATGCGTCATCTCGTTCTGATCGCAGCGCTGGCCCTCGCGGGCTGCGCCACGTCCTACCAGCTCTCGGTGATGCCGCGCGACAGCGGCAAGGTCTACAGCGGCACCGCCGACGACAACGGCTCCGGCGAGGGCCGCATGTCCATCGCTATCGAGGACAAGACCTACAGCGGCACCTGGGTGCAGATGACCCCGGACCACACCAGCGCCTTCGTGACCGGCGGCTTCGGCTTCGGCCGCAGGGGCGGCGGCTTCGGCACCATCGTCACGCTGGACAATCCGCAGGGCTCGGAGGCGAAGGCGCTGCTCTCCTCGGCGGACGGAGCGGGGTTGCGCTGCGACTTCAGGAGCGGCCAGGGCCGCGGTGGCGGCACCTGCCGCGACGACCGCGGCAGGCAATACGATGTGCAGATCCGGCCCGCCCCGCGCGGCTGATTAATTCACCACAAAGACCACGACCATGCCGCATAACTCTTTCAACACCCTCAGGACCTTCCAGCCCACCCCCGGCAAGAGCGGCCAGTACTACTCCCTGCCCGAGCTCGCGAAGACCTTCCCCAACGTGAAGCGGCTGCCGGTGTCGGTGCGCATCGTGCTGGAGTCGGTGCTGCGCAACGTCGACGGCAAGAAGGTGACGGAGGAGCACGTGAAGGAGCTGGCCAACTGGGCGGCGACCGGGGCGCGCACCAACGAGATCCCGTTCATCCTCGCGCGCATCGTGCTGCAGGATTTCACCGGCGTGCCGCTGCTCGCCGACCTCGCGGCGATGCGCAACGTGGCCGCGCGCGTGGGCCGCAACCCGAAGGTGATCGAGCCGCTGGTGCCGGTGGATCTCGTGGTCGACCACTCGGTGCAGATCGACAACTACGGCGGCCCGAACGTGCTCGACCTCAACATGAAGCTGGAATTCTCGCGCAACCGCGAGCGCTACCAGTTCATGAAATGGGGCATGCAGGCGTTCGATACGTTCAAGGTCGTGCCGCCCGGCATCGGCATCGTGCACCAGGTGAACCTCGAGTACCTGGCGCGCGGCGTATTCCAGAAGAACGGCATGTACTACCCCGACACGCTGGTCGGCACCGACAGCCACACCACGATGATCAACGGCATCGGCGTGGTCGGCTGGGGCGTGGGCGGCATCGAGGCCGAAGCCGGCATGCTCGGCCAGCCGGTGTACTTCCTCACGCCCGATGTCGTCGGCGTGAACCTGACCGGCAAGCTGCGCGAAGGTGTCACCGCCACCGACCTCGTGCTCACCGTGACCGAGATGCTGCGCAAGGCCAAGGTCGTCGGCAAGTTCGTCGAGTTCTTCGGCGAGGGCACGGAGTCGCTGCACGTTCCCGACCGCGCGACCATCGCGAACATGGCGCCCGAGTACGGCGCGACCATGGGCTTCTTCCCGGTGGACGACAAGACGATCGATTATTTCCGCGGCACCGGGCGCACCGCCGAGGAAGTGTCCGCGCTCGAGGCGTACTTCAAGGCGCAGGAGCTCTACGGCGTCTCGAAGAAGGGCGACATCGACTACACCGAGGTGCTCGAGCTCAATCTCGACAGCGTGCGTCCGTCGGTCGCCGGCCCGAAGCGCCCGCAGGACCGCATCCCGCTCGGGGACCTGAAGGCGAAGTTCACCGACCTCTTCTCGCAGCCGGCCGCCAACAACGGCTTCACCAAGAAGCCGGAGGACCTGGGCAAGCGCGTCACGACCAAGGACGGCGTGGACCTCGGCTCGGGCGACATCATGATCGCGGCGATCACCTCGTGCACCAACACGTCGAACCCGAGCGTGCTGATCGCCGCGGGCCTGCTCGCGAAGAAGGCGGTCGAGAAGGGCCTCACGGTCAAGCCGCACATCAAGACCTCGCTCGCTCCGGGGTCGCGCGTCGTGACCGAATACCTGAAGGCCGCGGGCCTGCTCGAGTCGCTCGAGAAGCTCAACTTCTGGGTCTCGGCGTACGGCTGCACGACGTGCATCGGCAACGCCGGACCGCTCGCCGAGTCGATCGACCAGGCGATCGTCGACAACGACCTCGTCTGCGCCGCGGTGCTCTCGGGCAACCGCAACTTCGAGGCGCGCATCCACCCGAACCTGCGCGCGAACTTCCTCGCTTCTCCGCCGCTGGTGGTGGCCTACGCGATCGCCGGCACGATCCTGAGGAACCTCGAGACCGAGCCGCTCGGCACGGGCAAGGACGGCAAGCCGGTTTTCCTGAAGGACATCTGGCCCACGACCGCCGAGATCCACGCGCTGCTCAAATTCGCGCTCGACCCGAAAGTCTTCGGCCGCCTCTACGGCGACTTCACCAAGGACAACCCGCTCTGGGCCGCGGTGCCGAGCTCCTCCGGGCAGGTCTACAACTGGCCCAAGTCCACCTACATCGCGGAGCCGCCGTTCTTCCAGGACTTCGGCATGAACGCCGGGCGCGCGCACGACGTGAAGGGCGCCAAGGTGCTCGGCATCTTCGGCGACTCGGTCACCACCGACCACATCTCGCCCGCCGGCTCGATCAAGGACACGTCGC
Organism: Burkholderiales bacterium; assembly: GCA_031424255.1. GTDB lineage: Bacteria > Pseudomonadota > Gammaproteobacteria > Burkholderiales > Usitatibacteraceae > Usitatibacter. The sequence continues at coordinate 182 of JANPHA010000340.1, read as the reverse complement.
CCGCGGGCCAGTACCTGATCGCCCACGGCGTGCAGAAGGCCGACTTCAACAGCTACGGCGCGCGCCGCGGCAACCACGAGGTGATGATGCGCGGCACGTTCGCCAACGTGCGCATCAAGAACCTGATGCTGCCGCCGAAGCCGGACGGCTCGCGCGTGGAAGGCGGTGTCACGCTCTTCCAG
>JANPHA010000339.1:0-12300 GCA_031424255.1 Burkholderiales bacterium | reverse complement strand
GCCTGGCCCGTGACGCCGCGCACCAGGGCTTCCAGTCGATCGATGTCGGCAGGCCCCGCCGCGACGATTGCACGGAGGGGACGCGTCGCGGCGGCAGGAGGGAGGGAGGGCATGGGCAGCCTGCTATTTTACTGGACAATGCAATAATTCCCCTCTGTGAACCTGCATTCGCTCCTCCGGCTTTTTTCACCCGGTCGCGATCGCGGCGAGTACGCGCGCCGCCTCGAGGCGGAGCACGCTTACTTCGACACCAACGTCGACGTGCATGCGCTGCCGGAAATATTCCACTACTGGTCCAACAAGCACCTGGTGGGGAAGTTCCGCGCCCTGGGCTTCGGCAATCCCGACGAGCTTTTCGTGGGCCAGCTCGAACGCGCCTACCAGGGCAGCGCGCGCGCGCAGCGCCGCTTCGTGAGCATCGGCGCCGGCAACTGCGACACCGAGGTGCGCATCGCGAAGCAGCTCGTGGCGCGGGGCCTGCGCGACTTCACGCTCGAATGCGTGGAGATCAGCGATGCGATGCTCGAGCGCGGCACGCAGCTCGCGCGCGCCGAGGGTGTCGAGGCGCAAGTGCGTCCCGTGCGCGGCGACTTCAACGACTGGACCGCCGACGGCCCCTGCGACGCGGTCATCGCCAACCAGTCGCTGCACCACGTGACCCGCCTCGAGGCGCTGTTCGACGCGATCGGCCAGTCGATCGAAGGCGGCGGCCGCTTCGTCACCTCGGACATGATCGGCCGCAACGGGCACCAGCGCTGGCCCGAGGCACTGGCGATCCTGCGGCAATTCTGGGACGAGCTCCCGGACGCGTATCGCTTCAACCGCCAGCTCAACCGGCAGGAAGACTCGTTCATGGATTGGGACTGCGCGCAGGGCTGCTTCGAAGGCGTGCGCGCGCAGGAGGTGCTGCCGCTGCTGGTCGAGCGTTTCGACTTCGACCTGTTCGGCGCCTACGCCAACCTGATCGACCCGTTCATCGACCGCAGCTTCGGCCACAACTTCGACGCCTCGGCCCAATGGGATCGCGATTTCATCGACCGCGTCCACGCGCGCGACGAGGCCGAGATCCGCACCGGGCGCATCAAGCCGACCCACGTGGTGGCGGCGATGATCGCCGGCCGGACCGGGGAGCGCCTCTACCTCGACGGCCTCGATCCCGCGTTCTGCATCCGCCCCCCCTGAAAACCGGGGTTTCTAGGTTCTCTCGATCCAGAAGCTGCCGCCGCCGAACGCGGCGCCGGAACGCAGAGCCAGGGCGGCCTTCACTTCGCCGGGGAACCGGTGGAACGCGTAGTTCGCGCCGAAGAGCACTTTGAAGCCGGTCGAGTACATGAGAAGCGCGCGCAGCACGTACTGCTCGTTCCAGCTGCGGCCCTCGCCCAGCACCCAATCCTTGAGGTAATCGTGGGGCAGGAAGATGTCGTGGATGTGGATCTTCACGCCGCGCTTCAATCGCGGCAACACCTCGAAGTAGAGGTAGTTCACGTCGCTGCCGGTCTTCGAGACGTGGGATGAATCGATGAAGAGAATGTCGCCGGATTCGAGCCGCGCGAACTCGTCGAGGCCGACTTCCTGCACCTTGCGCTCGATGAGGCGCGCGATCCCGGGAATTCCCTTCTTGAGGAACGGGCGCGGAAACGGCTCGATGCAGGTGATCTCGCAGGCGCCGCCGAGGAAGCGCCGGTTCACGTCCGCCATCAGCAGGGAGGAATAGCCCGAGCCCACCTCGACGATGCGCCGCGGGGCGAAGGCGCGCATCAACACGAAGAGCAGGCGCGAATCGAGCCAGCTGAACTGGGTGTTCTGCGTGTAGAACGCGTCGAGCGCGCCATCGTCGGCGAGGCGCTCGGGGTAATCGTAGTCGCCGATGAACGCCGGGAAGCGCTCGGCGAACACCTCGCGGTGGAACGCGTCGTTGAAGTCGATTCCCGCCACCACCGGTTCCGCGGGCCAGATCTCGGCCGCGCGCGCCGCGACCTCGTCGAGATCCACCGTGGGCGAATAGAAGTGGCCCGGCGGGAAACCTGGAGGCCTGGAAATGTTCAAACCGGTGCTCCTCGACTTTTCGTGGGCGATTGTCGCACAGCGTACTGGGACGGTTAATCCGATAAAATCGCGGATGTTCTGCCGCCTGCACCTGCCTTGATCGACCTCATCATCCCGGTTTACCGCGGGCTCGCCGCGACGCGGCGCTGTCTCGAGAGCGTGCTCGCGGCGCGCAACGCGCTCGCGTGCGAGCTCGTCGTGATCGACGACGCGACGCCCGAGCCCACGCTCGCGCGCTACCTGGCCGAGCTGCACGCGGCGGGAAAGATCACGCTTCGGGTTCATGACGCAAACCGCGGCTTCGTCGCCAGCGTGAACGAAGCGATGGTCCTGCATCCCGATCGCGACGTGGTGCTGCTCAACAGCGATACGGAAGTGGCGCATGGCTGGCTCGACCGGCTCGCGGCCTGCGCGCGGCGCGAAGCGCGCGTGGCCACCGCCACTCCGTTCTCGAACAACGCCACGGTGTGCAGCTATCCGGTTTTCTCCGCGCGCAACGCGCTCCCGCCGGGCCTGCGCACCGCCGATCTCGATCGCATGTTCGCGCAGGAGAACGCCGGCTTCTCCGTGGAGCTTCCGACCGGCGTGGGCTTCTGCATGTACGTGACGCGCGCGGCCCTGGAGGAAGTCGGGCTCTTCGACGCCGCGGCGTTCGGCGCCGGCTACGGCGAGGAGGTGGATTTCTGCATGCGCGCGACGCGCGCGGGTTTCCGCCACCTGCTCTGCGCGGACACGTTCGTCTACCACGAAGGCGAGGTCTCGTTCGCCGAATCGGGAGCGCCGCGGCGCGAGCGCGCCCAAGCCATCATCGACGAGCGCTATCCCGAATTCCAGCCCCTGGTGCGCCACTTCGTGCACCGCGAGCCCGCGCGCCCGTTTCGCCGCCGCGTCGATCTCGCGCGCCTGCGCGCCTCGCCGCGCGCGCGCCTGTTGCTCGTGACCCATCGCTGGGGCGGCGGCATCGAGCGCCACGTGCGCGATCTCGTCCGGTTGCTCGCCGACGATTGCGAGGTGCTCGTGCTGCGGCCCGAGGGCGAAGGCGGGGTCACGCTCAAGTGGCTGCGCGAGGGCGAGGAGTTCGAGGCCTGGTTCGACGCGCCGTCCGAATGGGCGTCGTGCGTGGCGCTGCTGCGCTACCTGGGTGTCGCGCGCGTGCACCTGCACCATGTGCACGGGCTGCCGCGCGCGGTGCTCGAGCTGCCGGGCGCCCTCGACGTGCCTTACGACGTGACGCTGCACGATCATTTCCCGATGTGCCCGCAATACCACTTGAACGACGAGGATGGCCGCTATTGCGGCGAGCCCGACACCGCGGGCTGCAACGCCTGCATCGCGAAGCGCCCCGCGCAATGGCCGCTCGACATCGTCGCCTGGCGCTCGCTCTTCCACCAGGTGCTGCGCCGCGCCGACCGGGTGATCGTGCCTTCGTCCGACATCGGCACGCGCATCGCGCGCTACTTTCCCGACGTGGCGACGCTCGAGTGGCCCCATCCGGAGATGCGCCCGCCGGCCGAGGTCGTGTACAAGGTGGCGGTGCTGGGCGGGGTATCCGCGATCAAGGGCCTATTGGCGCTCGAGGAATGCGTGCGCGACGCCGCCGCGCGCGCCCTGCCGCTGCACTTCCACGTGATCGGCCACGTCGACCGGCCCCTCAAGACGTGGCCCGCCGCCCCGCTCACGATCGGCGGCTCGTATCCCGACGAGCAGCTCGCGCCGCTCCTCGCCCTCGAGCGCCCGGATGCGTTCCTGTTCCTGTCGCAGGTGCCGGAGACCTACTCGTACACGCTGAGCGTGGCGATGCAGAGCGGGCTGCCGATCGTCGCGACGCGCCTCGGCGCGCTGCCGCAACGCCTCGCCGGGTACCGCTCCCACGCGCTGGTCGAGCCCGGCGCGCCGGCAAGCGCCATCAACGATGCGCTCCTCGCGCGGCTGCGCCCGATCGCCGTGGCGCCCAGCGCGGCTTCCCTCGCGGACTAGACGATGACCCCCGAGCAGTACCGGACCCAGCTCCTTGCGCCGCTTCGCGCCCTGGGCGCGCGCGCGCCCGACTCGGCGCCCCCGCTTCCGCCCAGCGCCTGGTTCCGCCCCGAGAGCCCGCTGCCGCGCCCGAACCTGCGCGACCTCTACGTGAACGGCGTGCTTTGCGGCCACGTCGAGACGCGCACCTACCTCGGCAACCGCATCGCCGAGTTCGATACCGAGCTGGGGACGCTGCGAAGCGAGAAGGAGTTGGTGGTGAGCGAGCTCGCGACCACCCATCGCGACCTCGCCGACATGCGCCGCGAACATGCGCAGACCGTGCGCAAGCTCGAGGAAGCGGTGGATGCGGCGCGCGCCAAGGCGCGCTCCTACGAGCGCAGCACGTTCTGGCGCCTCACCGCCCCGATGCGCTTCGTGGTGCACCGCTTCAAGCTCGCCGTGCGCCTCGCGCGCAGCGTCGTGCTTCAGGTGCGGCTGCTCACGCCGCGGCTCGCCACCGCGCGCCAGATCGCCAAGGACCAGGGCGTGATCGAGCTGCTGCGCCGCGTCGGCGCGAAGCTGATCGCGCGTCCCGGCATCGTCGCGGGGTTGCGCGCGCGCGGCGGCCTGGCGGCGGCGATCGAACCGCTGCACATCCCCGCTTCCGACGCGCCGCGCGTGTCGGTGATCATTCCCACCTACGGGCAGGACCTGCATACGTTCACCTGCCTCAAGTCGCTCGCGGCCGAAGCGGCGCGCGTGCCGCTCGAGGTGCTGGTCATGGACGACTGCGCGCCGGTCGCCGCCGAGGATGCGCTGCTCGGGGTCACGGGCGTGCGTTTCGAGCGCAATGCCGAGAACCTCGGCTTCGTGCGCAATTGCAACCGCGGCGTGGAGCTCGCGCGCGCCGATTACGTCCTGCTGCTTAACAACGACACGCTGGTCGCTCCCGGCACGATCGAAGCGCTGCTCGCGGTCTTCGCGGCGGATCCGCGCGCCGGCGCGGTCGGCGCCAAGCTCGTCTATCCCGACGGCAGCCTGCAGGAAGCCGGGGCCATCGTCTGGCGCGACGGCTCCGCGTGGAACTACGGCCGCGGCGACGATCCCGCGAAGCCCGAATACAACTACCTGCGCGAAGCCGACTACTGCTCCGCGGCCTGCCTGCTGGTGCCGCGCGCGCTCTTCCTCGCGCTCGGCGGCTTCGACACGCGCTACGTCCCGGCGTACTGCGAGGACACCGACTTCTGCTTCAAGGTGCGCGAGGCGGGACGCAAGGTCTACTACCAGCCGGCCGCCGAAGTCGTGCACTTCGAGGGCGTGTCGCACGGATCCAGCGTGACCGGCGGCGTGAAGCGCCACCAGGTCGATAACCAGGCCAAGTTCCAGGCGCGCTGGAGAAATGTCCTGTCGTCGCATCGCGTGAACGGCCTGCTGCCGCGGCTCGAGCGCGACCGCGCCGCGAAGCGCCACGTGCTCTTCGTGGAAGCGTGCATGCTCACGCCGGACCAGGACTCGGGCTCGGTGCGCACCTGGCGGCTGATCCGCGAGATGCAGAAGCAGGGCTGCCGCGTGACCTTCGTCGCGGAGAACCTGCAGCACCTCGAGCCCTACGTGAGTCGCTTGCAGCAGCTCGGCGTGGAGGTCCTCTACCATCCGTTCGTGACCTCCATCGAGGCGCTGATCGAGGAGCGCGGCGGCGAGTTCGACGTGATCGTCCTCGCCCGCTACTACGTGGCCTCGCGCTGGATCGAGGCGGTGCGCAAGCACGCGCCGCGTGCTCTGCTGGTGCTCGACACGCTCGACCTGCACTACCTGCGCCATCGCCGGCTCGCCGAGCTCGAGGGCAGCAAGTCGCTCGCGCAGAGCGCGCAGGTGATCTACCAGCAGGAGATCGAATGCATCCGGCGCAGCGACGTGACCTGGGTGGTGAGCGAGGTGGAGCGCGAGATCCTCGCCCGCGAGGTGCCGCGCGCGACGGTGATGGTGCAGACCAACATCCACTACGTCGCCGGCGCGGGCCGTCCGTTCGCCGAGCGCGAGGGCATCCTCTTCGTCGGCGGATATCGCCATCCCCCGAACGTCGATGCGGCGATCTGGTACGCGCGCGAGATCGCCCCGCGGCTGCGCGAGCGGCTGCCGGGCGTGAAGTCGTACATCCTCGGCAGCAATCCGCCCCGGTCGGTGCTCGATCTCGGCGGCGAGGACCTCGAGGTGGTGGGGTACGTGCCCGACCTGGAGCCGTGGCTCGAACGCTGCCGCCTGTCGGTCTCGCCGCTGCGCTACGGCGCGGGCGTGAAGGGCAAGATCAACCACAGCATGAGCCATGGCCTGCCGGTGGTGGCGACCACGCCCTCGGTGGAGGGCATGCACCTCATCGAAGGCGACGAGATCCTCGTGGCCGACGATCCGGAGCGCTTCGCCGAGGCGGTGGCGCGCCTGTATCGCGACGAGGCCCTGTGGAACCGGCTCTCGCGCGCCGGGCTCGCCAACGTGGTGCGCCACTTCTCCCCGGAGGTCGCGGCCGCGTCTCTCGAGCGGCTGTTCGAGATGGCCGATCGCAAGCAGCGAAGCTAGATTGATCGACGTCGTCATTCCGGTCTATCGCGGGCAAGCCGAGACCCGCGCCTGCGTCGAGAGCGTGCTCGCCGCGCGCAATGCGTCCGCGTTCGAAGTGATCGTCATCGACGACGCGAGCCCCGAGCCGGCGCTTTCCGCATGGCTGCGCCCGCTCGCCGCCGAAGGGCGCATCACGCTGATCGTGCACGCCGAAAATCGCGGGTTCGTCGTCACCTGCAACGAGGGGATGGCGCTGCATCCGGATCGCGACGTGGTGCTGCTCAACAGCGATACCGAGGTCGCCGATGGCTGGCTCGACCGTCTCCACGCGCACGTCGAGCGCGACACCACCATCGGCACCGTCACGCCGTTTTCCTCCAACGCGACGATCTGCAGCTACCCGCGCACACTCGTCGCCAATGCGCTGCCCGCCGGGGAGACCCCGGCGAGTCTCGACCGCGCGTTCGCCGCCGCGAATCCGGGCCATGCGGTGGATATCCCGACCGCCGTCGGGTTCTGCGTGCTGATCACGCGCCGCTGCATCGAGCGGATCGGAACGTTCGACGCGACGCGCTACGGCACGGGCTACGGCGAGGAGGTGGACTTCTGCATGCGCGCGGCGCGTGCCGGCTATCGCAACGTGCTCGCGGGCGATGTGTTCGTGCGCCACGTGGGCGAGGTCTCGTTCGGCGCGAGCGGCGTGGAGCGGCGCGCACGCGCGCAGGCGACGGTCGACGAGCTGTATCCGGAATTCCAGCCGGGGTTGCGCGAATACCTGGCCGCGGATCCGGCGCTCGAATTGCGCCGCCGCGCCGACCTCGAGCGGCTGCGCCGCTCGCCGCGCCCGCGGTTGCTGTTCGTGAGCCACCCGTTCGCGGGCGGCGTGCAGCGCCACATCGAGGAGCTCGCCGCCGCGCTCGCGGGCGAATGCGAGGTCCTGCTGCTTCGGCCGCACCTCAAGTCGTACGCCGCGCTCACCTGGATCGGGCGCGAGGAGGAGTTCGCGCTCTGGTTCCACGTGCTCGACGAGTGGGAGGCGCTCATCGGCGTTCTCGCGGCGATCGGCGTCGCGCGCGTGCACTTCCATCACGTCCACGGCCTGCCCCCGGCGGTGCTCGACCTGCCGCGGCGCCTGGGCGCGCCCCACGACGTGACGGTGCACGACTATGTCGCGCTCTGCCCGCGCTACCACCTGACCGATGCCTCGGGACGCTACTGCGGCGAGCGCGGCGACCCGCTGTGCATGCGCTGTCTCGACGGGGGACCGGCGCAATGGCCGCTCTCGATTCCCGAGTGGCGCGCGGCATTCCACGCGCTGCTGGCTTCGGCCGGCCGCGTGATCGCGCCCTCGGTCGACGCCGCCGAGCGCATCCAGCGCTACTTCCCCGACGTCACCGCGGTCGTGTGGCCGCATGCGCGCCATGAGCCGCCCGCGCACCCCTCGCGCGTGAAGATCCTCGTGCCGGGAGGCCTCTCCCCCGCCAAGGGAATCGACCTTCTCGAGGCGTGCGCGCGCGACGCGAAGGCGCGCGGGTTGCCCCTGCATTTCCGCGTGGTGGGCTATCTCGCGCGTCCGCTTCCTCCGTGGCCGGAGCTCCCGCTCTCGTTCACCGGCGAATTTCGCGAGGAGACTCTGGCCGAGTTACTGGCGCTGGAGCGCGGCGATGCGATCTTCTTCCCGACGCAAGTGCCGGAGACGTTCTCGTACACGCTCTCGGCCGCCCTCGACACGGGCCTGCCGATCGTCGCCACCGACCTGGGCGCGCTGCCCGCTCGCCTCGCCGGGCGGGAAGGTGCCCGCATCGTCTCGTGGAAGGAATCGCCCGCGCGCGTGAACGATGCGCTGATGGCGAGCGCGAATGCCGCGCAGGCCGCGACGATCGCGCGTCCCGAAGAGATGTCGTTCGGCGAATACCGCGCGCGCTACCTCGGCGCTATCGGGCCCGCCGGTGCCGCGCCCCACCGGGCGCTACCCGATGTCGCGCGGCTGCGCCTGAGAGCGCCCCACGAGGACCTTCCCCAGCCCACGCTGGTGGAGCTCTTCGACGACGGTGTGCGCTGCGGCAAGGCGACATCGCTCGTGGCGCTGCGCGATCGTGCCGTTCTCGCCGAGCAGGAGCGTGGCGGGATGCACTCGCGCAACGTCGCGACGGCGGCGGAACGCGACGCCGCGCTCGCGAAGCTGGAAGCGGCGCAACGGCGCGTGGCGGAAACCGCGGCGGCGCTGCGCGACGCCGAGGCCGGGCGGGCCGGGGCACGACAACGCGAGAGCGAGCTGCTCGCGAGCACGTCGTGGAAGCTCACCGCGCCCCTGCGCGCCCTCGTCCGATGGCTGCGCGGCCGCGCGTGAACACGCCGCCACGCATGGTCCCCGGTGTATCATTCCGGTGCACCGGCTGCCCCCTTCCCACGACTAGAACAAGGCCGTGAAACTCAGCGCCCGCTGGAATCCGCGAATCGACATCAAGACGGTGATCCGCATCGGCGCGAGCCTCGCCGTCGTGGGCGCCTTCTTCCTGCACGAGATGGAATGGGTGCAGTCGCGCTTCGTCCAGCAGCTCGAGCTCCTCGCGTACGACGCGCGGCTGCGCCTCTTCCTGCCGAACACGCTCGACCCGCGCGTCGTGATCCTCGACATCGACGAGAAGAGCCTCAACGCCGAGGGGCGCTGGCCGTGGAGCCGCAACAAGGTCGCGCTGATGGTCAAGCAGCTCTTCGAGCGCTACAAGGTGTCCGTCGTCGGATTCGACATCGCGTTCGCCGAGCCGGACCCGAGCTCGGGCCTGGCGAGCCTCGACGCGATCTCCAAGGGCGACCTGAAGGACAACCCGGAATTCCAGAACTGGCTGCAGCGCTCGCGCGGCTCCCTCGACTACGACCAGATCCTCGCCGAGGAGGTCGGCAAGCACCCGGTGGTATTGGGCTTCTTCCTCGGCGGCAAGACCGACCGGTCGGGGGAGCTGCCGCAGCCGTCGTTCATCGCGAAATCGCTCGGCGACCCGAGCTGGGAATACATCCACAACGAGGCGACCGGCTACAGCGGCAACATCGGCCCCTTGCAGAAGCAGGCCGCGGCCGCGGGCCACCTCTATCCGTCGCTCGACTTCGACGGCGTCACGCGGCGCGTGCCGATGTACATGAAATACGGCGACGGGTTCTACGAGGCGTTCTCGCTCGCGGTGGCGCGCACCTACATGGGCAACGTCCCGGCGCAGCTCAAGGTGGAGGCGCCGCGGGTCGGCAACCTCGCGCTCGTGCCGTGGGTGCAGATCGGCAAGACCACGATCCCGCTCGACGAGCGCATGAGCGCGCTGGTTCCCTACCGGGGGGCCTTCGGCGTCTATCGCTACGTCTCGGCGACCGACGTGATCCGCGGCAGGATATCGCCGGACGAATTGAAGGACAAGATCATCATCGTCGGCACCTCGGCGCAAGGCCTGCTCGACCTGCGCTCGACGCCGGTGCGCGAGGATTTCCCCGGGGTCGAGGTGCACGCGAACCTGATCAGCGGCTTCCTCGACGAGAACATCATGTACAAGCCGCCGGAGGTGCTGGCGCTCTCGGTGCTGACGCTGCTCATCATCGGCATCCCGCTCGCGATCCTGCTGCCGCGGCTCTCGGCGCTCGGATCGACCGCGGCGGTGGCGCTGATCGCGCTGCTGGTGATCTCGATGAACCTTTGGGCGTGGAAGTCGTACAACTACGTGCTCAACATCGCGGCACCCATGCTGATGCTGGCGCTGCTCTACCTGCTCAACATGGCGTGGGGCTTCTTCATGGAGGCGCGCTCGCGCAGGCTCATCACCGGCCTCTTCGGGACCTACGTGCCGAAGGAGCTGGTGGCGCAGATGTCGCGCAACCCCGAGGAGTACTCGATGCGCGGCGAGAGCCGCGACATGACGGTGCTGTTCTCGGACGTGCGCGACTTCACCTCGATCTCCGAGGGCCTCCCGCCGGAGGGGCTCAAGGACATGATGAACAGCTACCTCACCGAGATGACCGAGGTGATCCAGCAGCAGCAGGGCACGATCGACAAGTACATCGGCGACGCGATCATGGCGTTCTGGGGCGCGCCGCTCAACGATCCGCAGCATCCGATCCATGGCGTGCAAGCCGCGCTCGACATGCAGAAGCGCATCCGCGCGCTCGACACCGAGTTCGTGAAACGCGGCTGGCCGGTGCTCAACATCGGCGTGGGCCTGAACAACGGCGAGATGAACGTGGGCGACATGGGCTCGAAATTCCGCCGCGCGTATACGGTGCTGGGCGACTCGGTGAACCTCGCCGCGCGCCTCGAGGGCCTGACCAAGGAATACGGCGTCGGGATCCTGGTCTCCGAGAACATCGTCAATGCCGCCACCGGCTTCGTCTATCGCGAGGTCGACCGGGTCGTGGTGAAAGGGCGCCACACCGGTGTCGCGATCTTCGAGCCGCTCGGCAGGATCGGCGAGATCGGGGAGACCCATCTGCAGGAAGTCGACCGCTTCCACAAGGCGCTCGAGTTCTACCGCAAGCAGCGCTGGGACGATGCGGAGGAAACGCTCAAGAACCTCGCCTACGCCGCGCCCGAGAGCAAGCTCTACAAGCTCTATCTGAAGCGCATCCAGCATTTCCGCGCGAACCCGCCGGGACCGGCATGGAACGGGCTGTGGATCTTCACGACCAAGTAGCGCAGCCGGTCACCCACCCCTTCGCCAAGCGCGTTCCCGCGCCGGGCGAGGCGATTCCGGTCGCCGAGGGCGTGTGGTGGATCCGCATGCCGCTGCCGTTCGCGCTCGACCACATCAACCTGTGGGTGCTCGAGGATGGCGACGGCTTCACGCTCGTCGACACCGGCTTCGGCGTGCAGGCGACGTGGGACCTGTGGGAGCGGCACTTCGCCGGCGTGATGCAGGGCCGGGCGGTGAAGAACATCGTCGTCACCCACTACCATCCCGATCACGTGGGCAGCGCCGCGTGGCTGGTGGAGCGCACCGGAGCGCCGTTCTGGATGACGTCGACCGAGTTTCTCTCGGCGCACGCCGCGCACGACGACGCCGCCGGGTTCGATCGCACCAACGGCATCGACCTCTTCGCGCGCAACGGGCTCGATACCGCGAAACTCCCCGAAAGGCTGCGCAGCGGCAACGGCTACATCCGTGGGGTGCCGGCGGTTCCGCGGCGCTATCGGCGCATGATGCACGGCGACAAGCTCGCGATCGGCGGGCGCGAGTGGGAAGTGATCACGGTCTTCGGCCACGCGCCCGAGCAGGCGACGCTGTGGTGCGAATCGCTGAACGTCCTGATTTCCGCGGACCAGGTGCTGCCGCGCATCACGAGCAACGTCGGCGTGTGGGGCAACCAGCCCGAGGCCAATCCGCTCGAGGCGTTTCTCGGCTCGCTCAGCCGCCTCGGGCACCTTCCCGGCGACGCGCTCGTGCTGCCCTCCCACGAGCGCGTCTTCCACGGCCTGCACGCGCGCATCGCGCAGCTCCACGAGCACCACGAGCAGCGCCTCGTGCGCCTGCTCGAAGGCTGCGCCGAGCCCCTCAGCGCCTACCAGGCCCTGCCGCTGCTCTTCCGCCGCGAGCTCGACGACCACCAGATGATGTTCGCGATGGGAGAGGCGATCGCGCACCTGCACTACCTCCATCACCAGGGCCGGGTTCGCCGCATCGTCGACGACGCCGGCGTTCGCCGCTACGTCAAAGCCTGAATTCGGGTGAATTCGGGGGTCAGACTCCGCAATTCCAATTCGGG
>JANPHA010000338.1:0-11730 GCA_031424255.1 Burkholderiales bacterium | reverse complement strand
CGCTGATCACCTCGACGTTGTGCTCTTCGAGGACGACGGCTGTCCGCTCCCGGGCCGCGGCGTCAACCGACGCGAAAGCGTGCATGGTTTCTCTCCAGGGGATCGATGCCGAAGAGCCCGCGCGCGCTGTCGGGGACCTCGGTGTCGTAGATCACTTCGGTGTCGCGCAGTCCGAGCCAGGCCTTCATGCCGCGCGCGGCCTTGCGCCCCGCGCCCATGGCCTGGATCACGGTCGCCGCGCCCGTGACGATGTCGCCGCCGGCGAAAACGCCCGGGATCGAGGTCGCGAGGCTCTCGTCGGTGGCGATGTACCCGCGTGCATCGAGCTTCAGCTTCGAGGTCTGCCCGAGAATCGGATTGGCGTTGGTGCCGATTGCATAGACCACGCTGTCGACCTCGATTTCGAATTCGCTTCCCGGCACCGGCACGGGACGCTGTCGACCCGACGCGTCGGGCTCCCCCAGCTCCATGCGGATGCAGCGGATGGCCCGTACGCGCTTCTCGGCGTCTCCCAGGATCTCGACCGGGCTCGTGAGCCACTGGAATTCGACCCCTTCCTCGCCTGCGTGGTGGATCTCCTCGGCGCGTGCCGGGGCCTCGTTGCGCGTACGACGGTAGATGCACAGGACCTTCTCGGCGCCCAGGCGCAGGCTCACGCGCATCGCGTCCATCGCCGTGTTGCCGGCGCCGATCACCGCCACGCGCTTGCCCGGCTGCAGGGGTGTGTCGTAGTCCGGGAAATCGCGCGCGCGCATCAGGTTGCAGCGCGTGAGCAGCTCGTTCGCGGAGGCGACGCCGTTCAGCGATTCGCCGGGAATGCCCATGAAGCTCGGATAGCCCGCGCCGGTGCCGAGGAACACCGCGTGGAAGCCCATCTCGCGGATCATCTGTTCGATGGTGAAGAGGCGCCCGACGAGCGTGTTGCACTCGAAGCGGATGCCGAGCTGCGCGAGCTTGTCGATCTCGACGTCGATCACCGCGTTGGGCAGGCGGAAGTCGGGAATGCCGTACTTGAGTACCCCGCCCGGCGTGTGGAACGCCTCGTACACGACGACCTCGCAGCCGGCTTTGGCCATGTCGGCGGCGCACGCCATCCCGGCCGGGCCCGAGCCGACGATGCCGACGCGAAAGCCGCTGGGCTCGATGTAGGGAATATTCGCCCAGCCGCCGGCGATCGCCTGGTCGCCGACCCAGCGCTCGAGGCGCCCGATGGCCACCGGCTCGAGCGTCTCGCCCACTGTACAGACACCTTCACACTGGCTTTCCTGCGGGCACACGCGCCCGCAGACGGAGGGCAGGAGGTTGGTGTCGGTGATCACGTCGTAGGCGCCGCGGAAACTCTTTTCGGTGATCTTCTTGATGAACGCGGGAATATCGATGCCGACCGGGCAGCCGCGTATGCAGGGCGCGTCGACGCACATCAGGCAGCGCTCGGCCTCGAGGAGCGTCTCCTCGCGCGAGTAGCCGAGCGTGACTTCATCGAAGTTGTGCGCGCGCACGAGCGGATCCTGCTCGCGCATGGGCGTGCGGTTCTGCGGGATCGTGCGGATCGTCTTGCGCTTCTGGGTCGCCTTCGGGATCGCCATGTCAGGACGCTCCGGTTCGCCCGGGCAGCCGGCAGCTTTCCTGCCAGCGTTCGAGGGCCTGCTTCTCGGTCGCCTTGAAGCGGCCGAGTCTCGCGATGAGGTCGTCGAAATCCACCAGGTGCGCGTCGAAATCGGGCCCGTCGACGCACGCGAACTTGATCTGCTCGCCGATCTTCACCCGGCATCCCCCGCACATTCCGGTGCCGTCGACCATCACGGGATTGAGGCTCACCATCGTGCGGATCTTGCGCGCCCGCGTGGTCTGCGCGCAGCCCTTCATCATCACGGGCGGGCCGATCGCGATCACCTCGTCGATGTCGGAGTGCTGCGCGAGCGCCTGCGCGATGCCTGCGGTCACCAGCCCCTTCAGGCCGACGGAGCCGTCGTCGGTGCACACGATCAGCTCGTCGCAGACCGCGCGGAACTTCTCCTCCCAGAACATGAGCGCGCGGGTACGGAACCCGACCACGCCGATCACGTACGCGCCAGAATGTTTGAAGGCACGCGCCTGCGGATAGATGGGCGCCACGCCCAGTCCGCCGCCGACGCAAACGACTTTCTTCGCCGCACCGATCTGGCTGGGAATCCCCATGGGACCGACGACCGCGAAGAGCCCCGAACCCACGCGGCCATCGCGCTGCATCTCGCGCGTGCTCTTTCCGACGGCCTGGATCACGAACGTCACCGTGCCCTTGCCGGGATCGAAATCGGCGAGCGTGAGCGGAATACGCTCCCCGTGCTCGCGCGGCATCACGATGGCGAACTGGCCGGGCCTCGCGGCGCGCGCCATCAGGGGGTGGCGTATCTCCAGGAGATAGGTGACGTCCGAGAAATCCGTCCGGGTGACGATCTCGAAGCCCGAAACCCGCGTCGCATCCGACATGCGTGCCACTCACTTCCAGCTGTGCCGAAGGTCATCTTCGGCTCAATCGGCGGCGGCAACTTGATCCTCGACAAACGCGGTTCGATGGGCGGAACGCCAAATGGACCGGGGGAGCCGATCCTCCCGATGGCTCCCCCGGGTGCGCTCTTCCGCGTGGCTTCCTCGCGCGCCCTTCAGCGGCGATTGCCGTCGCAGCCTCGCAGGTACACGAGGCAGTCGGCGTAGGTCGGGTCGTTGTCGAGCAGGAACATCGCGCGTGCGGCGAACGCGGTATCGGCGAAGTCGCTGAAGAGGCCGTCGACGCCCGCTTCGTAGAAGCGCAGGTACTCGTTGATCGGGTTCCCGTTGTAGTCCGCGGCGAGCCGTCTCTGCTCGTTGCGGAACGTGTACGGATGCACGACCAGCCCGCGCGCGTGCGCGTTCGCGACGACGTTGCTCGGCGGCTGCAGGTGCCCGAACGCCTCGGTGATGATGTACGGCTTCCACGGGCCGATGCCGTCGGCGTAGGTCGCGACTTCGGTAAGCCCCGCGGGCGTCACCAGGTCCTTGAAGAGCCCGGCGCGGCCCGAGACGGTCCAGTCGTAGGGCCGGTCGAAGGGCGGGGTGAAGTCGAGCGTGCCGTCGGCATTCACGTCGTTCGCGTCGACGAGCTGCACCAGGCGCACGCTGGTTCGCGTACGCAGGTATTTCAGGTTCGCGGTCTCGAACGACTGGATGAACACCGGCGCGTCGCGGCGGTTCAGTCCCGCGCGGCGCAATGCGTCCAGCAAGCGGTCTTCCAGCGCGAGGCCGAGCCGCTGGTGATACGTGGGGTGCTTGGTCTCCGGATAGATGCCGATGGTGCGACCCTTCTCGGCGCTCTTGCGCCGGGCGAGCGCGATCACCTCGTCGAACGTGGGAATCTTGAAGTCGCCGTTGAAGCGCGGGTCGCGGTCGGCGAGCGGCTGCACCGCACGCAGCGTCTTGATCTCGGCGAGGGTGAAGTCGCTCGCGAAGAAGCCCTCTTCGGTCGCGCCGTCGATCGTCGCCGTGCGCCGGCGCGACGCGAACCGCGGCAGGTCCTTCACGTTGGTGGTGGCGATCAGGTTGGGCTCGTGGCGCGCGATCAGCACGCCGTCCTTCGTGGCCACGAGATCGGGCTCGATGAAATCGGCGCCCAGCTCGATGCCGAGCGCGTAGTTCTCGAGCGTGTGGTCGGGGAGGTACCCGGTGGCGCCCCCACGGTGGCCGATGACCAGCGGCACCGTGACGGCTTCGGAATGGCGATCGGCGGCTTCGCCCGGCCAGGGGACGATGCAGGCGATCGCGACTAGAGCGGCGTGGAGCAAGCGGTATGTTTTCATGGCGTTCCCTTTTTCTGTTGTAGAGGTCCGCGAAGACTGCGCCGGAAAAATGACGCAGGAATGACGGCCGCGCGCCCGGAAGCGGCGCGGCCTCGGGCGATTGTGGGCGGCCTTGTCAGGGCAGGTCAAACTCCCGTGGGCGGGCTTGCGGCGCTCAGGGCACGATCCAGTCGCTCGCCGCGACCAGGGCGGGCGCGGAGTCCGCGGAGAACCGCGCGATGTATCCGCCCTTCGACGCGTAGCGCTGTCCGGGTGCGAGGCTGATGCGTGGGTACGCCGAGGTGTTGGGCATGCGGCTCGCCATGTGCTCGATGCGCTCGACCAGGAATTCGCGCGAATGGATGTCGACGATATGGCCGAGCGCATCCGCGACGAGGGTGGCCGCGAAAAAGGTGTTCGCCTGCACGCGCTCGTCGTCGACCGGGATGCGCCGCGCCGCGAACCACATGCGCGCGCGCGCGAGCCGCGGTTCACGAGCCGCGGGAAGGTCGAACGGGTGGACCACGCGCATGCGCGCCCGGAGCGCTTCGCCCGGGTCGAGGCGATCGGCCGGCGCGAGGCTCGCGGAGACGTAGATCTCGCTCGCGCCGCTCAGCAACGGCGCGCTGGCGGGCAGCGCTTCGAGGTCCGTTGCCCCGAGCCACAGCACCAGCGTGAAACCCGGCGCGCGTTCGGAGACCGCCGAGCGCAAAGCGGAGGCCACAGGCATGCCCGGGTCGAGAGCGACGTCGGACACGGCATCGCGCGGCAGGGCTTTGCGCAACTCCTGGGCGGCCTCGCGGCCCGCGCCGTCCGCGCGATACACCTGGACCACCGGGCGCACGGGCGCCCCGCGATCCTGGAGGTGGCGCGCGAGCAGCGCGCCGTCGAAGGCGCTGCCCTGCGCGAAATAGATCGAGTAGAAGTCGCCGCTCGCGCGCGCGGCACTCGCGTTGGGCAGGACGCAGGGCACCTCGAAGCGCTCGCAGAAAGCGTGGACCGGCTCCCAGTGCTCGGCGCCGATCCCGCTCAGCAGCGCGAATGCCGGGCGTTCGCGATGGTACGCCTCGAGCTGGGCGGCCCATGTCTGCGGCGCCCCGCGCAGCTCCCACGCATCGAGCTCCCATGTCCGATAGCCCTGGTACATCCACTCGCTTCCGGACGTCCGGCGCCGCGTCTCCGAGCGGCTGCCGCCGTTCTTGTCGGCCACGAAGGCGCGCAGCACGCGCAGCATGGCGGCGGCGCTGGTGGCGTCGGCGTCGGGCGTCACCACGGTCGCGAAACGCAGCGTCGTCGCGGTGACTCCAGGCGCCGGCTTCGCGGCCAGCGTCACGAGGTATTTCTCGAGCGCGGCGGCGCTCGCGTCGTCGATCTCGTAGCGCGGCATCAGCGTGTCGAGCGGGCGTCCGGCGGCATCGACGCCGGCGCGCAGGGCGAGTGCGAGCGACTCGGTGGTATAGGCGAGCAGCGGCCGTCCGGATCCCACCGGGCGCGCGCGCAGCGCCGTGCGCTCGATCGAGTCGCGGTCGAAGAGCGGCGGCAGCGGGCGGACCGTGCTGCGTCCCTCGCTCGTGCCGTAGCCGCTGCGCAGGTGGCAGTTGGTGCACGCCGCGTCGGCGCCGCGCAGCGCAGTGCCGTTCTGTGCGGTGGCCGTGAGCAACGCGCCCGAGGGCAGCACACCCTCGCGGTAGATGCGCATGCCCGCATCGATCGCGCCGGTTTCGGCGGCTGCGGCGGGTGAGGCGAGAACGGCGGCGCACAGCAGCCCGGTCAGCCGCAGGGCGGCCGCGCTGAAACGCGCCCTCATCGGCGCACGAGCTTGCGGTATTCCTCGATGAGCTCGCGGGCGTTCGCGAAGCCGTCGAGCCTTACCCAGGGCTCGCCGGGCGCGGCGCGCATGAGCGTCACCGGGTCGTGGCTCATCTTGTCGCCGCGATAGACGTCGAAGGCGCGCTGGGCCGCGATCGAGGCCTCGGCGCTTCCCGTCACGAAGCTCCAGCGCGGGCCTGCGCCGAACTTCTTCGCGTAGTCGCGCAGGCGCGCCGGCGTGTCGTGCTCCGGGTCGACCGAGATCGAGACGAGCCGCGGGCGCTCGCCGTCGCGCGCGAGCAGTTGCTGGACCTGGGCGAACGTGGCGCTCATCACCGGGCAGATCGCCGAGCACGTCGTGAACACGAAATTCAGCATGACCGGACCGTCGCCGTTCAAGTCCGCTCTCAGCGCGAACGGCCTGCCTTCCATGTCCACGAGCTTCGTGTCGGGAAGCGCGTAGGAGGCGAGCGAGCGCGTGTAGCCCGGGCGAGCGCTCGCGTGCGCTCCCTCGTGCGCGAATGCCGCGGTCCCGAGCATCGCGCACGCCAGCGCCGCGAGCGCCTTCGCGAGCGCACGCCGCGTCATTGCACCGTCACCGTCACCGTGGCCGCGTTGGAAAGCGCGCCCGAAGTGTCGCGAACCTTGTACTTGAAGGTCTCCGTGCCGCGGAAGCTCTTCTTCGGCGTGTACGAGACGGTGCCGTTGGCGTTCGCGCTCGCCGAGCCGCCGTTGCCCGGCGCCGTGGTGATCGTCACCGTCGTCCTGTCGAGGTTGCCGTCGGCGTCGGTGTCGTTGGCCAGGACGTTGATGACGACCGGCGTGTACGCGGCGGCTCCACGAACCGGCGCGCTGGCGCTGTCGTTCACGGCGACCGGCGCATGGTTCGGGTTCAGCGTGATCGTCACCGTGGCGGCGGCGCTGTAGAGCAGGCCGTCGAAGGCGCGGTACTTGAACGTATCGGTGCCCGTGGCGCCTGCGTTGGGCACGTAGGTGAAGCCGCCGTTGGCGGCGAGCGTGAGCGTGCCCTTGGTCGGCGCCGCGAACAGCACCGCCGTGATCGGGTCGCCGTCCGCATCGCTGTCGTTGGCGAGCACGCCCGGCGTGGCGACCGTGAGCGTCGTGCCCTGGAGCGTCGCATACGCTTCGTTGGTGGCCACCGGCGCAACGTTCAATCGCGCCACCTGGATGGTGAACGATTGCGACGCCGCGAGGCCCTGGGCGTTGGTCACGCGAGCGGTGACCGCGTTGGGTCCCGCCTGCGCCGCGGTCGGCGTCCACGAGATCGCTCCGGTCACGGCCATGATCGTCATGCCGGAAGGCGCGGTGACGAGCGAATAGGTGAGCGTGCTGCCGGCAGGATCTGTCGCCGTGACCGTGTAGTTGTACTGCGTGCCTTGGGTCGCGGTGGTGATCGGCGTGGACGTGATGGAAGGGGGACTGCCCGAAGAACCGCCCAGGAGTAGGTAAGCGGCCAACGCATCGAGCAGCCCGAAACCGTAGGAATTGTCGGCGCCCGCCGGGCCGAAGTCGCCCGCGCTTTGCATCAGCGCGGTTTCCAGTTGCGGCACGGTAGCGGAGGGGAACGCACTCATCAGGAGAGCCATCGACCCGGCCGCGTGCGGCGCCGCGTACGACGTGCCCGACACATTGACATAGAAGGGCAGGCCGCCGAAAGAGAGGTCGGCGGTATTCACGTTCACGCCCGGCGCCGCGATGTGCGGGAAGATGCCGCCGGTGCAAGCCGACGGCCCGCGCGCGCTGAAGCCTGCGACGGCGAGCGAAAAGTCGACCGCGCCGACCGCGAAGCTCGACGGGTTGTTGGCCGCGCTCAGGCTGGTCGCCGGCGCGGGACCGTCGTTGCCGGCGGCGAAGGCGACCGCGATCCCCGCGGCCTTGAGCATCTCGATGTCGGTGTCGAATTCCATGATGCACTGGCCGGAAGTCCCGACCAGCCCCCACGACGCGTTGACCACGTCGGGTTGATCCGCCGTATCCGGGTTGCCGTCCGGATCGAGCAGCCATTGGAAGGCGAGATGGATCTGGCTGTACGTCGCCTGGCCCGCGTCGTTGTAGATCTTGGCCGCGATCCAGCTCGCGCCGGGCGCCACGCCGATGGACGTGCCCGCGCCCGCGCCGCCGACGATGAGCGCCATCGTCTGCGTGCCGTGGCCGCTCGGGTCATACGGTGTCGCGTGCTGCCCGTAGGGGTCGTACCAGCTGTTGGTGCCGCCGCGCCATTTGCCGGAGAGCTCGGGATGCTGCGCGTCCACGCCGGTATCCATGTTGGCGACGACCATGCCGGCACCGGTGAAGCCGCGGGACCACAGGCCGGGCGCGTGAATCGCGTCGATGTTCCATTCGGGCTGCCCCGGGCTGCCTGCCGCCACCCCCGGCGCCACCGCGAGCGAGTCGGGCCGCACCGAGGCAACTCCGGGAAGTGCGGCGATCAGGTCGACGAGCGCGGCGGGCACGGTGACTGCCACGCCGTTGATCACCCACAGATCCTGGACCGCGTCCTTGCCGAGGCTCTTGAGGAATTTCTTCAGCTCGCCCTGGGTCTTCGCCGCCTTGTCCTTGAGCGCCTTCACGAGCTTGCCGTCGCGGGATCGCCGATCCGCGAGCGCGTACTGGCGCGCGTCGACGCGGTCGGCGAGGGTGATGATGACGGCAAGCTCCTGGCCGGGCGGCGCGCTCTTCACTGCGTTGCGCAGGGCGGGGGAGACGCTGCCCGCGTCGGCGGTGCCGGCGAAGCCCAAGGCCGCGACGAAGGCGGCGGCGAAGCGCAGGGCGTTCCTGAAGGATTTCATCGCATCGTCCCTATTCGACGGTGAGCCCGTCGATGCGTGCCTCGCCGACCACCAGCGAAAGCTTCGTGCCGCGTTCGACGTAACGGCCCGGATTGGCGAACAAGATGGAATACGAGCGGTTCGCCTTCACGTTGCGCGCGCTCGTGGTTCGCAGCTGTCCGAGCTTCGGCACGTTGGGCACGGCGAATTGCGCCCCGGTGCCTTCCTCGAGCAACAGCGGCCGCAGCTTGCGATCGAAGAGCGGTCGCGCCTTCTCGACATCGACGACGCGGTAGCGAACGTCGAGCATGTATCCCGCCGCCGAGAGGCGAACCGCCTCGACCTCCACACCGAGAAAAACGCGCGCTTCCGGCGCCACCCGGGGAGGGGTGGCGCAGGCTGCGATGAGAAGCGCGCCGCAAGCGAGCAGGATCCTCGTCATGGCGCTATTGCACGTTGACCCGTACCGTCGCGGCGCTCGATTGAGCGTTACGCGTGTCGCGCACCCGGTAGGTGAAGTTTTCCGTCCCGCGGAAGCCTTGCGCCGGCGTGTACGAGATCGTGCCGTCCGGGTTCGGCGTTGCGGTACCGCCCTTGTTGGGCGTGCCGGCGGGGGGAATCGTCACCGTGCCCACGGCGATGATGTTGGCCGCGTCGAGCGCCGTGTCCGGATCCGAGTCGTTGGCGAGCACGTTCAGCACCACCGCCGTGTACGCAGCCGCAGTGCGGCGGGGCGCGGAGAACGTATCGTCGACCGTCGTCGGCGCACGGTTGGCCGCGATCGAGATCGTCACGGTCGCCGTGTTGCTGGTGTGCAGGACGGGCGAGATGGCGTTGCCGGAGTGATCCTGCGCGGCGTAGGTGAACGTGCGCGTGACTCCCGTGCCTCCCGCTGCCGCCGGCGGCGTGTAGCTGAATCCACCGGTCAGCGCCCCGTTGGCGTTCGGCGTGAGGGTGAGCGTGCCGTTCGCCGGCGGCGTGACGAGGACTGCCGTCAGGGTATCGCCGTCGGGATCGGTATCGTTCGCGAGCACGCCCGCGGCGGCGGTCACCGTGAGCGTTCCGCCCTGGACCATGCTGTACGAATCGTTCACCGCGGTCGCGGCGTAGTTCGCGTTGGCCACGACGATCGCGGACGGACCCTGGTTGGTGAACAGCGTCGTCGGATCCGTGACCCTCACGGTCATGTTGCGGGTGCCGACCTGCGCTTTGGTCGGTGTCCACGATACGAGACCCGTGGTGGCGTTGATCGTCATTCCGGCCGGCGCCGTCGGCAGCGAGTACGTGAACGGGCCGCCCTCGGGATCGGTCGCCGTGACCTGGTACGTATACGGCACGCCATAGGTGGCGGTGAGGGAAGGCGTCGAGGTGATGGTCGGCGCCGTGCCGGTGGCCGCGGCTACCGTGATGGTGTACGACTGCGGCGTGAAGCGCGCCGTGGGATCGGTCACGCGCAAGGCGACCGGGTTCGCGCCGGTCTGTCCCTGTCCCGGAAGCCAGGAGACGAGTCCGGATGCGGAGTTGATGGTCATGCCCGCCGGAGCTGTCGTGAGCGAATACGTGAGAGGACCGCCATCCGCATCCGTCGCGATGACCTGGTACGAGTACGGTTGCCCTCTCGTGGCGGTCAGCACGGGCGTCGATGTGATCACCGGCGAGTTGCCGATGTTGACCACGTCGAGGAACGCGAGCATTCCGCCGTTGCTCGCCTTGTCGTTCGTGAGGTCGAGCGCGCGGTCGTAGATCGCGATGCGCGTCGTGCCGGGTTGCGGCGTGATGGTGGTATCCATCGTCTTCGCCGCGGGCAGGAAGACCGAGTAGCGCTGGCGCGGATTGCCTCCCCAGGGATACGCATTGCCGTCTTCGGCGATCATCCTCATGTAGGGACCATCGACCACCGGCACGTGCGTCTTGAGACCCGCGTTCAGGAATCGCAGCAACGTCGTGGTGGCGACGTTGAGGGTCGCGATCGAGGGGGCGCCGGCCGAATAGGGCTTGCCGTTCACGAGGAAGTACTTGGGCACGTAGTTGAGCGTGCTCGTGGGACCGGACGCGGTTCCGTACGTCGGCGTGGGACCGGCCACCGCATTGTGCAGCGCGGGATCGATCTCGCTGTAGAGGAGGGTTACCTGCGTGGTGTAGGTGACGCCTGAATACGCCTGGCCCGCCGCATAATCCTTCGTCATCGCGCCGTAAAGCCCCATCTGAACCTGCACCTGCGGGTGCGTGCCGCTCTGATAGAGATACGTGCCGGTCTTCACCGCGGGCCATGAATAGCTCGCGGTGCCGCCGCCTGCGCTCGCTTCATTGGTGAAGGAGCGCACGCGCGCGGTCGGGGAGGGGCGCGGCCCGCTCGAGCCGTCGTCCCACACCGGTGTCATCGTCGCGACCTGCCCGGGAATGACGATCGAGATGTTCTGCGGCAGGTTGTTCTTCACGTCGACCGTCAAGCCCTCGCCGGGCGGGACCACCAGCGCGGGTCCCGGCACGCTCGCCGGATCGCACGTGGTGTAGGTCGCGTCCGTGCATTTCGCGAAGGCCCACATCGGGACCGAGACGCCTCCCGGCATCGAGGCCGACGTCGCTTCGGCGCGCAGCCAGTACTGCGCCGCGAGGGCCGGAATGCTGCCCAGTGAAAGGATGACGAGACCGGCGCCCGCTGCCAGGCTCGTGCGCAATGCGTTGGTTTTCATGATCGTCCCCCTCGCCTAGGGAATCACTACCGTGAGCGGCTCGATGATCACCATGGTCATCATTCCGCCGGGGAAGATATCGTCGTTGGTGAGCTCCCGTTCCGTATGCGAATGGAACATGTGGAAGAACCCCGCGGTCTGGTTGAGAGCCGGATGGCCCGGCGGCAGGACCCCGAACTTGCCGAGGAACGGGCCGCCGCTGTAGTACTCGCCATACGTCATCTCGAGCATGTTCGGCAGCACGACCGGCAACGGCTTGCCGTGGTCGGCCGCCGATTCGCTCGGTTGCATCGGGTCGCCCGGCGCATGTCCGTAGACGTCGAAGCCCATGCCCTTGCCGGTCCATTCGAACGTGGCGTCGTAGGTTTCCCCGGGGACCGTCTTGATCGTGAAGTCCGAGGTCGCGAGGTCCGGTCCCGCGCCGGGCGCGCTTTCCAGCACGCGCGCGTCGCGGGCGATCATGTTCGTGTTGTTGCCGTGCGTGTGGAACGGATGCATCTCGCGGCCCGCGCTCACGATGCGCAGCAGGATCTTTTCCCCCGGGTGCATCCGCGGCAGCGTGTTGTACGGCTGCGTGGGCATCCACGGGATGAACGAATCGAGAAGCGTGTCGGGACCGGTGCGGCCGTTCATGAAGTACAGCGTCGA
>JANPHA010000337.1:0-8912 GCA_031424255.1 Burkholderiales bacterium | reverse complement strand
TCACCGAAAGGAAGCAGCTCGAGGCCGGCACGCGCGAGGTGAACGAACGGCTGCGCGCGGTGATCCAGGCGGCTCCGCTCGCCATCATCGCGCGCGACCTCACGGCCGCGATCCAGATGTGGAACCCGGCCGCGGAGCGCCTCTTCGGCTGGAAGGAGGAAGAGGTCCTCGGCACCCACACCTCGATCGTGCCCGAGCCGCTGCGCGCCGAAACGCTGCTGCTGCGCTCGCGCGCCCAGGAGGGCGAAACCATCTGGATCGAGGAGACGCAGCGCCTGCGCCGCGACGGGCGCCTGATCGACGTGTCGATGTCGATCGCGCCGATCTACGGCGCCGACGGCAAGGCGAGCGGCACGATGGTCACGATCGCCGACATCTCGCGGCGCAAGCAGGCCGAGCAGGCGTTGCGCGAAAGCGAAGCGCACCTGCGCCTCGCGATGGAGGCCGGGCAGATGGGCATGTGGTACTGGGAGGCCGTGACCGACCGCTTCGTGCATTCCGAGGGGCTCGCGGTGCTCTTCGGCGGCAGCGCGGGCGATCCGATGCGCGACTACCACGAGCTGCAGCAGCGCATCCATCCCGAGGACCGCGAGCTTTTCCAGGCGACGATGCGCCACGCGGTGAAGCAGGGCGTGGATTTCACCGTGGACTACCGCGTGCTCTGGCCCGACGGCACCGTCCACTGGGTCGCCAACCGCGGCCAGGTGCACCGTGGCGCCGATGGGCGCGCTCAGCGCGTGATCGGCGTGGGCATGGACATCACCGACCGCAAGCTCGCCGAGCAGCGCATCGCGCACATGGCGCATCACGACGCGTTGACCGGGCTTCCGAATCGCGTGCTGCTGCGCGACCGCATCCAGCAGGCGATCGCGCAGGCGCACCGCAACGAGACGCAGCTCGCGGTGCTCTTCCTCGACCTCGACCGCTTCAAGACGATCAACGACTCGCTCGGCCACCAGCTCGGCGACCGGCTGCTGCAGTCGGTGGCGAGCCGCATCCTGGTGTGCGTGCGCGAGGGCGACACCGTCTCGCGCGTGGGCGGCGACGAGTTCGTGATCGTGGTTCCCGGGGTCGGCTCGTCATCGGATGCCTCCGCGGTCGCCGCGAAGATCCTCGAGGTGCTGGCGAGCGCCTTCCACCTGCACGGCAACGACCTGCACGTGGCGGCATCGATCGGGATCAGCCTGTATCCGGCCGACGGCGGCGACGCGGAAACGCTGATGCGCAACGCCGATACCGCGATGTACCACGCCAAGGATTCGGGCCGCGCCAACTACCAGTTCTTCACGCAGCACATGAACGTCGCGGCGCAGCAGCGCCTCACGCTCGAGAACTCGCTGCGGCGCGCGCTCGAGAACGAGGAGTTCGAGCTCTACTACCAGCCGCTCTTCGACCTGCGCGACCGCTCGATCACCGGGTTCGAGGCGCTGCTGCGCTGGAACCCGCCGGGCCGGGACATGGTGCTGCCTTCGCAATTCATCGCCACGGCCGAGGAATCGGGGCTCATCGTGCCGATCGGGGAATGGGTGATGCGCGATGCTCTGCGGCAGGCGCGCACCTGGCAGGCCGCGGGGCGCGCGTTGATGGTCGCGATCAACGTCTCCGCCCACCAGCTCGCGCGCCCGACCTTCGTCGAGCGGCTGCGCCGCGTGATCCAGGACACCGCGATCGATCCCGCGCTGGTCGAGCTCGAGGTGACCGAGGGCGTGATCATCGCGGGCGCGGGCGACGCGCGCGACTCGCTCGACCACATCGCCGCGCTCGGCGTGGGCATCGCGATCGACGACTTCGGCACCGGCTACTCGGGCCTCGCGTACCTCAAGCGGCTGCCGATCGACACGGTGAAGATCGACCAGTCGTTCGTGCGCGATCTCACCGTCGATCCCGACGACGCGGCGATCGTGACCGCGATCGTCGCGATGGCGCGAAGCCTCGGCGTCGACGTGGTGGCCGAAGGGGTCGAGACCGAGGAGCAGGTCGCCGAGCTGAAGCGCCTCGGCTGCTACCGCGCCCAGGGCTACCTGCTCGCGCGCCCGATGCCCGCGGCCGCGGTCGCGAAGCTGCTCGCCAAGACTTCCACTACCGCTGTGGCGTAGGGACGGAAAACCTAGCGGTTCTCGTTGGCGAGGTTCTTCAGGTCCTCGGCGAAGACGCTCTTCGACTGCGTCTGGCGCAGCGTCGAGATGAACTTCATCTTGACCGCGTCGTTGCCGGGCCAGACGGTCTCGAGCCAGTTCATGCCGGCATTGCCGTGGCCGGTGTAGGTGTAGCGGTTCATCTCCGCGGAGACGGTCGCGAGCACGCCGTTCTGGAAATAGTCCTCCCAGGTGAGCTTGTCGGCGGAGCGGCCCGCCTTGATGCCCGAGAGCTTCGCCTTGATGTCGTCGGTACGGGCCTTGCGGCGCGCGGTGACGTATTCGGCGCAGCGTTCCTTCAGCCACGGATTCGACGTACCCACCGGCAACGCGCACACCGGCGGCGGCATGCCCGGCAGGCGCGACTGCATCAGGTCGGACGCGAATTGCATGCGGCCCCTGGAGCCCACCTCGAGGATCATCACCGGGAAGTACGAGTTCGCGTACGGCGCGAACGCGTTGGCGGAGGAATCGTCGGCCGAGATCATGATCGCGGCCTTGCGCCCGGGAACCTCGATGAATTCGCCGCCGCCGACCGCGCCCGCGGAGTACGCCGCGAGCCGCTTCACCTGCGGCTTGAGCCGGAACACGTGGTGCGTGGTGCAGCAGTTGGCCCCGCCGGTGAAGCTCGAGAAATGCAGGTCGGGCTGGCCGTCACCGTCGAGATCGCGGCCCATCGAATGCAGCGTCCAGCGCGCTCCCGGCTCGGTCTCCTTCGGGCTCGATTGCCACACCGGCTTGCCCTGCTTGAAGATCACGACCTTGTCCTGGCCCGCAGCCGCATCTTTCGCGCCCTTCAGGCGTGCCACGACCGCCTCGAATTCCTGGTGCGACTTCGAATCCACCGCTTCGAGGCCCTGGGCCTCGAGCCAGGCCTTCGAGTCCTGCGCGAAGGCCGGACCCGCCAGGGCCGCGAGGCCCATGGCGAGCGGAACGATCAAATTGCGGAGCATTGCGTTTCTCCCATTGCGTGCGCGGGATGTGATTTTTTATAAGTTACCACGCCGCGATGCTCCAGCACGGCGGGCATACGCCCTACCGGATCGCCTGCACGCGCTCGTAGAGCTCCTTCGGCCACGGCGCGTCGGGCGCGGTCACCGCCTTCTGCACCGCCTGGATGAACGGGCCGCGGTCGACCTTGATGACCGGCTTGCCGCGCTTCTCGAAATCGGCCGCGAGCCGGTTCTCGGCATCGAGGATCTCGGTGCTCGCGCGGCTGGAGGCCTCCCACAACACCTCGGAGAAGATCTTGCGGTCCGCCTCCGTGAGCTTCTTCCACGTGTCGCCCGCGACGATCGTCACCAGCGATTCGGTGATGTGCCCGGTGAGGATGATGTACTTCTGCACCTCGTAGAATTTCTTCGCGTCGATGGTCGGCAGCGGATTCTCCTGCGCGTCGACGGTGCCGTTCTGCAGCGCGAGATAGACCTCGGCGAAGGCGATCGGCGTCGGATTGGCGCCGACCGCGCGCGGGAACATCACGAAGAGCGGCGCGTCGGGCACGCGCAGCTTCATCCCCTTCATGTCCTCGGGCCTGGTCACCATCTTGTTGGCGGTGAGGTGGCGCTGGCCGTAATAGGTGTAGCCCACGATCTTGTGGCCGCTCTTGTCCTCGTACCCCTTGGCCACCTCGCGGAACACCGGCCCCTCGCGGAATTTCTGCCAGTGGCCGTAGTCGCGGAAGATGAACGGCCCCGAGGCGATCGACATCGGCGGGTAGGTGCGCCCCGCGAACGCCATGCCGGTGTAGATGATGTCGACCGTGCCCAGCGAGAGCGCCTGGTTGATGTCGGTCTCCTTGCCGAGCGTCGAGGCGGGAAAGACGTCGATGGCGTAGCGACCGTTGGTGCGCTTGCGGATTTCCTCCGCGGCCCAGAGAGCCTGCGTGTGGTACGGCTCCGAGGTCTCGTAGACGTGGGCCCACTTGAGCTTGGTCTGCGCACCCGCGAGCGGAACGACGAGCAGCATTGCGGCGATCGCGAGCAGGTTCCGGCAGCGTTTCATTACGGTCTCCTCCGTGCGGGACTGCGGTTGTCCGACAACTCCTGCCGGAGCCTCAGGCGCTCGCGGCCGTTGCCTATGTGGTTGCGCATCGCGGCGCGGGCGCCGTCGCCGTCGCCGCGGGCGATGGCGCCGAAGATGTCCTCGTGCTCGCGGTTGACGCTCGCGAGGTATCGCCTGCGCTCCTCCTCGCCCTGCTCGGGCAGCTTCAACCGGGTGCGGGGGATGGCCTTGATGCCGAAGGACGCCATCAGGCTCGCGAAATAGCGGTTGCCGGTGGCCGCGGCGATGAGCATGTGGAAGCGGAAATCGCTGTCCACGGTATCGCCGCCGCGGGCGAGCCGCGCCTCGAATTCATCGAGCGCGGAGCGCATCGCCGCGAGTTGCGCCGCGCTGCGCCGGCGCGCCGCGAGCGCCGCCGCCTCGCTCTCCACGCCGATGCGCAGCTCGAGCAACGCGGCCACGTCCATCACGGTGGCGATCTGCGCCGCGTCGGCCACGAGCCCGCCCTTGCCGCGCTTGTCCGAGACGAACGTCCCGACGCCATGGCGCGTCTCGACCAGGCCGGCGGCCTGCAGGCGCGAGAGCGCTTCGCGCACCACGGTGCGGCTCACGTCGAAGCGATCGACCGCCTGCGCTTCGGTCGGCAGCTGCTCGCCGGGCCGCAGGGCGCCGCGGCGGATCTCGGCGGAGATCTCCCCGACGAGCCGCTCGGCGAGGCTGCGTCCGCGCATGCGGGAAAGGGGGTGGGCGCCCATGTTGCGACCCTGAATGGACCGGTTGTATGATGACATGGCGTGGAAAAATACAAAAGACTCCTCCTCACGGGGGCCGCCGGAGGCCTGGGCCGCGCGCTGCGTCCGTCGATGCGCGCATGGGCCGGCACGCTGCGCCTTTCGGATATCGCCGCCCTCGATCCCGCCGAGGGCAACGAGGAATGCGTCTCCTGCGATCTCGCCGACGGGGAGGCGGTGCGCCGCCTGCTCGACGGCATCGAGGGCGTCGTGCACATGGGCGGCATCTCCACCGACGCGCCGTTCAAGCCGATCCTCGATGCCAACATCGCCGGCGTCTACAACCTCTACGAGGCCGCGCGCATCCACGGCGCGCGCCGCGTCGTGTTCGCGAGCTCGAACCATGCGATCGGTTTCTATCCGCGCACTCAGTTGATCGATGCCGACGACCCGCTGCGGCCCGACAGCCTCTACGGGGTGAGCAAGGCGTTCGGCGAGAGCCTGTCGCGCTTCTACTTCGACCGCTACGGGGTCGAGACGGTGGCGCTGCGCATCGGGTCGTCGTTTCCGGTGCCGAAGGATCGCCGCATGCTGGTGACATGGCTCTCGTACGCGGATCTCACCGAGCTCGTGCGCTGCGCGCTCTTCGCTCCCGTGGTGGGCCACACCATCGTCTTCGGCGCCTCGGACAACCGCGACAAGTGGTGGGATAACCGCAAGGCCGGGCATCTCGGATGGCAGCCGAAGGACAGCAGCGAGCGCTTTCGCGCGGCGCGCGAGGCGGCCGCCGCGCACGTCGATCCGGCGTCGCCCGCGGAGCGCTTCCAGGGCGGCGCCTATGTCACGATGGGCCCCTATGACGACTGAGGATTGGCCCCACGCCACGCGCTATCCCGACGCGGCGGTCGAGGTGCTCGACGCGCGCTTCGAGCGCTACCGGCTGAAGAGCGCCCGCATCGAGCGGCTCGCGACCGGATTTCGCTGGGCCGAGGGCCCGGTCTGGTTCGGCGATGCGCGCTGCCTGCTGTGGAGCGACATTCCCAACGACCGGATCCTGCGCTGGGACGAGGAGTCCGGCACGGCCAGCGTGTTTCGCAAGCCGTCGAACTTCGCGAACGGCCATACCCGCGATCGCCAGGGGCGCCTCGTCACCTGCGAGCATGGCGGCCGGCGCGTCACGCGCACGGAATACGACGGCACGATCAGCGTGCTGGCCGAGGGCTATCGCGGCAAGCGCCTCAACTCGCCCAACGACGTGGTGGTGAAATCCGACGGCTCGGTCTGGTTCACCGACCCCAGCTTCGGCATCCTTGGCAACTACGAGGGCCATGCCGCGGTCCCCGAGCTTCCGACCGACGTCTATCGCATCGATCCCGCCACGCGCGAAATCGCGCTCGTGGCCGAAGGCATCGTGAATCCCAACGGCCTCGCGTTCTCGCCGGATGAGCGGCTGCTCTACGTGGTCGAATGCTGCCCGCCGCCGCGCTTGATCCATGCCTACGAGCTGCGCGAGAACGCAACCCGCCTGGGCAACGCGCGCGTGCTCATCGACGCCGGGCCGGGCACGCCCGACGGCCTGCGCGTCGACCTCGACGGCAACCTCTGGTGCGGCTGGGGCATGGGGACCGAAGAGCTCGACGGCGTGCGCATCTTCGCGCCCGACGGCAAGCCCATCGGCCACATCCATCTTCCCGAGCGCTGCGCCAACGTGTGCTTCGGCGGCGTGAAACGCAATCGCCTCTTCATGGCCGCGAGCCAGAGCCTCTACGCCCTCTACGTGAACACCCAGGGCGTGCCGTACTTCTAGCGTGTCGTGCGCTTGCGTCCCGCATGTGCAGGACGGACCGGTTGCTGTTATGTGCGGAATTTGACACACTTCAGTGGGAATCCCGCTACGCCAGTCAATCAACTCCCTCCAGAGGAAAACTCATGAAATTTCTCCATACCGCCCTGGCCGCGGTGCTCGCGTGTTTCGCGACGCTTGCCCAGGCCTCCTCGCTCACTACCGACTTCTCCGACCTGTGGTTCAACGCGAACGAATCCGGCTGGGGCGCGAACGTGATCCAGCAGAACGACACGCTGTTCGTGACGCTCTTCGTCTACGGACCGCAGAGCCAGCCCACCTGGTACGTCGCCTCCGCGGTGAGGTTCACCGGCAGCAGCGGCGGCACGCTCAATTTCTCCGGCCCGCTGTACCAGACGTCGGGGCCGTACTTCGGCGGCTCCTTCAATCCCAATAACGTGACGGTGCGCCAGGTCGGCACGCTCACCTTCAGCGCCTCGCAGATTTCGGCTGCGCAGATCTCCTATGGCGTGGATGGCGTGAACATCAACAAGTCGGTGGTGCGCCAGAATTGGGCCAACGAGAACCTCGCCGGGGTCTACCTCGGCTCGTCGCTGGGAACGTGGACCAACTGCGGCGCGGCCCGCAACGGCTATCTCGAGTCCTACGCGATGTTCACCATCACCCACGATGCGAGCAACGCCGTGACGATCCGCGAAGACGGTTCCAACTACACGTGCAACTACAGCGGCAACTACACCCAGGCCGGCCGGATGGGGACGATCATCGGCACCGGCCTTTGCAGCGACGGCGTGAACGCGACTTTCACCGCGACCGAAGTGCAGGTGAGCCTGCAGTCGATCGCGATGCGCTTCCTCACCAACCAGATCAACGGGAGCTGCACGTTCGTCGGCCGCGAGGGCGGGGTGCGCCGCGGGCCGTGATCGGCTTGCGGTGAGCGACCACGAGGGTGCCCCGCGGGGCGCCCTTTTTTCTCAGCCCTGCGATCGCCAGTACAGCAGCCCGATCACGGCGCCGAGATAGAGGAGGCCGGTGATGCGGATGCGAAGCGCGTCCTTGAAGAAGAGCCAGCCGGAGATCTTGTGGCGGCTGATCGCGCGCTCGAGCTTCGCGCGCACCACCTCCGGATAGACCAGGAAAGTCACCGCCATCGTCGCGAAGAGCAGGACGAGCGGGACGAGAATCCAATCGGGCATCTGGTTCATGGGCGACATTGTAGTGGAGGCCGCTATTCGTGAAGAGGGGGCATGAAGCCGACGCGCATCCAGCTTTCGCGGCTCAAGGGCTGGCGGATGCCCGCCAACACCGTGAAGGTCGACCGGACGACGAAATGGGGCAATCCCTTCGTGGTCGGAGTGGATGGCACGCGCGAGGAATGCGTGGATCAGTTCGCGCTGATGTTCGCCCAGGGGGACCGCTCCACTCATGCGTACATGACGATGGCGAAGGCGCACCTCGAAGAGCTGCGCGGCAAGAACCTCGCCTGCTGGTGTTCGCTCGACCTGCCCTGCCACGCGGACGTGCTGCTGGAAATAGCAAATTCTGCCTAACGAATAACGCCGCTGATTCGGCGCGAACAGTTCCTTCGAGTGATCAATCTCCCGCTATTGTTCTTTGTCGGCGGCCGTGCGCGCGTCACTCAGCATCCGGTCCAGATCCTCGCGAGCGAGAAATCTTCCCCTAACGATGACGGCTGCGATTTTTCTCGTGTTAGCAATGCTCGCCAGCGGGTCGGACTCGAGCAAGACCAGGTCGGCGAGCGCACCCGCACGGACGGTGCCCAAGTCCGGAATGTTCAAAAACCTGGCGGGTTGCGAGGTCGCCGCCTGAAGCGCCTGGAGCGGGGTGAAACCAGCTTCGGTCAGCACCTGCAATTCGTCATGCAGACTGGGTCCGGGAAAGTCGAACGGATCGAGCGAATCGGAACCTGCCATCATCTGCACACCGGCCTGATGCATGCTGCGCGCGATCTTCAGATCATTTTGAAATTGAGCGCGATACCAGGACGCAACTTTCTCTGGAACTTGTTTCTCGATTTCTTCGGGTGCCCAGTTTTTGCGTAACGTTCCGGGCAAATAGCGCAATTCACCTGGATCTTTCCGCGCCAGCTCGCGCTGTTGGCCAATCGTGCGAATTGCGACCAACGTGGGGACTACCCAGGTGTTGTGGCGAACGAAGGTTTGCCAGAGCGCATTTGCTTTCTCGAAGCTAAAGCTCGCGTTGGCCGCATCACGCGCC
>JANPHA010000336.1:0-18356 GCA_031424255.1 Burkholderiales bacterium | reverse complement strand
CGCTCGAGTGCAGCGCGGGCAAGTGCCAGGGCAATTACGGCGGCGCATTCCCACTGCGTTCGCAGCGCCTCGTGAGGCCTTTCCCGTGATCGCGAAAAGGACCCTGGTCGCCGCAAGCGTGTGCGTTGCCCTCGGGGCATCGGCCGATGCGCACGCAGTATCGCTCAGCGTGGACAACACCGGGCAGGCGCTGATCTTTCCGTTCTACACGGTGCAGTCGAGCAGCTCCAATCCGTTCAACACCTACCTCTCGGTGACCAACCGCAGCGCCGAGGCGAAGGCGATCCGCGTGCGCTTCCGCGAGAACCGCGCCGGGCGCGAGGTCGCGAGCTTCAACCTTTTCCTGAGCCCCAACGACGTGTGGACCGGCGCGGTCATCCCGCTGACGGACACCGCGGCGCCGCGCCTCGTGAGCCTCGATCGCTCCTGCACCAGCCCCGTGCTCACCGCCAGCGGCACGCTTGCCCCGGGCATCACCTTCAGCAACAACTTCTACGCGGGCGCCTTCAACGACAACCTCGGCGATGGGCTCGAGCGCACGCGCGAAGGCTGGGTCGAGATGATCGAGATGGCCACACTGACCGGTACCAGCGCCGCCGCGGTCACGCAGAATAGCGGCGGCACGCCCGCCAACTGCGCAGCGCTCCAGGGGAATGCGACGCTCGCGATCGCGCCCCCCACCGGCGGCCTCTCCGGAACGCTCACGCTGATCAACGTCGCGAGCGGCATGGATTTCACCGTCGACGCCGATGCGCTCGCCGACCTGTCGAAGCGATCGTTCTATCGTCCCGCCGTCGACGCGTATCCGGATCTCAACGCGCTCGAGATCGACCCGGTCAGCGTCGTCACGGACAGCGGCTTCGTCTACCGCTCGCTGTGGAATCGCGGCGTCGACGCGGTGAGCGCGGTGCTGCTTCGCAACGAGTTGTTCGCGGAGTTCGTCCTCGATGCGGGAACGCGCTCGCGCACCGATGTCGTCGTCACGTTGCCCACCCGCCAGCACTACCAGTCGGGCAACGTATATGCCGCGCCGTTCTCCGGAACGGTCGGATGGAATTCCAACGCGTGCCGGGTCGCGACTGGCGGCCTCGGCACGCCGCTCGAGATGAGCTACTTCAATCGCGACGGCTCCGGCATCCGCACTCCGGGCGACTTCGGCGTGCGGCCGCCACCGCCCTTCTGGATCTGCCAGGGCGCCACGGTCTTCGAGGTCACCAACGATGCCTCCGGCTCGCCGCTCGGCGGCACGCAGGTGCTGGGCTCCCCGGGCCGCGGGCCCAACGGCATGTTCCTCGTGAGCCCGTCGTTCGCGAACGGCTGGATGTCGCTCTACACGCTCGACACGCCGCCCCTCGTGAGCCTGTCCGGCTCGGAGCGCACCAGCCTCGCGACCGGCGCGGTCACCGCGGGCTCGCACCAATTCTTCGGCTTGCCGATGACCGGCTTGCACCTGCGCACGTTCGAGAACGGCACGCTCACCTGCAGCGCGGGCGCCTGCCAGGGAAACTACGGTGGATCGTTCCCGCTCAAGTACCGGCGCGTGATCCAGCTGCCGTAGCGATCAGCCCGCGGTGACGAAAGCGCGCAGCTCCGCGGCGAGCCTGGCGAGCGAGGGCTGGTGCACGTACATCATGTGCCCGGCCTCGTAATAGGTGACCGAGATGTTGGCGCGCAGCTCGGGTGCCAGCCCGAGGTGGTCGAGCGAATAATCCGCGGCGAAATGCGGCGTGGCGAAATCGTAGTAGCCGCTCGCCACCAGCACGCGCATGCGCTGGTTCATCGACATCGCCTTCCTCAGCGTCTCGCCCACCGAGGCGTAGCGGTTGGCGAAATCCGACCAGCCCCAGGTCATGTAGAGCGGCTTGATGATCTCGTAGGGCACGTCGGCCTCGAAGCGCAGCTCGGCGCGCACGTAGTCGTTCATCGCCGCCGCATAGGCGCCGAAGATCTGCGCGATGCCGGGATCGAACTCGAAGTGCTCCCCGGCCGAATCGCGGTCGTAGCCGAGGTAGCGGCTGTCGAGGCGGCCCACGGTGCGGTGCCGCTCGCGCAGCAGCTCCTTGCAGAATCGCAGGATGTGGATGCGCAGGTCGGTCTGCTCGACGTAGTCCGGTGAAAGGCCGGTATAGCGCGCGACCTTCGCCGCGAGGCTCGCCCGCGCTGCGTTGGGCAGGCGCGCCCCCTGGAAGAGCGCCGCGGCATACTCGCCGCCCGCGAACGCCTCGACTTCATCGAGCAGCGCGCGCAGCGGCTTCGCCTGCAGGTCCGCGCTCAGGCGCTGGTGGTACCAGGCGCTTGCCGCGTACGTCGGCAGGAAGAGGACGTAGGGCAGGTCGTTGGCGGGATCGAAGCGCAGCACCTGGAAATCGAGCGCGCACGACAGCAGCATCACGCCGTTCAGGTACATGCCGTAGCGATCGATCAGGTGGCCCGCGAGGCCCGAGGCGCGCGTGGTGCCGTAGGACTCGCCGATCAGGTACTTGGGGCTCGCCCAGCGCCCGTAGCGCGAGCAATAGAGGCGGATGAACTGGCCGACCGACTCGAGGTCGCGCTGGTAGCCGTGATACTCCTTCACCGCCTCGCCCTCGACCATGCGGCTGAACCCGGTGCCGACCGGATCGATGAACACCAGGTCGCTCGCGTCGAGCAGCGAGTGCTCGTTGGGCACGAGCCGCCCGGGGAGCGCGGTGGTATAGCCCTGGTCGTCGAGCTCCACGCGCTTCGGTCCGAGCACGCCCAAGTGCAGCCACACGGAGCTCGAGCCCGGGCCGCCGTTGAACGAGAATGTGACCGGCCGGGCCGCCTTGTCCGCGGCGTCGTCGAGCGCGTAGGCGATGAAGAACACCCTGGCGCGCGCGCGCTCGCCCTCGCTCTTGCCCTCCTTTTCGCTCTCTTCCTTCAGCACCATCGTGCCGCAGGTGACGGTGTAGGCGATTTCGCGATCGCCGATCTTCGCGCGGTGGCGCGTGACGGCAATCTGGTCGGTGGGATCCGGCTTTGCGGGCTTCTCGGCGCTCTTGTCTTCCATGGCGGGGGCGGGCATTTGGCGAATCGGGCATGCTAACCGAATAATGCAGGCGATGAAGACGACGCCGTCGATGCCGCGGGGAGTCTGGGTTCTCGGATTCGTGAGCCTGCTGATGGACGTCTCCTCGGAGATGATCCATGCGCTGCTGCCGCTCTATCTCACCGTGACCCTCGGCGCGAGCGCGGTCGCGGTCGGGCTGATCGAGGGCGTGGCGGAAGCGACCGCGCTGATCGTGAAAGTCGTCTCGGGCACGCTCTCCGACCGCTGGCGCAACCGCAAGGGCCTCACCGCGTTCGGCTACGGGCTCGCGGCGTTCTCGAAGCCGCTCTTCGCAATCGCCACCGGGCCGATGCTGGTGTTCGCGGCGCGCTTCCTCGATCGGATCGGCAAGGGCATCCGCGGCGCGCCGCGCGACGCGCTCATCGCCGATCTCACGCCGAAGGAGATTCGCGGCGCGGCATTCGGCCTGCGCCAGTCGCTCGACACCGTCGGCGCCTTCGCCGGCCCGCTGCTCGCCATGGCCCTGATGCTCGCGTGGAACGACGACTTCCGCGCGGTGTTCTGGGTGGCGGTCGTGCCGGCAATCCTCTCCTTCCTGCTGGTGGCCTTCGCGGTAAAGGAGCCTCGGGACAGACCCCCAATTCCGGCTAAGGGAAAACGGGGTCTGTCCCCGGTGTTGCTTTCCTGGCGCACGCTGGGCAAACCATTCTGGGCGGTGACCATCGCCGGCGTGGCGATGACACTCGCGCGCTTCAGCGAGGCCTTCCTGATCCTGCGCGCGGCAGACCTGCACGTGGAGATCGCGTTCACGCCGCTCGTGCTGGTCGTGATGAACGTGGTCTATGCGCTTGCGGCATTTCCGGTGGGACGCCTCGCCGATCGCGTGTCGCCGCGGCTGCTGCTTCTCGTCGGCATCGTCTTCCTGGTCGCCGCCGACATCGTGCTGGCACTCGCGACGAGCGTGGCGATGCTGGGGCTCGGCGTGGTGCTCTGGGGCCTGCACATGGGATTCACGCAGGGGCTGCTCTCCACCATGGTCGCGCACGCGGCGCCGGCGCACCTGCGCGGCACGGCCTTCGGAGTCTTCAACCTCGCGAGCGGCGTGGCGATGCTCGTGGCGAGCGCGCTCGCGGGCGTGCTCTGGCAGTACGTGGGACCGGCGGCGACTTTCTGGGCCGGCGCCGCGCTCGCGGCGGCGGCCGCCGCGATCACGCGTTTTGTGTCGCCGAAGTGAGCGCGAGCCGCGGGCGCGCGAGCCATTGCGCGATCTCGTCGGCCGGCAGCGCGGGGCTGATCGCGTAGCCCTGCACCTCCTCGCAGCCGCGGCTCCTCAGGAATTCGAGCTGCTCGGGCCGCTCGACCCCCTCGGCGATCGAGGTGATGCCCATGTTGCGCGCGAGGTCGATGATCGCCGCGGTGATCGCGACGTCGTCGGGATCCCCGGGCGTATCGCGCACGAACGTGCGGTCGATCTTCAACTTGTCGATCGGGAAGCGCTTCAGGTGCATGAGCGACGAGTGCCCGGTGCCGAAGTCGTCGATCGCGAGCTTCACGCCGATCGACTTCAGGCCCTCGAGGGTGCGCAGCATCTCCGCGGTGTCGTCCATCAGCATGCTTTCGGTCAGCTCGAACGCGAGGTACTGCGGATCGAGCCGCGTCTCGGCGAGCACGCGCCGCACCTCGGAGACCAGGTTCTTCTGGCGGAACTCGATCGAGGAGAGGTTCACCGAGACCGGGATGCGCGGCAGGCCGGCGCGCTGCCACGCCTTGTTCTGGCGGCACGCCTGCTCCAGCACCCAGCGGCCGATCGCGCGGATCAGGCCGCGCTGCTCCGCCACCGGGATGAACTGGCTGGGCTCGATCCAGCCGCCGTCCTTCTGCGGCCAGCGGATCAGCGCCTCGACCCCGGTCACCTCTCCGGTGGCGGCGCGCACCTGCGGCTGGTAGTGCAGCGCGAACGCCTGGTCGCGGATCGCCTCGCGCATCCGTGTCTCGAGCGAGAGCGCGCGGAACGCCGATTCCGACAGCCGCTGGTTGAAGAACTGGTAGTTGCTGCGCCCGCGCTCCTTGGCGAGGTACATCGCGGCATCGGCGTTCTTGATCAGCGCATCGCTGGTGGCGCCGTCGCGCGGGAAGACGCTGATGCCGATCGAGGGGCTCACCGAGAGGCTCTGGCCCTCGAGCTCCACCGGCTCGCTGATCGCGACCAGCAGCTTCTCCGCCACGGGAATCGGCGCCTGGTCGCTTTCCATGTCGGGAAGCACGACGATGAATTCGTCTCCGCCGTGGCGCGAGACCACGTCGACGGTGCGCAGCGCCTTCTGGATGCGCTCCGCTACGATCTTCAGCAGCGCGTCGCCGGCAACGTGCCCGAGCGAGTCGTTGACCGTCTTGAAGTTGTCCAGGTCGATGAACAGCAGCGCCACCTGGGATTCGCGCCGCCGCGACGAGGCCAGGATGAACTCGAGGCGCTCGAGCAGCAGCGCGCGGTTCGGCAGCCCGGTGAGCAGATCGTGGTGCGCGAGGAAATGGATGCGCGCCTGCGAGGCCTTGCGCCGGCGGATGTCGCGCATCACGCTCATCCGGTAGGTCTTGGCGCCGATCGTCATCACGCGGCCCTCGAACTCCACCGGGATGCGCGTGCCGTCGCGAGCGATGATCTCGGACTCGTACGGCCGTTCGTAGCCGGTGCGCAACGCGCTCAGCGCGGCGTCGCGGAAATCCGGCGCGACGTAGCCGATGATCGGAGTGCCGACGAGCTCGCCGAGCGCATAGCCGGTGAGCCGCACCACCGCCTCGTTGCAATCGGAAAGGATGCCGTTCTCGTGGAAGACGATGCCCTCGTTGGTCGCGTCGGCGAACTTGCGCAGCCGCTCCTCGCTTTCGCGGGCGGATTGCTCCGCGATCCGATGGCGCGTGATGTCGCTGATCAGCACGAAGCCCGCGATCGTCTCGCCGCGCTCGTCCTTCTGCGGCAACAGGTTGACCTCGAGGATGCGCTCGGCGCCGTCGGCCCCGCGGATCGGCCGCTCGTAGGTCACCGGCTCGCCCTTCACGACGCGCTCGATGTGCGGGCCGATCACCCGGTAGCCCTCCTCGCCGATCACCGAGCGCACGCTCTTGCCGATGATCGAGTGCTCGTCCCACCCCCACATGCGCGCGTAGTTCTTGTTGGCGAACAGGCACTCGAGCGTCGCCGCGTCGAAATAGGCGATCAGCACCGGCACGTTGTCGGCGAGGAGCCGGATCTGCTGCTCCTTCGCGCGCGCGCTCCATTCCGCCGCGCGCTGCTCGGTGATGTCGTGGCAGGTCCCCAGGTAACCCGCGAGCCGCCCATGCTCGTCGTCCACCGGAACGGCGGCGTGGTGGATCCAGCCGTGGGAGCCGTCGTGGCGGCGCAGGCGGTACTCGATCTCGAACGCCCGGCGCGCCCCGAGGGCCTCGGTCCAGGCGCGCTCGACCGTGGGGCGATCCTCGTCGTGGACCGCTTCGAGCCAGCGCGTGCCGCGCTCCTGCTCGAGGTGGCGCCCGGTGTAGTCCCCCCACGCCCGGTTCACGAAGCTGCAGCCGCCCGAGCCGTCGGCGCACCACACCAGGCTCGGCATGGCATCGAAGAGCTCCGAGCGCCGCGCGGGATCGTCGAGGATCGCGGCGATGCTGCGCCGTTCGGAATCAGCGGAGTTCACCGGGGAAAAGGGTACCAGAATCGGCGATTGTGGCTTGCAATTTAGGGCGCCTCGCGCAGGCGCACGGGCAGCGGCACGTTGCATACCCCGACGCGGCCTACCGCCTCCTGGAACCATTCCTCGCGCCGGTTCGCGCGCGACTCGATCACCTTGCGGAAGGTGGCGCTATCGGTGCGCAGGGCCTCGAGGGGCTCGCGCTCCGCGGCGGGCACCTCGGAGGCGATCCGCACCGCGCGGATCGGGACGAATTGCTCGCGCTTGTCGTAGAAACCCATCGGGCCGGGCCCGCGTGGAATCACCGACAAAAGCTCGATGCCCTTCACCACGCGGCCCACGAGGGTCACGTTGCGGTCGAGGTTGCGCGGCGAATGCCCGATGACCGCGTAGAGCTCGGAGCCGTTGCCGGAGTCGGGCGCGTTGCCGCGCCCCACGCCGACCGCGCCATAGCAGTGGACGAGCCACGTGCGGCGGCGCTTCGGATCGCGCGCGACCGGGAAGCCCGCGGAAAATCCGACCTCGGGCGCGTA
Organism: Burkholderiales bacterium; assembly: GCA_031424255.1. Taxonomy (GTDB): domain Bacteria; phylum Pseudomonadota; class Gammaproteobacteria; order Burkholderiales; family Usitatibacteraceae; genus Usitatibacter. Next base: position 11,115 of record JANPHA010000336.1, on the reverse strand, counting down.
CGTGTCGGGATAGGCGAGCCGCGTGAAGGGCAGCGCCGGGGCGATCGCGCGAAAGAACTCGGCCTTGCGCCGGATCGATTCCATCGCCTTGGCGCGATCGTCCTCCTCGGGCCGCGCCCACTGCACGACGTAGTTATCCTGCGAGCGCACCACGAAGCTGCCGTCGAAGTAGCGCTCGCGCACCAGTTCGCGCACCGCGTCGACCGTAGCGGGCGCATACGCCTGCGCAAGCTCGATCACGACGCGCCCCGCCGGCAGCTCGAGGTAGAGCGTGTGCTGCGGATCGAGCATGCGCCAATCCCCGGCGGGAGACGCCTTCAGCAGGTCGGCGAGCGGCACGGCTTTCGCGCTCGGCTCGGTGGCGGCGGCAGCGAGCGCGCAGAGCGCCACGTTCGCCAAGCAGATGAAGCGGGAAAAGAAACGCGGGGATTTCATCGGGCGATCGGATCCTATGGGCTAGACTGGGTCTTTCCGGGCCGAAGAGCAATCCCATGCGATCGATTCTCTGGCTGGCGCTGCTCGCCACGCTCGCCGCACCCGCGCTCGCGCAGGTCTACAAGTGGACCGATTCGAACGGGAAGGTGCAATACGGCGATCGCCCGCCCGAGGACGCGAAGAAGGAGCAGCTCAAGATCGACGTGCGCTCCTACGACGGGCCGGTGCAGGTATCCGACTGGGCGGCGATCATCCGCAAGAAGGCGCCGGTCGCCGCTCGAGCGCAATCGATCACGATGTACTCGACCACCTGGTGCGTGCACTGCAAGCGCGCGCGCCACTATTTCGCGGCCCACGGGATCGCCTACAACGAGGTCGATGTCGAGGCGACCGAGGCGGGCAAGCGCGAGTTCAAGGAGCTGGGCGGCGGCGGCGTGCCCTTGATCCTCGTCGGCGACAAGGCGATGCGCGGCTTCGACGAGCAGCGCATGAAGGCGCTTCTCAAGGCCTCCTGAGTGCGGCAAATCAGCGGGTCCACGGCGGGGCGCTGTCGGCGTCGATGCCATAGCGCTTGACCGCCTCGTCCACGCGGTTGTCGCACAACGCGGCGAGCGCCGCGACCACGATCGCGTGGCGATCCACCTCGAAGAAGCGGCGTAGCGCCGCGCGCGTATCGCTGCGGCCGAATCCATCGGTGCCGAGCGCGAAATAGGGATCGCGGATCCACGGGCGGATGAGATCCGCCACCGCGCTCACGTAGTCGCTCGCCGCGATCACCGGGACACCGGTCCGGGGCAATTGCCGCTCGATCCACGCCGGGCCCGGCTTGCCGCGCAGGCGCTCGGCGCGCGCGACCGCCATCGCCTCGCGGCGCAATTCGCTGAAGCTCGTGACCGACTGGACCTCGCAGGCGATGTTCCAGTCGCTCTCGAGCAGTTGTGCCGCGGCGATCACCTCGTTCAGCATCGTGCCCGCCCCCAGCAGCCTCACCCTCGCCGCCTTGTCCTCGCGGATGCGGTGCATGCCGCGCAGGATGCCTTCCTCCGCGCCCTGCGGCATCGAGGGCATCGCGTAGCTCTCGTTCATCAGCGTCACGTAGTAGAAGACATCTTCCTGCGAGGCGAGCATGCGGCGCATGCCGTCGGCGACGATCACCGCGAGCTCGTAGGCGAAACACGGATCGTAGGCGCGGCAATTCGGGATCGTGGAAGCGACCAGGTGGCTGCTGCCGTCCTGGTGCTGCAGCCCCTCGCCGGAGAGCGTCGTGCGCCCGGCGGTCGCGCCGAGCAGGAAGCCGCGCGAGCGCGAGTCGGCCGCGGCCCAGATCTCGTCGCCCACGCGCTGGAAGCCGAACATCGAGTAGTAGATGTACATCGGCAGCATCGCGAGGCCGTGCGCGGAATAGCTCGTCGCCGCGGCGACCCACGAGGCGAGCGCGCCCGCCTCGTTGATGCCCTCCTCGAGGATCTGCCCGTCGACCGCTTCCTTGTAGTACGACAGCTGCTCGCGATCCTCGGGCTGGTAGAGCTGCCCGATCGGCGAGTAGATGCCGATCTGGCGGAAGAGATCGGCCATGCCGAAGGTGCGCGCCTCCTCGGCGATGATCGGCACCAGCCGCTTGCCGAGCGCGGAATCCTTGAGCAGCGCTCCCACCATGCGCACCATCGCGACCGTGGTGGACATCTCCTTGCCGTTGGCCTCGAGCGCGAACTTCGCGAAAGCCGTCGCATCGGGTGTCGCGAGCGGCTCGGCCCGGGCGGTGCGCGCCGGAAGATAGCCGCCGAGCTTCGCGCGGCGCGCATGCAGGTACGCCATCTCCGGAGATTCCCGCGGCGGGCGCACGAACTCGCACGCATCGCACTGCGCGTCGGTGAGCGGGAGTGCAAAGCGATCGCGAAACGCCATCAGCTGCTCGGCGTCGAGCTTCTTCTGCTGGTGCGTGGTCATCCGGCCCTGGGCCGCGGTGCCCATGCCGTAGCCCTTCTTGGTCTTGGCGAGGATCACCGTGGGCTGGCCCGCGTGGCGCGCGGCGTGCCAGTACGCGGAGAAGATCTTCACCGGGTCGTGGCCGCCGCGGCGCAGGCGGTCGATGTCGTCATCGGAAAGATGCGCGGCGAGTTGCACCAGCTCGGGGTACTTGCTGAAGAAGTGCTCGCGATTGAAGGCACCATCGGTCGCGGCATAGGTCTGGAACTCGCCGTCGACGGTCTCGAGGAACGCCTTCTCGAGATACTGGTGCGTGTCGCGCGCGAAGAGCGGATCCCAGTCTCCCGCCCAGAGCAGCTTGATCACGTTCCATCCGGCGCCGGCGAAGAGCCCCTCCAGCTCCTGGATGATGGAGCCGTTGCCGCGCACCGGCCCGTCGAGGCGCTGCAGGTTGCAGTTCACGACCAGCACGAGATTGTCGAGGTGCTCGCGTGCGGCGATCGAGAGGGCTGCGAGCGACTCGGGCTCGTCCATCTCGCCGTCGCCCACGAACGCCCACACCTTGCGCCCGCGGGTCTCGCCCAGGCCGCGGTTCTCGATGTAGCGCATGTAGCGCGCCTGGTAGATCGCGAAGAGCGGGCCCAGGCCCATCGACCCGGTGGGAAATTGCCAGAAGTTCGGCATCAGCCACGGATGCGGATACGAGCTGAGACCCTTGCCGCCGGTCTCGCGCCGGTAGTGGTCGAGGTTCTCCTCGGTGAGCCGTCCCTCGAGGAACGCGCGCGCGTAGACGCCCGGCGCGGAGTGCGGCTGGAAGTAGACGATGTCTCCGTCGAGGCCGGCGCGGAAGAAATGATTGAAGCCGACCTCGAAGAGATCCGCGGCCGAGGCGTAGCTCGCGATGTGTCCGCCCAGCTCCGCGCTCACGCGGTTGGCGCGCACCACCATCGCGAGAGCGTTCCAGCGCACCAGCGCCGAGAGCCGCGCCTCGATCTCGAGGTTGCCCTGGTAGGGCGGCTGCTCCGCGAGCCCGATCGTATTCACGTAGGGCGTGGCCAGCACCTGCGGCAGCGGCACACGCCGCGCCCTCGCATGTTGCAGCAGCCGGCGCAGCAGGAAGGTCGCGCGCTCCGGGCCTTCGGACGCGATCAGCGCATCGAGGGCATCGATCCACTCGCGCGTTTCGAGCGGATCGTTATCGGGGTCGTGGGGGTTGCCGACGGCCTTGGGGACGGAATGATCCATCCCTGAAGCTTACCGTTTCCCAGTTCGACGCATGTTGCAGGATGAAGGCTGCGATCGCGTCGTAGTCGTCGAGTGAAAAGCGCCGGCGGCCGTCGACACTGCCGGCCGTCGGTCCTGCCACGGCCATCGTCCATCGCGAATTTCGCTCTTCCTGGGCGCTTGCGCCCTCGCGAACCTCCAGGCGTGGAAGCTGCGCATCCCGAAAGTTGATGGCGAGAACGATGTCCGCGGGCTGCAACCGCGAGATGAGGTCCTCCAGTTCCGGCGAGGCGCTATCGGCCGGATACTCTTCCATCAAGACAAGCCGCCGATCGCTGGCGATCAGCATCTGGGTGCATCCGGACTCCCGCTGGCGAGACGAGTCTGTCCCCGCGACATCGATGTCGAACGACAACGGGGCGCGCTTCACGATCGCGACACGCAATCCGTCCAGCCGGAATCGCGCGACCAGCTCGGCGACCAGCTCGCTTCGACCGCCCTTGCTCCGCCCGCAGATTCCAAAGACCCGCATCTCGATACCCTTCTCACACGCCGTCGAAGCGGCGGCGTTTGGTGGATACGGTTTGCTGATATTCCTCCACGGTGCCGACACGCCGGATGCTCGCCCACGTTCCCTTGTAGTACGGAATGACATTCCTGTCGGTCCACGACGTCGTCACGTCGCCGGCGATGCCGTTGAAGTAGCCGAACTGCATGAAGGTGTGGTTGCGCTTGATGTCGCGCTCCGGATAAGCCATCGCGAACGTCGATCCATAGTCGTTGAAAACCTCCACGACCTCGCCAGGCTTTACTCCGATGTCGGCGGCGTCGTTCGGATTGAGCTCGATGAAGGCCATCGGGAATCGCCCGCGGACGAAATCGTTGAATTGGTCGTGATAGGCCGTCTGCCACACCTCGTTCACCCGGCCGTTGTTGATCCAGAACCGGTGCTTGGCTTTTTGATCCGAGACGAGTTTCGGCAAGCCTGGCCAGGGAGAGGATTTGAACTCCGCACGGCCATCCGACGTATCGAATTTTCCGTCCATGTACATCATCTCCGTGCCCACGAGCTTGCCGTCCTTGTATTCCTTGATCGGAAGCTGGACGCCGTTGTTGCCGGCAGCGACGAGCCGCGGGTAGGTCGCGATGTATCCGGTCGAACCTCCCTGGCTGTCGATGGGTCCTGCACCAGGCTGGCCCACCTGGCGGAAACCGTCGTTGAACGCGTCTTCCTCGGTCTTCCAGTCGAATCCCGCGAAGCGCTTCGCCATGGCGGCGTTGCCGTCGGCTTCGTACAAACGCTTCATCGTGTTCGCGATATCCGCCGCGATCAGGCAATCGGGCCTTGCCGATCCCGGCGGATCCATGAATCGCTGCGAGAGGCGCATCCGGCGCTCGCCGTTCATCGAGGTCAGGTTCATTTCGCCCGGATGAACCGCCGGGAACATCAGGTGCGCGGCATCCGCGAGCATGGTGGGATAGAGATTGATGTTCGTGACGAACAGGCCGCCTTTCTTGCACGCGTCATAGGCGACCGCGGCAAGCTCGCCGGGCGTCGCACCGCGAGCCTTGTCCATCGCCTCCTTGACCATTTGCGAGCGCTTCAGGATCGAGCGCCGATGCTGCTCGGCATTGAGCGTGGTCTGGAATGGATTCGCGCCCCACGCCGTGTACATGAGACCGCGTCCGTTGATGATCTCCTGGTCGACGTAGATTTTGGTATTCCCGGGATAAGGGGGCCGGGTATAGCCTTCCTGGTGGCCGCCCATTCGGCACACACCGGTTCCGCGGCGACCCACGTTGCGAGTCGCGAGAACGAGATCCACCAGGGCCGACTGAATCAAATAGTTGTCGTTGCCCCAGATGATTCCCTTTTCGTAGACGTGCATGCTGCGCGGACGCTGCCCCGGCGCCTTTTCCCGGTATGCCCACTCCGCGGCTTGCCGCAGTTTGTCGACCGGAATGCCCGTGATGCGGCTGCCCTCCTCGAGCGACAGCTTGTTGGCGGCGCGCGCCTCGGCGAAATTCTTCGTGGACTGCGCGATGAATTGCTTGTCTTCCCAGCCCTGGTCGGTCACGTAGGTAAACAGGGTGTTGAAAAGCGCGATGTCGGTCCCAGGCTCGATGTCGAGATGCAGCACGCGCTCCTTGCCGAGAAGGGTCTCGCAAATCGCGACCGTCGGAGTACGCCGCGGATCGACGATGATCATCCGCGTCGGCGGCGTAGCCTCTCCAGGGAACCACTTTTTCTTCTTGTCGGCCGTCCCACCCTGCAGGTTTGGAACCCAGTGGTTGAGGAAGTAGTTGGTCTGGGTCTCGTAGCTGTTGGTCCCGATGGCGATGATGACGTCGGCCAGTTCCGCATCCTCATAGCTGTTGTTGAGCTCGCCCACGCCCATATCTCGCGTGGCGTGGCACTCGGAGTTGTAAGCGGGCCGGTTGTGGATGCGCACTGTCGGCGTCTGCAACGCGGTGAACATGAGCTTGCCGGTGCCCCAGGTGTTTTCGAATCCCCCGCCGGCGCCGCCATGGTCGAAGCAATCGAAGACGATGCCTGCCGGTCCATCGGTATCGAGAATCTTCCTGGCGAGACCCGCGTAGACCGCAAGCGCGTAGTCCCATGACACATCGAGCCACTGGTCACCGGTATAGAAGCGAGGACTTCTCAACCTCTCCTTGGTCATCCCGTCGCGCACGAACATGGCTCGGGCGAGCTGGCCTCCGCGAGTCGACGACAGGCCGCCGTTCACGACGCATTGCTTGTCCGGGACGATGAGGATGTTGTAGCGCTTTCCATCTCGATCCGTAATCGTGTTCTGCATCGCCGGTGTCATCGTCAATGCCAACGGCGGCAGCTGCTTGCGGAAGTCCAGCCCCAGCGCGTTCTGGTTCGGCGCGCGTCCGCCTTCCTCGTATTCATCCCACTTGTAGGCGTGATAGCCGCAGCCGACGATGCAAAAGTGACAGGTCAGGTTCGTCTTCTGCGCGGTGACCGGAGGCAGCGCGATCCGATCCTTGGAATTGGCCATGATTGCCTCCTAGAGAACGTTCGCGTTGCGACCGTAAATGAGACCGTCGACCGCGACAGCGGAAATCGCGCCGCTGCTGTTGTCGTATTTCAGGACGATTCGCGGCAGATTTTCCGTGGCCTGTCCGCAAATCATCTGGCCCTCCTTTTCCGCATCGAACATGCTGAAATGGCATGGACACTTGAACGACTTGGCGGCCGGATCGTAGGAGACGGGACAACCCATGTGCGTGCACATCGTGCTGTACGCGACTATGTCGCGGTTGGGTCCCACGCCGCCGGGAACGCTCGCACCCATCCTCACCACGACGCATGGAGATGCCGCGTCGGGGTAGGTGAACGTGACCGCCTGGTTCGCGGGGATCGACGACTCGCGCCCGATGGCCTTGACCGGATATTGCTGCGTTGCGCGGCCCGCCTCCGCTGCAGCCGCTTCCGCGCGCCCTGAAACCACGACGGGCGCCACGGCCGCGGCCGATCCGGTGGCCTTCAGGAAATCACGTCGCGTCGTGCCCATGGCCCCTCCCTTTTCGGTTTGTAATCCTGTCGTATTGCATGGCCCGTGCCACCTACCCGGCCCGCCGTGGAAACAATGCGTTACCCGAAGCAGCGTGGGGATCGCGTTACCCGTTGGTAACGGCGTACGCTTGCAGCCTGCGCTTCGTGTTACCAATACGTGCCGATTCGCAGCGAGTGCACAGGAGGATCCATGAGGCCGAGCCGCCGAAACTTCTTGTCCGGAATCGCCGCGGGCGCGACTCTCTCGGCGATTGGAACCGCGAGGGCCAATGCCTCCGAGTGGCGATTCGCCACCACGCCGGTTTTCCTCGACGACCATATCGCGCTGCTCAATGACTGGGGCGCGTACCTGTCGGCCCGCATGGGAACGGGGATCCGGTTTGTCCAACGCCGCAGCTACAGGGACATCACCGAGCTCCTTCTCGAGGGCAAGGTCGACAGCGCCTGGGTCTGCGGGGCCCCCTATGTGCAGCACATGGCGCAATGGCGCCTTCTGGCCGTCCCGCTCTTCCAGGGCGAGCCGCTATACCGCTCCTACGTGATCGTGAGGCGGTCGAGCAAGTTCGAGTCCCTCGCGGACCTCAGGGGACGCACCTTCGCCTTTTCGGATCCCGACTCGAATTCCGGCCATCACGTGCCGCGCTACCGCGTACGCCAGCTCGGAGGCAATCCCGCGACCTTCTTCGGCCGATCGTTCTTCACCTACGGGCATCCCCGCGTGATCGAAGCGGTCGCATCCGGGCTCGCGGACGGGGGCGCCGTCGACGGATATGTCTGGGAGACGCTTGCGCTGCGCTCGCCGGCGCTGGTGGAAAAAACGAAAGTCGTCGATCGCTCGGCGCAATACGGCTTTCCGCCGATCGTCGCCCCTGCGGCATCGGATTCGGTTCAAGCGGAGAAATTCCGGTCGATCCTGATCGGGATGAGCACCGACCCGGCGGGAAAGCCGCTGCTGAGACGGTTGAACCTCGACGGATTCGCCCGCGAGAATGAAAAGTTGTTCGGCGGTATCGCCCTGGTGCTCAAGGACCTGAATGCGCTGGCTTGATCGCCTCGACAGCCTCAGCTACCGGATAAAGATGCCGGCGAGCTTCGCTGCCGCGACCGTGATCGCGGCATTCGTCGTGGCACTCGGGCTGACGTACGCGGCGTACGACGATAGCGAAAAGGCATTCGCCAATCGCGCAGCGCGCCTCGCGGAGACCGCGGCAAAGGCCCTTCCCGACCTGATCCTGAAGGACGAGCTCTGGTCGGCCTTCGAGCTCGTGCGCGGCTTCGCAGCGACCGCGAGCCCGGGCGCCGGCGACGTGATCGTGGTTGTCGTCGATGTCGGCGGCCGCGTATTCGTGTCGAACGATCCGGACGTGTTCGCCGTCGGAAGTCCGTTCCGCCACCAGGATTCGCAAGGCAATCCGCAGCGCGACGCTTCATCCATGCAGCCGATCTGGCGAAGCGCGCCGCTGTTATCCAACGACGATGACCGTATCGGAACCGTTCACGTCGCGATTCGCCGCCCGGCTTTGTGGCATGAGTTCGCGGCGCGCGCGCAATCGGTCGGATTGTGGGCTCTGATCGCCCTTGCCATCCTGGTGCCGGCCGGCTGGTATGCGGGCAACCGCATGGCCAAGCCACTCGTGCAACTGGCCGATGCCCTGCCTCGCGTGGGCGCCAATCCCGGACTGCGCAACCTGTTGCCGGAGCATCCGGCGATGGACGAGGTAGGGATCGTCACCCGGCGGTTCAATGCCATGACTCGTGAGCTGGCCCAGAATGAAACGCTCAAGCAGGAGGTCTACCGGGCGGAGCGGATGGCAGCGGTCGGCCGCCTCGCGGGCGGAGTCGCCCACGAAATCAACAATCCACTCGCCGGGCTGCTGAATGCGATCGACACGCAACGTCGACACGGCGCACGCGATGCGCCGCTTGCGGACCGGACGCTCGACCTGCTCGAGCGCGGCTTGAACCAGATACGACAGACCGTCGCGGCACTGCTGGTCGAAGTCCGGGCAGGCGGCAACCAGCTCACCCCCGCGGATTTCGAGGACCTGATGACACTCGTCGAGGCGGTGCGCGCGGAGAAGGATTTGACACTCAAATGGGACATCGAGCTGCCCGGGCGCATCGGTCTTCCCGCGGCCGAAGTCCGCCAAGTGATGCTCAACTTGCTGCTCAATGCCATCGACGCAACGCCGCGCGGCGGACGCGTTCAGGTCGCAGCTCGAATCCAGGAAGGCGCGCTGCATTTGTCCGTCAGCGATCCGGGAGACGGATTCGCGGCCGAATCATTGAGCCGTATTTTCGAGCCGTTTCGATCGACCACCCACGGCGGGGAAGGCCTTGGCCTGTGGGTCACGCATCAGCTCGTACAGGACTTGAACGGCGACATCACCGTGGATCGCAGCGATGATCGCACCTCCTTCCATGTGAAGGTTCCCATCTCCCAGGCCACCCTCTATGACGTTACGAATCTGCCTCATTGAAGACGACGAGATCCTGGGCGAGTCGCTCATGGAGAGATTTCGCCTCGAGGGCCTGGCGTGCGACTGGAATCGCTACGGGCGCCTGGCGATGAACCAGATCCGCGCGCGCTCGTATTCCGCCGTCTTGAGCGACATTCGATTGCCCGACATGTCGGGTGCGGAGGTATTCAACCAGCTTCGGCGGACCGAACCCTTCCTGCCGCCCTTTCTCTTCATCACAGGCTACGGCGCAGTCGATGAGGCCGTGGGCCTGCTGAAACAAGGCGCGGCGGATTACGTCCGCAAGCCATTCGACCTGGAGGGCCTGATCGGAAAGCTGCGCAAGGTCGCGGTGCCGATTCAGGATTCGGGGCGCGCGAAAGAAGGGCTGAAGATCGGTGTGTCGCCCGCGATGCAGAAGATCGAGGAGATTCTTCCGAAGCTGGCGAAACACGCGCAGTCAGTGCTCATCACGGGAGCCTCCGGTGTCGGCAAGGAGGTGGTCGCACGCGAGCTTCATCGCCTCGATCCGAGGGGCGAAGACCTGCCTTTCGTGGCGGTCAACTGCGCGGGTCTTACCGAAACCTTGTTGGAAGCGGAGCTCTTCGGCACGGAAAAGGGCGCATTCACCGGCGCTCACCGAATGCGTCGCGGCGTGTTCGAGCTGGCGGAAGGCGGTACGCTCTTCCTCGACGAGATCGGCGACATGTCGCTCGGGATGCAGGCGAAGATATTGCGCGCGGTGCAGGACCGCATCATCATGCGAGTCGGCGGAGAGCGTCCCGTCAAGGTGAACGTGCGGCTTCTCTGCGCAACGCACCGCGACCTCGGGGCGATGGTCGCGGAAGGCACATTCCGCGAGGATCTGTACTACCGCATCAACACGTTGCAGTTGCATGTGCCGTCCCTGCGGGAACGGCTCGAGGACATCCCCTGGCTCGCGCGCCGATTCTGGGCCGCGTATTGCCTCGAACAGAATCTCGATCTTCCGTATCCGGGACGCCAGCTGGACGATCAACTGATCGAGCACGACTGGCCCGGAAATGCGCGCGAGCTCAAGCATGTGATCGAGCACGCGTGCCTCTTCTACGACGCTTCAACCGGGGCCCATAGGCTGTCCACGATGATCGACACGGCCGGCCGATCCCCTGCGCTCCCTGGCGCGGAAGTATCCGGCGAGGAGTTGGCCGCTCACCTCGCGCAATGCGAGCGGCTCTTCGTGCGCCAGCGGCTCGAGGAGCACGAGTGGAGGATCGTGAGGACCGCGCAAAGCCTGGGAATCACCCGCAAGAACCTGTGGGAGCGCATGAGGCGCCTGGGGATCTCGAGGAAATAATTCCGGTCGAGGCTTGACTTCAAGCTGGCTTGAACTGCCAGGCAGAAGCGAGCCGCATTTCGCGATGCGACGACGATCCTGCGTCGCCGCATCGAGCTCCTGGTCAATCTTCCAATAGCGAAGCTCGACCGCTTGGCGATCCAATCGAAACTGAAGGAAATCGGAAAGCAGTGAAAGCGACCTTGGGA
>JANPHA010000335.1:0-3581 GCA_031424255.1 Burkholderiales bacterium | reverse complement strand
ATCGATCCGCTCCCGCACGCCGGCGCGCGTGACGATCACATGGTCGGGAAACACCTCGGCGAGCTTCACGCCGGGCCGCACCTCGCCGTCGATGAACACCGCGAGGTCCTTGCCGCCGGTGCGCGCGAAGATCGCCGAGGCGGTGGTTCCGGGCGTGGGCGCGATCACGCCCTTCAGCTTGATGTCCGGCGAGCTGGCCGGGCCCGCGCCTGCGCTGGCGCCGAAGAGCCGCGCGGCGAGCGCGAGATCGACCGAGGCCGCGGAGGTCGTTGCGGAAGCGGCGCTCGGGCCGGGTGCCGCGAACTTCCACGTCCAATACGCGAGCTGCCACGCAAGCACGAGCACCAGCGCGATCACCAGGATCGTGCCGAAGGCGCCGTTCGCGGGGGAGGTGGAGGCGGGTGCGCTGGCCATGGACCGATTCTACCGTGGCGCCGCGTTACATTCGCAGTGCGCTCGAGTGCGCGAAATCATAGCTCCCCGGGAGGGGGAGGTGCTACGGTGGTGCACGTTTCACAGGGGAGGACGACATGAACAGGACACTGATGGCGCTCGCGATCGGCATCGCCAGCCTCGGGGCCGGCGCGCAGACGCCGGGGGTCACGGTGGACCGGATCCTGATCGGGCAGACCGCCGGCTTCACCGGCACGGTCGCCGGCGGCGTGAAGGAAACCACCGACGGCGCCAAGCTCTATATCGACTGGGTCAACAAGAACGGCGGCGTGAACGGGCGCAAGATCGAGATCGTCAGCATGGACGACGGCTTCGATCCGAAGCGCGCGGGTGCGAACGCCAAGACCCTGATCGAGGACAAGCACGTGTTCGCGCTGTTCCTGAACCGCGGCACGCCGCATTCGGAAGCGATCATTCCGCACCTCAAGGCCACGGGCGTTCCGCTGGTCGGACCGTCGACCGGGGCGGACCTGCTGCACAACCCGGTGAACCCGTACATCTTCAACGTGCGCGCCAAGTACCAGCTCGAAGCGGAAAAGGGCGTCGTGCAGCTGAGCTCGATGGGCATGAGCCGGATCGCGATCATCCACGTCGAGGATTCGTTCGGCAAGGACGCGCTCACCGGCGCGATCAAGGGGTTCGCCATGGCGAACCTGAAGCCGGTCGGCGTCTATTCCTACGACCGCGCGACCGGCAAGGTCGAAGCGGCGGTGCAGGCGCTGGTGAAGGCCGATCCCCAGGCCGCTTTCCTGATCGGATCGGGCGCCAACGTGGCTGACATCATCGGCCAGGTGCGCAAGGCGAAATCGACGGTGCAGCTGATCACGCTCTCCAACAACTCGTCGGCGGCGTTCGTGAAGTCGCTCGGCGACAACGCGCGCGGCGTGATCGTGACGCAGGTCTTCCCGAATCCGAAGATGGCGACCACCGGCATCGCGCGGGAATTGCAGAAGCTCGCGCGCGATTCGAACGGCGGCGTGCCGATCTCGCACCAGGCGATGGAGGGCTTCGCCTCCGCCAAGGTGCTGGTCGAGGGATTGCGGCGCGGCGGCAAGAACCTCACGCGCGCGAGCTTCCTCGCCGCGCTCGACAACCTGCGCGACTTCGATCTCGGCGGCCTCAAGGTCGACTACAGCCCGACCGATCACACCGGGACCGAATATGTCGAGCTCTCGATGATCAGCCGCAACGGGGAGTTCCTGCAGCGCTGATCAGCGCACCTTGTCGAGGTCGACGTCGAGATAGCGGAACGGCTCGTGGGCGAACGGATGTTTCTTGTACCCGATCACCCACGGGTGGATGAGGATGGTGTTGCGCATCATCGAGTTCACGCGCCACGGGTTGTAGACCCAGAGGATGTGCACCATGCGCCGGTAGAGCGCCGTGCGCCCGGGTGAGTCCGGCATCGTCTTCACCGTCTCGTAGAGCCGGTCGAACTCGGCGTTGCGGAAGAGCGTGTAGTTGGCGCCGCCGATCGACTTGCTCCAGAAGAGCTGGAGGAAATTCTCGCCGTCGGGATAGTCGGCGATCCAGCCGTAGGTGAACGACTGCACCTTGCCGAGCTGCGCCTGCTTGCGCAGGTCGGGCAGCTTCTCCACCTTGTTGAACGTCATGCGGATCCCGATCGCCTCCATCGAGCGGCGCCAGTTGTCGTTGCGCTGGCGCGCGCGCTGGTCGGGCGTGGTGGCCTGGTCGATCGTGAGCGGCGATCCGTCGGGCATCTCGCGGAAACCGTCGCCGTCGCGGTCCACGTAGCCGAACATGTCGAGCAGCGCCTTCGCCTTCGCCGGGTTGTATTCGAGCGTGGGGCTGGTCTCGGGGAGATAGCCCGCCATCCCCGGCGCGATGTACGAGTGCGTCGTGAGCGCCTGGTTCTTGTAGATGATCGCGGTCTCCTCGTCGATGCGGTAGCCGAGCGAGATCGCGCGGCGCAACGCGACTTTCTCCGGGGTATATCCGCCGACCACCGGATCCTCCATGTTGAACGTGGTGTAGGTGAGCCACGCCACCTCGTCGGGCCGGATCTCGAGGCCCATCTTCGCGAGGTTGGGGGCGAGATGCCCGCCGGGCATCGCCACGTCGATGAACTCGGCGGGCACGGGGCGGATGTAGTCGTGCTCCTTGTTGAGGAACGCGAGCCAGCGCGGCTGGTGCTCCTCGATCGGATAGATCTCCACGCGCCCCACCAGCGGCAGGCGCTTGCCTTCGAGATGCTTCGCGATGCGCGCGTCGCGTTCATCCTCGCCGCCCTCGGTGTGGAAGTACTCCTCGCGATAATCGGGATTGGCTTCGAGCACGACCAGTGCCGAACGCCGCCACAAGCCGAGCTTGTAGGGGCCGGTGCCGACCGGATGCTCGGGCAACGCGAGGCCGTAGCGCTCGACCACCTCGCGCGCCACCGCGGCGGTCGCGGGCATCGTGAGGATGTAGAGCATGTTGTAGTCGGGCTCGACCAGGTGGATGCGAAGCGTGTAGCGGTCGAGCGCCTGCAGTCCCTCGATCGGCCGGTCGTAGTCGAACTTGCCGGTGCGCTTGGCCTCCGCGACCACGGCTTCGGTGCCGGCGATCTTGCCCTCGAGCAGGAACGCCCACTGCGAGCGCACCTGCGGATCGAAGAAGCGCTTCAGGCTGAAAACGTAGTCGGCGGCGACGAGCTCGCGCCGCGTGCCCTCGAAAGCCGGGTCGGGCGTGAAGTAGATCCCCGGCTTCAGGCGGAACGTGTAGGTGCGCCCGCCGTCGGTGATCTCCGGCATCGCTCTCGCGGCGCGCGGCTGCAGCTTGATCGGGCGCGCGAGATAGTCGTACTGCAGCAGCGCGTCGTAGATGTTGTCGCACAGCGTGCCGGTCATCTCGTCGGATTCCCGCGCGCAATCGAAGCCGCGCTCCGCGCTGGTCGTCGCGGTGCGGATTACCTTGCGCGGATCCGCTGCATGCGCAGCCAATGCCGTCGCGACGAGTAGCAGCGCGGCATGGCGAGGAGAAGGCCTTGAAACCGCCGATGAACGCCGATGAACGCCGATGCTTCCCCTTCCATCGGAGAATCGGAACGCCCCAAGGAATCTTCTCAGGCTGTCCGAGAAACGTTCAGCAAAGCATCGGTGTTCATCGGCGTTCATCGGCGGTTTCCG
>JANPHA010000334.1:0-4820 GCA_031424255.1 Burkholderiales bacterium | reverse complement strand
GATCGCGGAGATGCTCGGCATGACGCCGGATAAGGTGCGCCTCATCCACGCGGAAGGCGCGGGCTGTTACGGGCACAACGGCGCCGACGACGCGGCCGCCGATGCCGCCCTGATCGCAACGAAACTCGAAGGCCGCCCGGTGCGCGTTCAGTGGATGCGCGAGCAGGAGCATGCCTGGGAGCCGTTCGGCCCCGCGATGGTCGCGAAGGTGCGCGCCACGCTCGATGGCAGCGGCAAGATCGTCGATTGGGATTTCGGCGTGTGGAGCAACACGCACTCGACGCGCCCCGGCCCGGCGGGATCGCTGATCGCCGGGCGCCACATGTCGAAGGCGTTCGTCCCGCCGGTGGCGAAGGTGCAGCGCTCGCCCGAGGGCCTGGGCGATCGCAACGCGATTCCGCTCTACGTGATTCCGGGTGTCCGCGTGGTGCACCATTTCCTTCCGACAATGCCGGTGCGCGTCTCCGCTCTGCGGGCGCTTGGTGCGTACGTCAATGTCTTCGCGATCGAGAGCTTCATGGATGAGCTTGCGTTGGCGGCGAACGTCGACCCGGTGCAGTTTCGCCTGCGTCACCTCGAGGACGCGAGGGCGAAGGACGTGGTCGCGAAGGCGGCGGCGGAATTCGGCTGGAAGAGCGGCGGGCGCGCGCCCGCGGGCCGCGGCTACGGATTCGCGTTCGCGCGCTACAAGAATCTCGCGGCGTATTGCGCGGTCGCGACCGAGGTGTCGGTGGATACTCGCACCGGCCGTACGCGCTTGCTGCGGGCAGTTGCGGCGGTCGACAGCGGCCAGGTCGTGAATCCGGATGGACTGCGCAACCAGATCGAGGGTGCGATCCTTCAGGCGACGAGCTGGACGCTCTACGAGCGCGTGAGCTTCGACGACACGCGCATCCGCTCGATCGACTGGTCCACCTATCCGATCCTGCGCTTCGACGCGGTGCCGGAGAGCGTGCAGGTGCACATCATCGATCGGCCTGGGCTGCCCTACCTTGGAAGCGGCGAGACGGGGCAGGGGCCTGCGGGAGCGGCGGTTGCGAATGCGATTGCCGCGGCGACGAGGAAGCGGCTACGCGATATTCCGCTGAATCGCGTTGTGGCTGGGTCATAACCCGGCAGCGATCCTGAACCATTTATTCGCCGGCCCGGAAAACAACCAGGTCATGGCGACGAGATCGGCGACGAAACTTGCACTGGTGAGCAGCGTGGACCACCACGGATCGTTCTCCAGGTCGGTAGGCCAAACCACAAGGAAAAGCACAAGCGATACGACGCTCAAGATCGTGAGGATGAGGAGAACTATCCGCGCCCAATTCTTTCGGTGGGAGGCGAGATGGATCAAGGAGCCGTTTGCGGCAAAGAAAAAGGCCATCACAGCGGGCGTCACCCAATCGAATTCGTCGGGCATCTCCGCTCCGGACTGCGACGCGAACCATTCGACAACCGCAAGCAGGAGCGAGGCCCATAGGAGGAACACTGCGCTTCGAACCTGGCGTGGCGCTTCCTCGACCACCGTGCTCAATTGTGGCTCACGGTCAATCTAGCCTTTGTGAACGACCTCGATATCGTGGCCGTCAGGATCGAGCACCCATGTCGCATAGTAGCCAGGATAGTATTCGAGCCGGGCTCGAGGTGCTTCCTTGCTCTTGCCTCCGGCGTTCACTGCCGCTTTGTAGAATGCATCTACCTGGGCATGGTCTTTCGCTACAAATCCAACATGCACCGCGAGATCACCACGCCCACACCATGACAACACCGACGAGTGCCAGAGTGATGGCGGCCGCGATTAGACGGCGACCAAAATAACCAAACGCGCCTTCGATTTGCGTCTCATCGGGCGCTCGAGTGACGAGACTGCCGAAAATTCCCACGGCCAATGCGATTGCGACGTATCCAAAGTTGCCCCTCATGACGCCGAGAAAGATGAATATCGCAGCGATCAATGACCAGACACCCACGAAGAACGCGGTCCTTAGTCCGGCGATATATCCACGAAGAGCGATCATTGGTGATCTCTATGGCCCACGATGCCTCACGGTACATCCGGCAGCTAAGACCGCCCCTTCCCATACTCCGAATCCACGCGTTTCATGCATTTCTCGCGCGCCTCGCTGTCGATGATCTGGTTGCATTCGTTGCGCTGCCATTCGCGCGCGGAGGAATCCTTGTCGGAGACCGCGCAACCCGGCAGGGAAAATGAAGCCAGCATCGCCAGCAACAAGATAAAGAGTCTCAAAGTCCCGCTCCTCGTCATAGCAATACGTTCACGATCGCGTTGCCGATGCCCATCAGCGCCGCCCCGGAAATGAGGCCCGCGCAGATCGACTCGTAGCCCTCCACCCAGATCGTATGCCCGCGGGTGCCGGGCGTGCGATTTCTGCGCCCCATCCACCAGAAGATCATCGCACCGACCCACATCGCGAAGGTGGCCTCGGGGGGCAGCACCACGCCCAGGCCGATCGCGACCGCCGAGAGCGGGAAGCGCCCCTTGGTCACGATCTTCGCGATCTCGATCGCCGCCGCGCACACCGCTGCCACGATCATCGAGATGACCGCACTCGTGGGCAGGCTGGAGACGCCCTTGGTGATGAGCTCGGCCACACCCTTCCACTGGATCGCGGCGGGCATCGCGAACTGCTCGGAGACGATGGTCGCGGTCGAGCGTACGCCGTTCGCGTCGGGCGGCAGGAAAAGCAGGAAGAAGAGCGGCGTGCAACAGAGCGCTCCCGAGAAGATGCCGATCACGTGCCCGATCGCCTGCTGGCGCGGCTTGCCGCCCAGCATGTAGCCCGGCTTGATGTCGGAGAGCAGGTTGGAGGCGTTGGCGGCGATCTCGGCCGTCATGCCCGCGGGAATCAGGTTGCTCGCCGGGTTGGTGCGGTCGATCGCGCCCATCGAGAACTGCGTGATCTTGCTCAACGCCCCGGTCGGCGTCCACGAGGTGAGCGCCATCGAGTTGGCGCAGATCACGCTCAGCACGAAGATCAGCGGCAGCGAGATGAATGCGAGCAGCCACGGCACGCCGAAGAATTCATGCGAGACCCAGGCGCCGAGCACTGCGAAGATCGGAATGCCCACGGCCGAGACCCAGAGCGGCAGCTCGATGTGATGCAGCACATCCGTGCCCCGCGCTTTCTTTCCGCGCAGGTTGCGCAGCGCGCCCATGATGATCTCGGGACGCCCTACGAGGCTCACGATCGAGCCCACTACCATCATCGTGACACCCCACCACAGCGACCACTGGTTCACGATCTCGGGGCGCGAGATCGGCACCACGGCGCCGGTGGGGCCGATGCGCGCGATGATGTCGCCGTGCTGGATCATGATCGGTGCGAGGATCACGAAGTTCACGAACCCGCCCAGCAGGCAGCTCGTGGCGATCGCGAGCCCCATGAGCCCGCCCACGCCGAGCAGCGCGGCGTCGAGCGTGAGACGCAGCCCGAGCTGGCGGATGTCGGTGCCGAGGATCCGCGGAATCGCGAGGTGCAGCTGTGTCGCCATCTCGTAGTAATACGTGTCGAGTCGCTCGTGGAAATTCCACGGTTCCTTCATCCCCGTCCACTTGTCCATGCGCAGCAGCTTGAACTGCAGCAGGTTCATCCAGCCGTCGCTCACCAGCAGCTGGTAGGTCCCGGCGAGCACCGCGGTGATGCCGAGCAGCCGCGCCTTGAACATGCCGGCGCCCGCGGCTCCGGTGTAGAGCGCATCGAGCACGACGCCCGCCGCGCGCCCCTCGGGAAACGGCATCTGCTCCTCGTTGATGAAGCGGCGCTTCAGCGGAAAGGCGAGCAGCACGCCGATGATCGCGACCACCACCATCCACGTCACCATGTGCCACCACGGGATGACCTTGCCGGTCACGAGCATGTAGGAGGCGAGCACCGCGATCATCGGCGCGGTCATGTAGGCCGCGGCGGTTGCGATCGACTGCGTGCAGTTGTTCTCGAGAATGGTGAAATCGGATGCGAAGCCAATGGCATTCAGCCCGCGATAGAGGGCGAACGCGAGGATCACCGAGGTGAGGCCGACCCCGATCGTGATGCCGGTCTTGCCGCCGATGTAGAGCGCGGTGGCGGCGAGTACTCCGCCGAGGAGGAATCCGGTGATCGCGGAGCGCAGGGTGAGCTGCGGCATGTCCCCGCGATAGATGTTCTCCAGCCACCAGCGGTCCTTCTGCTCGCGCGTCCAGGTGCGGATCTGCTCTTCGGTGAGCTGCTGCAGCGCCATGCAGTGCATCCTCCGATCGGCTACTTGGCCCAGGAGTCCCGCAACGTCACCGCACGGTTGAAGACCGGCGAGCCCGCCACGGAATCGCGTCGATCCGCCACGAAGTACCCGTGCCGTTCGAATTGGAACAGCTCTTCAGCCCGCGCCTGCTGCAGCGACGGCTCCAGGTAGGCCTTCACGGATTTCTTCGCCTCCGGATTCACGTCGTCGAGGTAGTTTCCCGTCTCCCTTCCGGGGTGCGGCACCTTGAACAACCGATCGTAGAGGCGCACCTCGCACTCGTAGGCCTGCGCCGCGGAAACCCAGTGGACCACGCCCTTCACCTTGTACGTGTCCGCGCCGGGTGTGCCCGACTTCGAATCCGGCAAGTATTCGCAGTGCACTTCAGTCACCAGGCCGCTGGCGTCGTCCTTGGAGTATCCGGTGACGCGGACCACGTAGCCGTACTTGAGGCGCACGGTGTTTCCCGGGTAGAGGCGGAAGAAGCCCTTCGAGGGCACTTCCATGAAATCTTCCCGCTCGATCCAGAGCTCGTTCGAAATCGGCATGGAGCGCTTGCCCCAGTCCGCCTTCTGCGGGTGATTGGGAGCGAA
>JANPHA010000333.1:0-11738 GCA_031424255.1 Burkholderiales bacterium | reverse complement strand
GCACGACTCCTCGACGAAACGCACCACCAGCTCGGCGAGCTTCTCGGGCGGGATCGCCGCATCGATGTCGAGCGCCGCCGAATCGGCGTCGTGGATACGCTCGAAATCGTAGCGCTCGCGCGTGTCGAGCACCGCGAGCGTCTTCGCGTCGAGAATCCACACTTGCGCGTTGAAGTACGGGGCGATGACGCGGCTCGCATGTCCCGCTTCCCCGTGCGTGGAGACCGTATCGGGATCGAAGCGCGGCAGGAAATCCGCGCTGGTCTCGCTGCGCCAGGAGGCGTTTCGCTCGAGGGGCTGCACGAAGACGCCGATGCCATGCAGGCGCGGGGCGAGCTGCTCGCGGCTCCCGTTCACGAAGCGCGGCGTCAGCAGGGCAGCACGCCGCGCACCTCGGCCGGGTTCAACCGCATGTACAGGCGGCGCGCGCCGGGATCGTCCTTCGCGAGCGCGCGATCGAGGCCGCGCAATACCGCCACGTCCACGCTAGCATCCGGTACCTGCAGTGCAAAGCGTTGATACGGTTCGCGGTTGGAACCGACTTGCGGGCGCTCGCGGACCACGTGGATCTCGGAGCCGACCGCGGAAATCAACGCGTAGACGCGGGGATTCGTCGCCGTTTGCGCGTATGCTCCGGCAGCGGCCGCCGAACATGCGCCCAGCAGGAGCAGGTAACGCAGGAACTTCATGCCGCGATCTTAGTCCGTAAACCCTCCCTCGCGTCGAGCGTTAAGCAAGCATGGTCCGCAGCCCCGCAGGAATCGCCCCGAACCCCCCGCCGGAAGCCGTTGAGCGAGCCCCTTCGCCGAAGCCCGAGTCCGGCAAGCTTTCCCCTCCCTCGCCCGTTGCCTCGCCGAAAAGGCGCTCCAAACGCCCCGTCCGCCATCGTCCATAAGGACTGGTACCGGAAATCCTGGCGTCATGCGGCGGGTCTAACCTCGTACATCCGCACGCCGCATTCGGCGAGGAATCGCGAAGACCATGACAACCAAACTGAACAGCGCATTCAAGCGTGAGCTCGACCTCAATGGCGAGAAGTTCACGCTCACCGTGAGCCCCGAGGGCTTCAAGCTGGTGCAGAAGGGCAAGCGCAAGGGCATCGAGATCGCCTGGGCCGCGATCGTCAGCGGCGAGGCGGCGCTCGCGACCGCGCTCAACGCCTCGCTCGTGCCCGGCCGCACCGACGTATCGACGATGCCGCGCAGCCCGACCAAGCACTGAGGCGTCACAGGAATCCCCGGCATTTGCGCGCCCCGCACCGGCACGGCAGTTTTCCGTCGTGCTGCGTCTCGCCGTAATCCGCGGTGAGCTCCTCGCCCGCCCTGATCGCGCGCCGCGCGTAGAATTCCGCGCGCTGCGGCGTGCAGCGGATGAACGTGTTCGGATCGCACGAGTGGTTGATGAAGCGGAAGCCGCGCGGGCTCGCGGTCGCGTCGAGCGCGTGGCGCTCGAGCTCGACGATCGCGATGATGCTGCGCCCTTTCGCCCGCCGGCGCGCCTCGGCGAGGCCGATCCGCTCGCCCTCGAACTCGCCGATCTTCGCGCGCTTCGCGATCGGCGTCCCGGCGAACAGCCCCTGCCCCACGATGGCGCTCCTGCGCACCTTGAGCCGCGCGTAGATCTCGCGCCAGTTCCTTTTCATCAACGCCCTTTCATCGATCCCGCATAATCGCGGATCGATGATGCCCATGACAAGACGCTGCCTCGTGCTCGCGGCGCTCACGCTCGCCGCGGGCAGCGCCGCCGCGCAATCGCCGGCGCCGTGCCCGGAATCCGCGCCGCGCGACCTGAAGTGCTACGGCGGCCTCGATGCGAACGGCGCACGCTACCTGATCGCGATTCCCGCGGCGTGGAACCGGGCGCTCGTCGTCCATCCCCATGCCGACGTAGCGCTCAAGCCGCCGACGCTCGAGCGCGCGATGAACGAGCTCGACCGCTGGATGGACTTCCCTTCCGCGGGCTATGCCTGGGCCGGCACCGTGTACCGGCGCGCGGGCTACGGTGTCACCTCGGCCGCCGAGGATGCGGAAAACCTGCGCAAGATTTTCGTGGCCGCATTCGGGGCGCCGCGGCGCTCGGTGATCCACGGGCAGGGCTGGGGCGCGAATGTCGCCGCGAAGGCGATCGAGCTCTACCCGACGAGCTTCGGCGGCGCCCTCCTCACCAGCGGCTTCGTCGCGGGGGCCACGCGCGGCCACGACTATCGGATCGACCTGCGCGTGGTGTTCGAGTACTACTGCGGAAAGCTGCCGGTGGATCCGAAGTTCACTCCGGCCGACCTGCGCGTGCGCGTGAACGAGTGCACCGGCTCGGGCTTGCCGACGCCGCGACGCAGCGAGGCGCAGAGGCGCAACCTCGCCGACCTCCTTGCCGCGAGCCGCGTGCCCGAGCGCACCCTGGCGGCGCAGCTCGCGTGGGCGACCTTCGTCGGCGCCGACATCGTCGAGCGCCGCCTCGGCGGGCGCAATCCGTTCTCCACGCTCGGAGTCGAGTATCGGGGCACGCACGACGATCGCGCGCTGAACGCGGGTGTGGCGCGCCTGCGTCCCGATCCCGAGGGCCTCGCGCAGTTCTCCCTGGACGGCGACCTGGGCGGCAAGGTGTCGGTGCCGGTGCTCACGCTGCACGCGATCGGCGATCCGACGGCGTTCGTCGAGCACGAGTCGGTCTATCGCGAGACGCTCGAAAAGGCCGGCAACGCCGCCCGGCTGATGCAGATTTTCACCCGGGAAAAGGAGCACGCGCATCTCAACGCGGCCGCGTACCTCGCCACGTTGAGCGCGCTGCTCGGCTGGATCGATTCCGGCAAGCGCCCCGATACCGCGGAGGTCGTCGCGGCCTGCGAAAACCTGAGCCGCTCCGCGCGCGGCGATCCGTGCCAGTTCGATCCCGCCTACCGGCCGCAGCCGTGGGAAGCGCGCGTCTATCCGCGCCAGCGCTGAATTGCGGAGTCTGACCCCGGATTAACGCTCTATAATCGCGGCAGGAGGCAACAGATGAAGAAAGCGGACCTGGAGAAGATGCTCGGCAAGAAGATCACCGCCGGCGGCTTCGGCAGCGGCAACGATCGCTACGGCAAGGATGCCAATGCGCCGATGGATCGCAGGGAGCAGCGCGAGCGCGATCGCGAGCTCGGCCTGCTGGCGTTCGCGGTGAAACTGCCCGGCGACCTGGTGAAGGAAGTGCAGGCGGTCGCGCAGAAGCGCGGCGAAGGCCTGAGCGAAGTCACGGCGGAGCTTCTCCGCAAAGGACTCAAGGCGAAGTAGTGTCGTTTCGGCGCACGCTCGCCCCGATATTGCTCGCGGTCGCCCTGCCGGCCGCCGCACAGGCGCCACCTCCGGCCGCGCCATCGCCCCCGATCGCAGCACCCGCCGACTGGCGAACCGAAACCTTCCAGTTCCCGCTCGCGTTCGCGCCGTCGATCCCGTTCGAGGGCTCCGAGCACGTGCGCTTCTCGCCCCAGTGGGGGAAATTCGGCGCCGACGACGGCTTCACCTACGTCTTCCTCTGGGACATCAAGCCGGTGCCGATGGAAGCCGCGCATCTGGAGCGCGGGCTCGCGGTGTACTTCGACGGGTTGATGGAAAACGTCGCGCGCGCGCGCAAGCTCGAGGAGTTTCCGGTGATGACCGCGGTCGTGCTGCATCCGCTCGCGGCCCCCACCGGATGGAAGGAAGCCTATGCGGGCGCGATCCACACCTGGAACGCGTTCGGCAAGGGCGAGGACCTGCGGCTCAACCTCGAGGTCGCGCACCGCCTGTGCGGCGCGGAGCGCATGCAGGTGTTCTTCGCCGTGTCGAAGGCCACCCGCGGCGCAAGGCCGTGGCCGGAGCTGCGCGGCGTGAGGCAGGCGACCTCCTGCTAGCGCGCGCTCGTCACGCCGCCTCGATCTTCGCGTCGGCGATCAGCTTGCGGTACTTCTCGATCTCCTTCTTCCAGAACGCCGCGAACTGCTCGGGGCTTCCGCCGGGGCTCACCTCGGCGTCGAGATCCTTCATGCGCTTCGCGACATCGGGCTCGCGCAGGATCGCCGCCACCTCGTGGTTCAGGCGCGTGACGATTTCCTTCGGCAGGTGCGCCGGGCCCGCGAGGCCGTACCAGGTCGCGATGTCGTAGCCCTTGAGCGTCTCCGCGACCGCCGGCACGTTCGGCAGCGTGGGCAGGCGCTTCGGAGAGCAGACCGCGAGCAGCCTGAGCTTGCCCGCGTTCACCTGCGGCAGCGCCGAGCCGGTCGAGCTGAAGGTGAGATCCACGTCCCCCGAGATGAGGGCCGCGAGCGCTTCTCCGGTGCCCTTGAACGGCACGTGCAGCAGGTCGACCCCGGCCTGCAGCTTGAACGCCTCGGCGGCGATGTGCTGGATGCTGCCGACACCCGAGGAGGCGAACGTGAGCTTGCCGGGGTTTTCCTTCGCGTACCTGATGAGCGCCGGCACATCGGCGAACTGGTGCTTGGGGTGATGGCAGAGCATCTGCGGCGTGATGCCGATCAACGCGATCGGGGTGAAGTCGGCGATCGGATCGAAGCGGCCCTTGCCGATCAGCTGCGGGCCGATGGCGTTCGAGTTGATGTGCGCGAGCTGCAGCGTGTAGCCGTCCGGGGGCGCCTTGGCGACGAGCTCCGAGCAGATCGTCCCGGTGGCGCCGGTGCGGTTGTCGACGATGACCGGCTGGCCGAGCTTCTCCGGCAGCTTGGCGGCGACCAGGCGCGCCATCGCGTCGGCTCCCCCTCCGGGCGGGAAGCCGACCAGCACCTTGATCGGCTTCGTCGGCCATTTCTCCTGCGCGAACACGGGAGCGATCGAGAGGATCGGTAGCGAGGACAGGGTTGCGATGAGCTTGCGGCGGTGATGGTTCATTTGTTCTCTCTCCGGAAATCATGTTTGTTTTCTTGGGCGATGCGAGCGCCGGGGAAACTGCGAGTAAACATCCTTGGAAACGCAGATGAACGCAGATAAAAGCACGCCGATGATCGGGGATAATTTTCCAAGGAATTTCCGTCTACGTTTACCGCAGCCACGAAATGAATACGCGATTCTGAAATCATCCACTGTGATTTCAACTGATCGACGCAACACCTCTGATCCAATGCTAGTCAAGGAGGTGGTGCATGTCGAAGAGAACAAGGTTGACGTATGAGCAGGCTCAGTCGGTGTGGGCACAGTGGCAGAAGGGTGCCTGTATGGCAGATATTGTGCGGGCGCTCGCTGTCTCGCGTGCGAGGGTGGAGAGGGAGTTGCGCCGCTCTGGCGGAATGCCGCCACGGAGCCGGACGCGCTCGCCACGAGCGCTGTCCAGCCTCGATCGCGAGATGATTTCCAGGGGCTTGTCCGCGGGTGACACGTTGAGGGCGATTGCAAAGAACTTGGGCCGAGCGCCTTCGACGATAAGCCGCGAGGTGGAGCGAAATGGCGGTGCCGAGACTTACCGTGCAAGCGAAGCGGACGAGCGCGCGTGGCTACGAGCTCGCAGGCCAAGGGCATGCGTGCTGGCAAGCAACGCAACGCTGCGACGATTGGTAGCGCAGCGGCTCTCAAGGCGCTGGTCTCCCAGGCAAATATCCCGGTCGCTTGAGCGAGAGTTCCCGCTGGACCACAATCTGCGCGTGTCTCCCGAAACCATCTACCGAACTCTCTACGTCCAAAGTCGCGGCGCTCTTAAGAAAGAGCTGGTTGCCAACTTGCGACGCGCCCAACCCATGCGGCGGCCGGCCAGCAACCGCTCCCAAGGCCGTCGCGGACAAATCCAGGGCGCGATCTCCATCAGTGAACGGCCGGCTGAGGCGGCAGATCGCGCGGTTCCGGGGCATTGGGAAGGCGACCTCATTGCCGGCTCGAGGAACACCTACATCGGCACTCTCGTCGAGCGATCGTCGCGCTACACGCTGCTCATGAAGCTGGAGGGCAAGGATACCGACACCGTGATTGCCGCCCTCAAGCGCAAGATCCTCAAGCTTCCGAGCGAGTTGCAGCGCTCTGTAACCTGGGATCGAGGGCATGAGATGGCGGGTCATGTGAATTTCACGATAGACACTGGCGTCCAGATCTACTTCTGCGACCCGCAAAGCCCCTGGCAGCGCGGCAGCAACGAGAATACCAACGGACTGCTACGACAGTACTTCCCCAAAAAGACAGACCTTTCCGTGCATTCGCAAAACAAACTCAATGCAATTGCTCGAGAATTGAACCAGCGGCCTCGCGAAACCCTCGGGTGGGCCTCACCGGCTGAGTTCCTGGCCAAAGCGTTGCGTTGATCAGTTGTCATCACCACGCTCATCTGCGTGCTTTTATCTGCGTTCATCTGCGTCCCAAGATTTTCAGCCAGCATCACTCCGAGGCATCCCCCTCCCCGGCCCTCCCCCAAGGGGGAGGGAGAGCTCGGCGCACAGGGCGTCGGTGAAGGCTTTGGTGCCGAGCTTGCCGCCGAGATCGCCGGTTCGCCGAGCGGGATCGGCGAGCAGCGCATCGATCGCCGCATCGATCGCGCGGTACGCCTTCGCGAAGTTCTCGTCGCGATGCCGGATCGCGAGCCACTCGAGCAGCATCGCGGCGGAAAGCAGCAGGGACGTGGGATTGGCGCGGTCCTTCCCGGCGATGTCGGGCGCGGAACCGTGCTGCGCCTGCGCCATGCAATGGATGTCGCTCGCGTTCACCGAGCCGCCGAGCCCGAGGCTGCCGGACAGCTCGGCCGCCTCGTCGGAGAGGATGTCGCCGAACATGTTGGTGGTGACGATCACGTCGTAGCGCGCGGCGTCGCGCACCAGCATCGCGGCCATCGAATCGACCAGCTGCTCGTCGTAGGCGACCTGCGGATATTCCTTCCCGACCTTGCGCACTTCTTCGAGGAAGAGCGCGTCGGAGACGCGCATCACGTTCTGCTTGTGCACCGCCGTCACCTTCCTGCGCCGCGACATCGCGAGCGCAAAGGCACTGCGCGCGATCCGCTCGGAAGCCTTCGCGGTCACCTTGCGCAGCGCGATCGCCACACCCGGCGTCGGCATGAACTCGCCGGGCCCGACGTGCATGTTGCGATCGGCATAGAAGCCCTCGGTGTTCTCGCGCACGATCACCAGGTCCATCGGCGTGCGGCCCCAGTGCTTCATGCCCTCGCGCGAGCGGCTCGGGCGGATGTTCGCGTAGAGGTCGAGCCGGATACGCAACTCGCCCGACGGATTGATGCCGCCCTGCGCGCGCGGCGGATAGTCCTGGTGGGAGACGGGGCCGAGCACCATGCCGTCGGCCGCGCGGCACGCTTCGAGCACCTCCGCGGGAAAGGTGGTCCCGGCGCTCGCGAGCGTCTTGAGGCCGACATCGCGATACTCGTGCTCGAGGCCGAGCGAGAATTTCTTGCTGACGAGCTCCAGCACGCGCACCGTGGCGGCGGTGATTTCAGGGCCGATCCCGTCGCCGGGCATCACGAGGATCTTCATCGGCGCATTGTAGCGAGTCGCGGACGGTAAAATGGGGCGATGAGAACATTCCTGAAGCTGCTGCTGGCGCTTGCCGCGCTCACTCCCCCGCTCTGCTTCGCCCAGCCGTATCCCTCGCGCCCGATCACGCTCGTGGTCCCGTTCGCGCCCGGCGGCGGCACCGACAGCCTCGCGCGCGAGCTCGGCAAGCTGCTCTCCGACCGGCTTGGCCAGCCGGTCGTGATCGACAATCGCGGCGGCGCGGGCGGGGCGATCGCCGCGGCGCAAGTCGCGCAGGCGAAGCCCGACGGCTACACGCTGCTCTTCATCACCTCGACCTTCGTGACCGTCGCCGCGACCGACCGCAAGCTGCCCTACGACATCCTCCGGGATTTCACCCCGATCGCGATGCTCGGCCGCGGCCCGTTGCTGCTCGTCGTGAACCGCGACCTGCCGATCGCCAGCGTGGCGCAGTTGGTCGACGCGGCGAAGAAGCAGCCCGATGCATTCAATTATGTCTCCGCGGGCCAGGGCAGCATCAACCATCTCGCGGGCGAGCTCTTCGTGCAGCGCACCGGCGCAAGGATGACGCACGTGCCGTACAAGGGCAGCGGCCCCGCGACCATCGATCTCATCGGCGGGCAAGCGCAGGTCTTCTTCGCGACTGTGCCGACGATCCTCGGGCAGGTGAAGGGCGACAAGGTGCGGCTGATCGCGACCACGTCGGCGGCGCGCTCGAAGCTCTTCCCCAACGTGCCCACGGTGCTCGAAGCGGGAGTGAAGAATTTCAGCGTGGAGACCTGGTGGGGCATCGTCGGCCCGCCCGGCCTTCCGGCGGACAGTGTCCGCCTGCTCAACAAGGCGATCAACGAGGCCGCCGCGCAGGAGGAGATGCGCAAGCGCTTCGAGACCGAGGGCGCGGATGCGTTCAGCGGCGCGCCCGCGGATCTCGCGACGGTCCTGCGCGACGAGCTCGAAGGCTGGCGGCGCGTCGTGCGCGAGGGCGGGCTCAAACTCGAATGATGGGAGGGACAGTGAAAACAATCGGCATGGCGGCAGCGCTGCTGGCACTTTCGATTTCCGCTTCCGCGCAGGTGCAGCGCAACCCGGCGCCGTTGATCGCCGCGCAAAAGGAGGCGATGGCCGCGTTCGCGGCCCTGGACGGCGTATGGCGCGGGTCGGCGTGGACGCTGCGGCCCTCGGGCGAGAAGCATGCGATCACGCAGACCGAGCGCATCGGCGCGTTCCTCGACGGCTCGGTCAAGGTGATCGAGGGGCGCGGCTACGACGACCAGGGCAAGGTCACCTTCAACGCGCTCGGCATCATCTCGTTCGATCCCGAGGCGAAGGCGTACACCCTGCGCTCGTACGCGCTCGGCCATGCGGGCGACTTCGCGATCCGGCCCACGGGCGACGGCTACACCTGGGAAATTCCGATGGGCCCGGCGAAGATCGTCTACACCGCGATCATCAAGGACAACAAGCTGCGCGAGATCGGCGAGCGCATCGTCGCCGGGCAGGAGCCGGTGCGCATCTTCGAGATGAACCTCGCGCGCGTCGGCGACACCGATTGGCCCGCGGCGGGCCCGGTGACACCGCGCTGAATGGCGCTCAAGTCCACCATCTTCAAGGCCGAGCTCCAGGTCTCCGATCTCGATCGTGGCCATTTCGCCACGCACGCGCTCACCATCGCGCGCCATCCGTCGGAGACCGACGAACGCATGATGGTGCGCATCCTCGCGTTCGCGCTGAACGCCGACGAGCGGCTCGAATTCGGCCGCGGCCTGTCGAGCGAAGGCGAGCCCGACCTGGTGAAGAAGGACCTGACGGGCGCGATCGAGCTCTGGATCGACGTGGGCCTGCCCGACGAGCGCGAGATCCGCAAGGCCTCGGGCCGCTCGCAAGGCGTGCAGGTCTTCATCTACGGCGGGCGCGGCGCGGACATGTGGTGGAACCAGAACCAGGCGGCGATGGAGAAGCTCGACAACGTCGCGGTGATCGCGATTCCGAGCGAGGTGAGCGACGTGGTAAAGAAGCTGGCGGAGCGCAACATGCGCCTCGACTGCACCATCCAGGAAGGCGGCATGTGGCTCTCGCAGGGCCAGGGCGAGACGCTGCACTTCGAGCCGACCGTGCTCAAGGCGGCGCGATGACCGCGGCCGAAACCATTCGCTCCCGCGTGCTGCGCGCCCTCGCGATGAACCGCGAGCCCGGCTTCCATTTCGCCGGCAACCTGCTCGACATCACGTTCGCGCCGGCGCCGCATGGCATGCGCGCGATGTTCGCCTCGGGTCCGCACTGCATCGACGCCGACGGCCAGGCGAATATCGGCGCGATCGCGATGGCGGCCGACATGGCGCTCGCGCAAAGCATCCGTGCCACGCTCGATCCCGCCACGCGCCTCGCGACGGTCGCCATGAGCCTGCAGTTCACCGGCGCGCGCGCGTCCGACGATGTGGATGCGGAGGGCGAATTCGCCGGCTTCTTCGGCGCCTCGGAGCGGCAGGGCTTGAGCCGCGTGGTGGTGCGCAGCGGCGGTGTGGCGATCTGCCACGGGCACGGCTCCTTCATGGCGCTCGAAGCCCCGGCGGGCGTGGCGCTGCACCCGCTGCCGATCGAGCGGCGCGACGCGCCCGCGCCGCTCGCGCTGAAGGACCTCACGCGAGCGGAGTTGCACGTGCTGCGCCACGCGGAGGAGACGCTCGCGGATCCGGCGGCGCAGGGCGATTTCATCCGCCACTTCTGGGGATTCGCGCCGCATCGCGTCAAGGACGGCGCGGCCGCGAAGATGAAGAATGGCGCGCACGTCGCCAATCGCGTCGGCCATGCGCAGGGCGGAATCCTGCTCGGCCTCGCGGCCTCGACCGCGCAGGCCGCCGTGCCGCACAACTGGTCGCTCACCGGCATCTCGGCGGCCTTCGTGAGTCCCGGCCAGGGCACGACGCTGCGCGCGCGCTCGAAACTCGTGCATCACGGGCTCTTGACGGCCGTGGTGCGCACCGAGATCACCGGCGTCAATCGCCGCCGCGTGCTCGAGGCGATGACCACCCACTCCCGCTGAAGGAATCAGTACGAGCGCGGCATCCCCAGCACGTGCTCCCCGATATAGGACAGGATCAGGTTGGTGGAGATCGGCGCGATCTGGAAGAGCCGCGTGTCGCGCCACTTGCGCTCGATGTCGTACTCGCGCGCGAGCCCGAAGCCGCCGTGGGTCTGCATCGCGGTGTCGCCCGCGTGCCACGCCGCTTCCGAGGCGAGGAGCTTGGCGATGTTGGCCTCCTCGCCGCATTCCTTGCCCGCGGCGAAGAGCGCAGCGGCGCTGCGGTTCATGAGATCGGCGGCGCGCGTCTCCGCGTAGGCGCGCGCGATCGGGAACTGCACGCCCTGGTTCTGGCCGATCGGGCGGCCGAAGACCACGCGCTCGCTCGCATACGCCGATGCCTTGCGGATGAAGAAGCGCGCATCCCCAAGCGCCTCGGCCGCGACCAGGATGCGCTCCGCGTTCATGCCGTCGAGGATGTACTTGAAGCCGCGATGCTCCTCGCCGATCAAGCTGTCCGCGGGCACGCGCAGCCCGTCGAAGAAGAGCTCGGTCGTGTTGTGGTTGATCATCGCGGGAAGCTTGCGGATCTCGAGGCCCTGGCCCTTGGCATCGCGGATATCGATCAGGAAGACCGAGAGCCCGTCGGATTTCTTCCTGCACTGCTCCACAGGCTTGGTGCGCGCGAGCAGCAGCATCAGGTCCGAGTAGAGCGTGCGCGAGATCCACACCTTTTGTCCCGTGATCACGTAGTGGTCGCCGTCGCGCACCGCGCGGGTCTTCAGTTGCGTCGTGTCGGAGCCGGTGGTGGGCTCGGTCACGCCGAAGGCCTGCAGGCGCAGCCGTCCCGCGGCGATCTCGGGCAGGTACCGCTTCTTCTGCGCGGCGCTGCCGTGGCGCAGCAGAGTCCCCATGATGTACATCTGCGCGTGGCATGCACCCGCGCTGCATCCGGACGCGTGGATCTCCTCGAGGATCACCGCCGCGGCGCGCAGCGGCAATCCCGAGCCGCCGTACTCCTCGGGAATCAGCGCGGCGAGGTAGCCGGCGTCGGTGAGCGCCTTCACGAATTCGTCGGGATAGGCCTGGCGATCCTCGAGCTCCCTCCAGTAGGCCCCGGGGAAGCCCTCGCAGATCGCGTGCACGCTCTCGCGGATGTCGGCGTAATCCTCGCCGAGGACCATTTGGGTCGGGTCAGGCATGCCCGTAGTCTAGGCCAATACCGGGGTCAGACTCCTCAATGGGCCAATACCGGGGGCCAATACCGGGGTCAGACTCCCCAATTGAGAATCG
>JANPHA010000332.1:0-4795 GCA_031424255.1 Burkholderiales bacterium | reverse complement strand
CGGGAAACCGTGGTCTGTCCCCGGTTTTTTGTCGGGCTAAACTACGGGGATGGCCCAGGAGCCGCGCCCGATCCCCGAGTGGCATGACGTCGATGCGGAAACGTTCGCGAACGAGATCCTCGGGGCATACCGCCCCGCTGTGCTGCGGGGAGTAGCACGCGATTGGCCGGCGGTGCGCCACGCGCTGCAATCGCCCGAAGCCCTCGCCGGATACCTCCACGGATTCGATAGCGGCAAACCCGTCGACGTCTTGATGATGCCGCCGCACGTGAAGGGGCGGATCTTCTACGCCGACGGCATGAACGGCTTCAACTACACGCGCAGCCAGGCGCCGATCACGGCGGTCAACGAGAAGCTGCTGCGCTATGCCGCGTTCGGCAACAAGCCCGCGGTCGTGGTGCAGAGCTCGCCGATCGCCGACTGCCTGCCGGGATTCGCGGCCGAGAACCGGCTCGCGATGCTCGACCCTGCGATCGCGCCGCGCATCTGGCTCGGCAACGCGGTGGTCACGCCGGCGCATTTCGACGAGTCGAACAACGTGGCCTGCGTGGTGAGCGGCCGGCGGCGCTTCACGCTCTTCCCGCCCGAGCAGATTGCGAACCTCTACATCGGGCCGATCGGCTACGCGCCCACCGGCACGCCCATCAGCCTGGTCTCGTTCCGCGAGCCCGATTTCGCGCGCTTCCCGAGATTCCGCGAGGCGCTCGCCGCCGCACAGGTTGCCGAGCTCGAGCCCGGCGATGCGCTCTACATCCCCGCGCTCTGGTGGCATCACGTCGAGTCGCTCTCCAGGCACAACATGCTCGTCAACTACTGGTGGAAGGGCGCGATGGGGTCGGCCGAGCGCTCCGACTCGGCGCTCGAGCCGCTGCTGCATTGCCTGCTCAACCTGCGCCACCTCGCCCCCGAGGAGCGCAAGGCGTGGGGCGCGATCTTCGACCACTACGTATTCGAAGCCGGCGACGAGAGCGCCGCCCACATCCCCGCGTCGAAGCGCGGCATCCTCGGGGAGATCTCGCCGGAATATGCGCGACAAGTGAAGGCATTCCTCGCGGGCAAGCTCAAGAGCTAGCTCCCGGCATAGCAATAGTCATACCGCGCTTCAGGAAGTGCGCGTCTCCTCGTCGTCGAGGAAGCCGTAGCCCGGGGAGGCGGCCTTTTTCGCGCTGGGAGCGGGCTGCGCACGCAAGCGGCGCACCTGCAGCGTCGCGCCTGCCAGGAAGATCACGAAGAGGACGCCGGCCGCGACCTGGAGCTCGGGCGCGTCGGCGTTCGGCAGCAGCGGATGGCCGAGCGGCAGGCGCGTCGTGGTCTCGGTGATGCCGGGAATGAGATGGAACAGGAAGGTCACCGAGTAGGCCACCGTCTCCACGTAGCGGGAGAAGCGCCCGTAGAAATGGGTGTATCCCGCCGCCGCCGCCACTCCCAGCGCCACGAGCGTGATGATCCCGAGCGCGTGCGGCTTGCCGAACCCGCCGTGCTGGAAGATCCCGAATCCGGTGAGGCAGGTGACCACGGTGGTGAAGATATAGACCTTGCCGGCCAGGGTGCGCGGCGAGATCTCCTTGTAGCGGAAGAAAGCGACGATTCCCGCCGCTACCGCGACCAGGCTGAACGCGGTATGGATGACACCGAGTGAGGTCAGGCCAAGCATGGGAACACTCCTTTCGGGGGGAGGTGGAGCTGCACGGCGGGGCGGGATGGCGCAAAAGCGGATGCTGGCGAATTCGACGTCGAAGTATGTTCGCCAACGAACAGAAAGCCCCGTTTTTTGAGTCTAGCCTAGGTCGTCGATTAACACTTGGTAATTGGCGCACATGGCACCTGCCAACCGCATGGTAGTCCCGATGGCCCCGGGCCATCGCGGAAGGCGCTAGCCGATGACGCGCCGCATCCTCTGCGTGGTCGGCACTCGCCCGGAAGCGATCAAGATGGCGCCGGTCATCGTGGCGCTGAGAGGCGATCCGAGCCTCGCCGTGCGCGTGCTGGCGACCGCGCAGCATCCCGACCTGCTCGACCAGGCGCTCGGGCATTTCGATATCGCGCCGGACATCGACCTCGAGATCCTGCCGTCGAACCCGGCGCTGACCCGGCTCGCGGGCCGGTTGCTGCTCGAGCTCGATCACGTGTTGCGGACCGAAAGTCCCGACGTGGTGCTCGCGCAGGGCGACACCACGACGGTGATGGCGGTCGCGCTGGCCAGCTTCTACCACGCGATCCCGTTCGGCCACGTGGGGGCGGGACTACGGACCTGGAACCTGCGCGACCCGTTCCCGGAGGAGATGAACCGCATCGTGGCGGGGCGGCTGGCGAAATGGCATTTCGCGCCGACCGAGGTCTCGCGCAGCAACCTGATGCGCGAGGGCGTGCCGGACGCCGACATCGTGGTGACCGGAAACACGGTGATCGATGCCCTGCTGAGCGTGGCGAATCGGGAGTGCGCATTGCCCGCGCGGCTCGACCCGGCGAAACGCCTGATCCTGCTGACCACCCATCGGAGCGAGAATTTCGGCGCGCCGTTGGAATGCGTCTGCCGCGCGGTCCGCACGCTGCTGGCGGGCAATCCCGACGTGCAGGTCCTCTATCCGGTCCATCCCAGCCCCTCCGTGCGCGATACCGCCAACCGCCTGCTGGGAAATCTCTCGCGCGTCGTGATGTGCGAGCCGCTCGGCTATCCCTCGTTCGTCGCCGCGATGCGGCGCGCCTACCTGATCCTCAGCGATTCCGGCGGCGTGCAGGAAGAGGCGCCCGCCCTGGGCAAGCCGCTGCTGGTCCTGCGGCGCGCGACCGAGCGCCCGGAAGCGGTGCAGGAAGGCGTGGCGCAACTGGTCGGAACCGATTTCAACGCGATCGTCTCGCAAGCGCAGCGGCTGCTCGACGACTCGACGGCCTATGGCGCGATGGCGCGCGGGCACTCCCCCTATGGAGACGGCCACGCGGCGGCCCGCATCGCCCGCGTCGTCACAACGCATCTCGCGGCATGCGCCTGATCTATCTCTCCCCGGTTCCCTGGTGCAGCTTCGTGCAGCGGCCCCACGAATTCGTGAGTTATTTCCGCAAGAGCACCAATGGCGAGGTGTTGTGGATCGATCCCTATCCCACGCGCCTGCCGATCCTCGCCGACCTGATGCGCCTCAAGGGCAACAACGGCACGAGCTGGCGCGAGGTGCCGGAGGGATTGACCGTGCTGCGCGCGCTCGCGCTGCCGCTGGAGCCCATTCCCGTCGTCGCCGCATGCAACGGCCCGTTGTGGACCTCGATCGTGCGCAAGGCGAATGCGTTCGCGCTCGCCGGGGAAACCGCGCTCGTGATCGGCAAGCCTTCCGCGCTGGCGTTGACGATGCTGAGCACGTTGACGGTCGCGTGGTCGATGTACGACGCGATGGACGACTTCCCCGCGTTCTACGCGGGCATCTCGCGATGGTCGATGACACGCTACGAACGCGCCATCGCGCAGCGCGTCTCGCGCGTGCTTGCCTCGTCGACCAACCTCGCGCAGAAGTTCTCGAAGCAAGCGCGCGACGTGGTACTGGTGCTCAACGGCTGCCGCAGCGACCTGCCGGGCCCGCGGGAGCAGCGCCGGGATGCCGCGCGCCCGCTGATCGGCTATGCCGGCACGCTCGGCTGGTGGTTCGACTGGGAGCTGGTCTCGGACCTCGCGCGCAGCCGCCCGGACTGCGACTTCCGCCTGATCGGGCCGCTGTTCTCGAAGCCGCCGCGGGAGCTTCCGGCCAACGTGGAGCTCCGGCCGGCGGTAGGGCACGCGCAGGTCCCGATGGCGATCCGCGACTTCGACGTCGGCCTGATCCCGTTCAAGAGGAACCTGCTCACATCCTCGGTCGACCCGATCAAGTTCTACGAGTGCCGCGCGATGGGCGTGCCGGTGGTGAGCAGCGCCTTCGGCGAGATGGCGACGCGATCCGAGGAGGACGGGGTCTTCCTGCTGGGCGCGCGCGCGGGCTACGCGGAGGTCTTCGGCGAAGCGCTTCGGCACCGCAGCGACGCGCAGTCGGTGATGCGGTTTCGCGAGACAAATTCCTGGGAGAAGCGCTTCGATTCGGCCCGGCTGTTCGCGGAGATCGCGCGCGACACAGGAACCCTGCAACCGGAATGCCTGGCGGATTCGCTCGCCTGATAGGAACGTCGATGAAGACCCGACAGCACCACACGCCGTACGTCGATAGCGAGCAGGCATTCGTCGACGAGCTGAACGAGCTCGACCGTGAAGTCGCCCGGCTCAACGCGGAAATGGCCGAGATCGCGGCGCGCAACGCGGCGCTCGAGGCATCGCTTGCCGAGCGCAACGAGCAGGTCGCGGCGCTCGCGCAAAGGCTGGCCGAGCAGGAGCGGCAGGCCGGCGCCCAGAGCCGCAAGCTCGAGGAGGGCGTCGCGCGCGACAAGTCATGGGAGGCGCTGCTCGCCCTCCGTGAGCGGCAACTCGGAGCGCTGCACACCGAGATCGACTCGGCATCGGGCCGGGCGGAGGCCGCCGAGGCGGCGCTCGCCACCCAGCACGCCGAGACGCTGCGGCTTTCGCAATGGGCGAGCGCGATCGCCGCCGGGCCGCTCCATGACGCCGCGCGAAAGTATTCGCTCGATCGCGGAGCCGATCGCGACGTGTTCGTCTTCGCGGTGATCGACGGGCACTTGCGCACCCAGCGGCCGCAGCACCTCGCGCGCGCGTTCGCCCGCGCGGGACGCCGCGTGTTCTTCTTCAGCAACCATTTCGTCGACGCGGGCGAGCCGGGTTACGAGATCGAGCAGCTCGACGACTCGCTGCCGCTCTACAACGTGA
>JANPHA010000331.1:0-14649 GCA_031424255.1 Burkholderiales bacterium | reverse complement strand
GGCCCTTCATCTCCTCCCAGAAATCGCGCGCCGCGCGCCCGAGCCCGGTGTCGTCGGAATCGCGCCAGCGCGACGCGACGCGCGTCGGCTGGGTCTCGGCGATCACCAGCGGCAGCAGCTCCGCCTGGTTGATCAGGCCGTCGAGCTTGACCGCGATGCCGACGCTGTCGAGCTGCGGCACCGCCTTCAGGCGCTCCATGTCCTGCGTGATCGCGCGGCGCAGCGGGGTCGCGGCGAGCTTCTCCGCCTTCGCGAGCCGCTGGTCGGCCGCCTGCAGCGCCGCGAGCGCGCCGCGAACGTTGCCGGCGAGCTGCAGCTGCTGGCTCGCCAGCACCAGCATCTGCTCGACCTCCGAGAGCACGCGGTCGTCCGCGCTGCGCGCGAGATCGCGGTACATCTCCTCGAGGGCCACGCGTTGATCCTGCGTATCGGCCACGCGCGCCTCCAGCTCGGCGATGCGCGCCTGCGCTTCCTTCAGCGTGCCTTGCGCCTGCGCGATCGCGGCTCTCGATTGGGTCGATTCGACGCCCAGCTCGCCGATGCGTGCGCCGGCGCTCGCTTCGACCGCGCGCGCGCCGAGGCGCGCATCGATCGCGATCCACGCGGCGATCAGCGTCACGCCGAGCGCCACGGCGGCGAGAGTGCGCGCCGTGCGATCGCCCGCGGCGGGCGCCGGCGGGCGCTCCGTGACAGGGGGCGGAAGAGCGGGCAGGTTCGAATCGGTCATGTCGTCACTCGCAACGGTGTCAGGGCCTCGACCAGCCCCTGGGCGCCCGGAGCCACGAGCACCTGGGCGAAGCGGCGCGCGTCCGGATGCGCGGCGATCGCCCCGTGAGGGACTACCAGCGTGGCCCCCGCGATGAGCCCGGCGCCCTGGTCGCCGATCATCGCGAGGAAATTCTCGAGCGTCTCCGCGCTCAATGCGCTCACCGCGTGGATCTCGCCCCTGCGCCATGCCTCCAGCAGGGCCGACGCATCGGTGCGCGGCCGCACGCGGCGATAACATTCGACATAGTCGACGCGCGCGCCCCGGGCGCCGAGCACCTCGCGCAGGTGCTCCCTGCCGCCTTCGCCCCGGAACACGATGATATTTTGCCCCTTCACGGCGCGCAATTCGGGCAACGCGAGCAGCGCTTCGCTGTCATGGCGCTCCTGGGGTGAGATCACCGTCGCGAATCCGGAGTTCCGCAGCGCCTGCGCGGTGGCTTCCCCGATCCCGGCCACGCGGGTCGCCGCCGGCCATGGCCCGTGGCGGCGCGCGGCGGCGAGCCCCATCTCGACCGCGTTGGCACTGATGAAGATCGCGAGGTCGCATTCCGCGAGGCGTCCGAGCGTCGCGTCCGAGTTGCCCGAGGGTGCGATCGCCTCGATGCACAGGGCGGGGAATACGAACGCGCGTGCGCCCTCGCGCTCGAGCGAAGCGGCGAGCATGTCCGCGGCCGCCTTCGGGCGCGTGATCACGACGCCCAGCCCTTCGAGGCGGCGCGCCGTCTTCATGCGGGCTGCCTCGCGAGGGCCTTCAGGATCTCGGCCCCGCCCGCGGCGAGCAGCCGATCGCCGAGCGCGGTTCCGAGCGATTCGGCCGCGTCGGCCTCCCCGGCGAGGCGCTCGCGCACCACGCGGGTGCCATCCGGAAGGCCGATGAACCCCTCGATCGTCATCGAGCGCCCGGATACTTTGGCCAGCGCGCCGAGCGGGACTTCGCAGCTGCCTTCCACGACCAGGCCGAAGGCGCGTTCCGCGCGCGCGGCGCAGGCGGTGGCGGGATCCTCGAATGCGGCGAGCAGGCGCGCGAGATCGTCGCGGTCGCGGCGATATTCGATCGCGAGGATGCCCTGGCAGATCGCGGGCAGCGCCAGCGCCTGCGGCAGCGCGGCGCGGATGCGCTCGCCGAAGCCGAGCCGCTTCAGGCCCGCGACCGCGAGGATGATCGCGTCGTAGTCGCCCGCATCGAGCTTCGCGAGGCGCGTGTTGACATTGCCGCGCAGCGCCCGGAACTCGAGCCGCGGAAACGCGCGGCGCAGCTGGCACTCGCGCCGCAGGCTCGAGGTGCCGACGACGGCCCCCTCGGGGAGCGCCTCGAGCGAGGCGTGGCGCACGGAGACGAACGCGTCGTGCGGATCCTCGCGCGCGCCGAACGTCGCGAGCGCGAACTGCGCCGGCATCTCCATCGGCACGTCCTTCAGCGAGTGCACGGCGAGATCCGCGCGCCCCGCGTCGATCGCGACCTCGAGCTCCTTCACGAACAGGCCCTTGCCGCCGACCTGCGCGAGCGGCCGGTCGAGCACGCGATCGCCCTTCGTGGTCATGCCGACCACCTCGAGCGCGATTTCCGGATATCGATCGAGGAGCGCGGCCGCGACCATCTCGGTCTGGCGCATCGCGAGGCGGCTTTCGCGCGTGGCGATCCGCAGTGTGCGTGGGATTGCAGTCATCGGACTTGGAAGCGTACTACACTCGATCATGTTCGATTGGAGCGGCGAGGCGACCCTCGCCTCGCTGTTCGTGGCCGCCTTCGTGTCCGCCACGGTCCTGCCCGGCAATTCCGAAATCGTCCTCGCCGCGGTGCTGGCCGCGTTCCCGCAGCGGGCGGCCGAGGCCCTCGCCGTGGCCACGCTCGGCAACACGCTGGGCGGCGCAACCACCTATGGAATCGGCCGGCTCTTGCCCGAGCGCAAGGTGCCCGCGGCCCGCGCGCTGGCCTGGGTGCGGCGCCATGGCGCATGGGCGTTGCTGCTGTCCTGGGTGCCGCTGATCGGCGACGCCCTGTGCGCCGCGGCAGGCTGGCTGCGCGTGCCGCCCTGGAAAGCGTTGCTCGCCATGGCCACCGGAAAGTTCCTTCGATATCTCGCGATCGCGCAGGCCATGGCCTGGTGGTGAGGCCGCGCCGATTGTTGCAGTGCGGTAATATCGAAAATTCCGCCGCAACTTCCGCATGCGCTGCGGCATCGAACCGTCCATGACTGCCCGCGTCCGCGAGATCCCCTACAACTACACTTCGTTCTCCGATCGCGAGATCGTGATCCGCCTGCTCGGCCACGACGCATGGGATGCGCTCGAGGAGCTGCGCGAGCAGCGCGTCACCGGCCGCTCGGCGCGCATGCTCTACGAGGTGCTGGGCGACATCTGGGTGGTGAATCGCAATCCCT
Source organism: Burkholderiales bacterium (assembly GCA_031424255.1). Classification (GTDB taxonomy): domain Bacteria; phylum Pseudomonadota; class Gammaproteobacteria; order Burkholderiales; family Usitatibacteraceae; genus Usitatibacter. The sequence continues at coordinate 11,500 of JANPHA010000331.1, read as the reverse complement.
ACCTGCAGGACGACCTGCTCGACAGCCCGCGGCGCCTCAACATGCTGGTCGATGCGATGCGCCACCGCCTGGGCGAGATCGACAAGCGCCGCGCCGACAAGCGCGACGCCAACGAGCGCGACCTCAAGGTGGCGGATCTGCTCGCCTCCGCGCGCACGGCGGTCGACGCGTTCGAGAACCAGTTCGCCGAGACCCGCAGCCTGCGGCGCAAGGTGACACGCCGGCTGGGGGCCATCACCCGGCGCGACAACATCCAGTTCGACGGGATGGCGCGCGTGTCCCACGTGACGGACGCGACCGACTGGCGCGTCGAATACCCGTTCGTCGTGGTCAATCCCGATACGGAAGAGGAGTGCGCGCGCATCGTGAAGGCGCTGATCGAGCTCGGGCTCACCATCATTGCGCGCGGCGGCGGCACCGGCTACACCGGCGGCGCCATACCGCTCGACCGGCTCTCGGCGGTGGTCAACACCGAGAAGCTCGATACGGTCGGCGCGATCGAGCGGCGCGTGCTGCCCGGCCTCACCGAGGAGTGCCCGGTGATCCGCTGCGGCGCCGGCGTGGTTACCAAGCGCGTGATGGAAGCGGCCGAAGAGGCGGGGCTCGTGTTCGCGGTAGACCCCACCTCCGCGGATGCCTCGTGCATCGGCGGCAACGTCGCGATGAACGCCGGTGGCAAGAAGGCCGTGCTCTGGGGCACCGCGCTCGACAACCTCGCCAGCTGGCGCATGGTGACGCCCGACGCCGAATGGCTCGAGGTCGAGCGCCTCGACCACAACCGCGGGCGCATCCACGACGCGCCGCTCGCGCGCTTTCGCGTGACGCGCTTCGCGACCGACGGCAAGACGCTGCTGAAGGAAGAGCTGATCGAGGTCGAGGGCAAGCGCCTGCGCAAGGAAGGCCTTGGCAAGGACGTGACCGACAAGTGGCTCGCGGGATTGCCCGGCGTGCAGAAGGAAGGCTGCGACGGTCTGATCACGTCGGCCACCTTCATCCTGCACCGCATGCCCAAGCACGTGCGCACCGTGTGCCTCGAGTTCTTCGGCGACGTGAAGCGCGCGGTTCCCGCCATAGTCGAGATCAAGGACTATCTGGATGCGCATCCCAAGGCGATCCTCGCGGGCCTCGAGCACCTCGACGAGCGCTATGTGAAAGCGGTCGGCTACGCCACCAAGGCGAAGAGCCGCGGGCGCCCGCGCATGATCCTGCTCGGCGACATCGTGAGCGACGACGAGGACGCGGCGGCCGAAGCCGCCTCGCATGTCGTGCGCATCGCCAACGCGCGCGACGGCGAGGGCTTCGTCGCCGTGACCGCCGAGCAGCGCAAGCGCTTCTGGCTCGACCGCGCGCGCACCGCGGCGATCTCCAAGCACACCAACGCGTTCAAGATCAACGAGGACGTGGTGATTCCATTGGGTCGCCTGGGCGACTACACCGAGGGCATCGAGCGCATCAACATCGAGTTCTCGATCGGCAACAAGCTGAAGCTCGTGGCGGCGCTGCGCGAATTCTTCCGCGGGCCGCTTCCGGTGACCACCGACGAGAAGGTCGATCCCGCCGCGCTCTTCGAGGACCGCCCGGCGCAGGCGCTCGCCCTGCTCGACGCGACCGCGAAGCGCTGGACTTACATTCTCGCCCACCTCGACCGCACGGTCGCCGAGGTACGCACCGACCTCGAGGGGCTCGGCATGGATCCCGGGCGGATCGGCCAGGACGACGAGGAGGCGCTCTTCGCGCGCGTGCAGCTGCACCAGATGCGCATCTCGTGGAAGAACGAGCTGCGTGATCCGTTGCGTCAAATCTTCTCCGGCCGCGATTTCGAGCCGTTGATGGCGGCGGTCGAGGCGATCCACGCCGAGGTGCTGCGCGGCCGCGTATTCGTGGCGCTGCACATGCACGCCGGCGACGGCAACGTCCACACGAATATCCCGGTCAACTCCGACAACTACGAGATGCTGCAGGAGGCGAATGCGGCGGTCGCGCGCATCATGGCGTTCGCGCGCGAGCTGGGCGGCGTGATCTCGGGCGAGCACGGCATCGGCCTCACCAAGATCGAGTACCTCACGCCCGAGGAGCTGGCGCCGTTCGCCGACTACAAGCGGCGCGTCGACCCCGAGGGCCGCTTCAACCGCGGCAAGCTGCTCGCCGGCGCCGACCTGCGCCACGCCTACACGCCGTCGTTCGCGCTCATCGGCCACGAGTCGCTGATCCTCGACCAGAACGACATCGGCAACATCGCCGACTCGGTGAAGGACTGCCTGCGCTGCGGCAAGTGCAAGCCGGTGTGCACGACGCACGTGCCGCGCGCCAACCTGCTCTACAGCCCGCGCAACAAGATCCTGGCGCTGGGCCTGCTCACCGAAGCGTTCCTGTACGAGGAGCAGACGCGCCGCGGCGTCTCCATCCGCCACTTCGACGAATACGGCGACGTGGCCGACCATTGCACCGTGTGCCACAAGTGCGAGTCGCCTTGCCCGGTCGACATCGACTTCGGCGACGTGTCGATCGCGATGCGCAACCTCCTCGCCAAGCTGCGCAAGCGTCGCCGCAACCTCGGCACGTGGGCCGCGATGCAGTTCCTGAACGCCCAGGATCCGACCCGGATCAAGATCGTGAAGGCGCTGATGATCGACTTCGGCTTCCGCGCGCAGCGCCTCGCCAACAAGCTCTGGGGACGCACGCCTTTCGTGCAGCGCAAGGTGAGGCATCCACCCGCCACCGTCGGCAAGCCGCCGCTCACGGCACAGGTGATCCACTTCATCAACAAGCCGATGCCGGGCAACCTGCCGAAGAAGACCGCGCGCGCACTCCTCGATGTGGAGGATCCCGCGATCGTGCCGATCATCCGCGATCCGGCGAAGATCACCGAGGATTCGGAGGCGGTGTTCTACTTTCCCGGCTGCGGCTCGGAGCGGCTCTTCGGCCAGGTCGGTCTCGCGACCCAGGCGCTGCTCTATCACGTGGGGAGCCTTTGCGTGCTGCCGCCGGGCTACCTCTGCTGCGGCTATCCGCAGACCGCCGCGGGCCGCGCCGACAAGGGCGAGCAGATCACCATCCAGAACCGCGTGCTGTTCCATCGCGTCGCGAACACGCTCAACTACCTCGACATCAAGACGGTCGTGGTGTCCTGCGGCACCTGCATGGACCAGCTGCAGAAATACGAATTCGACAAGATCTTCCCGGGCTGCCGCCTGCTCGACATCCACGAGTACCTGATGGAGAAGAAGCTCAAGCTCGACGGCGTGGCCGGCGTGCGCTACATGTATCACGACCCGTGCCACTCGCCGATGAAGACCTACAAGCCGCTCGCGGTGGTGAACGAGCTGATGGGCCAGCCGGTCGGGCAGAACGAGCGCTGCTGCGGGGAATCGGGCACCTTCGCCGCGAGCCGGCCCGACATCGCGACGCAGGTGCGTTACCGCAAGGAAGAAGAGATGCGCAAAGGCGCGGATCGCCTGCGCGCGGACGGGTTCGACGGCGAAGTGAAGGTGCTCACTTCGTGCCCGTCGTGCCTGCAGGGCCTCGCGCGCTACGATCCGGATTCCGGCACGAGCGCCGACTACATCGTGGTGGAGATGGCGCGCCACCTGCTGGGCGAGGGCTGGATGAAGGACTTCGTCGACCGGGCCAACCGCGGCGGCATCGAGCGCGTGCTGCTGTAGGCGATTGCACAATATCGTCATGACGTACACCATCGTCGGCGTGACGCAACCAAAGCCTCGGCCGGGCCGCGGGCGGCGAATCAGGGGTGGCAAATGGAGTGCGAGTTTTGCGGAAGCCCTGGCGGGGCCGTGGTCTGGCAGAATGACCTCTGCCGGGTGGTGCGGGTCGACGAGCCCGACTATCCGGGGTTTGTCCGGGTGATACTCAAGCGCCATGCGCGCGAGATGACGGACCTGGACGAGGCCGAAAGGAACGGCCTCATGGCGGTGGTCTTCGCAGTGGAGGCGGCGGTGCGCGAGACGATGCGGCCCGACAAGATGAACCTGGCGAGCCTGGGGAACATGACCCCGCACGTGCATTGGCACGTGGTGCCGCGCTTTGCGGACGATCGCCACTTCCCCGGCCCGATCTGGGCAAGCCCGAAGCGCGAGCGCGCGGTGCCGGCCGAGCGCCTCGAGCGCGCGCAGCGCCTCGCGTCGGCGATCGCCTCGAAGGCGGGGACGTAGATGTCGGTCTCCCAGCCCCCGACCCGGGGCGCGCTGGCGTTCAGCGACGCGCGCAGCTGCAAGGAGTGGTTGAACGCCCTCCCGCTCACCAACATTCCCCAGGCGCAGACGCTGGTGCTCGAGGCGCTGCAGTTGCTCAACGGCTCGGAGTTCAACGGCCTCGACCGCCTGAAGTGCATGGAGCTGATGCGCGACAAGATCGCGTTCCTGCAGGCAGAGCAGCGCTCGCGCTATTTCGGCAAGTCGCTGCCGCTCTCGGCCAACGACACCGCGGCCTGGACCACGGGCCGCACCCTGCTCGAGGAAATGGAGGCGGGCTATCGCAAGTGTCTCGCCGAGGCGGCCCGCGACTCGGAGCTCGCGCCGCACTCCGCCCTCGTCGCGCAGCGCGTGATCCGCTACATCGGCGCGCAGATGCTCTCGCACGCGATCATCTACCGGCGCTTCGATCCGCAGCTGTGGACGCGCCTGCACCAGCATTACCAGCAGGCCGAGGAGAGCGGCATCGAGTCCGAGCGGGTCAAGGATTCGCTCGAAGGCGGCGACGAAGGCGCCTCGACCCCGATGGAAGCCTATGCGCAGGTGGTGCTGCTGCAGGCGTCCTACCTTTCGGAGATGACGGCGCCGCAGATGGATCTCGCCGAGGCACTGCTGCGCCTCTGGACCCGTAAGGTGCGCGTCCTGAAGGAGCCCAAGGCCGGCGCCGCGCCGGCGGTGCATCCCCTCGCGGTGGACCTCACCAAGCCGATCGGCGCGCGTCCGCTGCCGCATGCGGAGATGCAATCGAGCCACCGCATCTTCGACGTGGACGGGTTGTCGCTCAGCATCCGCAAGCGCATCCACGGGCTGCAGAACGACGAGGATCCCGCCACGCTGGGAATGCCGCGCGAGGCCGTGGGGCTCGACTCGCTGTCGCAGCTGCAGCGCCTGCACAAGCTGTGGTGCGAAGGCGCGCCGCCGCGCCCGCCGGCCAAGACCTCGGACCTGAAGGTCGCCGGCATCGTCTTCGGCCTCGCCGAGGCGCATTTCTTCGTGACCAGCGGCAAGGTGTTCGAGCAACCCGACAAGAAGCGCGAGCTCACGCGCCAGGAGAAGCAGGATATCGAGGTCTTCGGCCAGGTGACCGAGCGCACCCAGAGCCGCATGGTGGCCGAGTACAACTACACGGTGGATTCGTGGACGGTGGTCGACGAGATGCGCGGGGCGTGGCGCCTGCAGCGGCCCGCGACCGCCTCCAAGGGTGTCGCGATCGGCCGGCTGGTCGCGCTGCGCCTCGGCGAAACCGCGCCGTTCTTCCTCGGCATGATCAGCGCGCTGGTGCAGGAAACCGACGGCCGCATCATCATCACCGCGACCCTCTTCCCCGGCCGGCCCGAGCCCGTGCCGGTGCGTGCCGCCGATGCACGCAACCGCGCCAACGCCAAGTGGAGCGAGGGCTTCCGCCTGCCCGCGCTCGAGAAGGCCAACATCCCCGGCTCCCTCATCGTGCCGAGCGGCGTCGCCTCGCGCGGCCGCGGCGTCGACATCTGGCTGGAAGGCCCGAAGGAATCGACCGTGTACGAGATCCTGGAGCGCGGCGCCGACTTCGACCGCATCACCACTTTCTAGGCAATAACGGGGTCAGACTCCGCAATCGGCGCTCAGGCCCCGAGCGCGTCCATCAGGTCCTTCGCGGCGTTGCGCCCGGCCTGCTCGGCGATCTCGACGATGCAGGTGGGGCTCGTCACGTTGACCTCGGTGAGCCAGTCGCCGATCACGTCAGCCCGGCGAACACGATGCCCGCCTTCACCAGCTCGACGCCGACCGCCTGCGCGATCTCGCGATCGCGCTCCGAGATCGGCTGCGCCACGCCGCGCCCGCCCGCGGCGAGATTGCCGCGCGTCTCCCCCGCCTTGGGAATGCGTGCGAGGCAATGGGAGAACGGCTTGCCGTCGATCACCAGCACGCGCTTGTCGCCGCGCGCGATCTCGGGAATGAAGCGCTGCGCCATGATCGTGCGGCATCCCGTGTCGGTGAGCGTCTCGACGATCACATTGCGGTTCATGTCGGCGGCGGCGACGCGGAAGATCATCGTGCCGCCCATGCCGTCCAACTTCTTCACGATCACGTCGCCGTGCTCGGCGATGAATTCGTGCACGCGCTGCATGTCGCTCGCCACGAGCGTGGGCGGGGCGAAGGCGGGGAAGCGCAGGATCGCGAGCTTCTCGTTCCAGTCGCGCAGCGCCCGCGGATCGTTCACGACGCGCGCGCCGGCCACCTGCGCGCGCTCGAGCAGCAGCGTGGCGTAGTAGTACTCCTGGTCGAAGGGCGGGTCCTTGCGCATCATCACGATGTCGAAATCCGCGAGCGCGGCGACGCGCTCTTCCGAGGCGCGGTACCAGTGATGGTCGTCGTCGGAGATCGCGAGCTGGCGCAAGGGCGCGCGCACCGCGCCTTCGCGCACGTGCATCGTGCGCGCCTCGAGCGCGTGGATCTCGTGCCCGCGGCGCGCGGCTTCGCGCATCATCGCGATCGAGGAATCCTTGTACGCCTTCAGCTGGTCGAGGGGATCGACCACGAACGCGAGCTTCATGCGTTCGCCGCCTGCGCCTCCGGCTGGTTGGCGCTCTCGACGAGCTCCTCGATCTCGATCGCGGCGGCGAGGTTGGCGAGCCGCGCCAGAACGCCGTAGGTATAGAAGCGGTTGGGCGGATCGCCGGGCTTGCCGGCGCAATCGGGCGTGTGGCAATTGGTCTCGAACGCGAGCGGCACGTACTTGGCGCCGGGCGAGTTCAGGTTCTCGTCGATGCCGCGCTCGGTATGCACGCGGTAGAAACCGCCCACGACGAACTGGTCCGTCATGTAGACGACCGGCTCGGCCACGGCGCCGTTGACGCTTTCGAACGTGTACACGCCTTCCTGGATCAGGACTTCCTGCACCGGCTGGCCTTCCTTGATCGTCGCCATCTTGTTGCGCGTCTTGCGATTGAGGTTCTTCACGTCGTCGACGCTCTTCACCGTCATGATCCCCATGCCGTAGGTCCCGGCATCGGCCTTGACGATCACGAAGGGCTGCTCGGTGATGCCGTACTGCGCGTATTTCTCGCGGATCTCGTTCAGCACGAAGTCCACGTTGGCCGCGAGGCACTCCTCGCCTTCCTTGTCGTTGAAGTTCACCTTGCCGCACTGGCTGAAGATCGGGTTGATCACCCACGGATCGATGCCGACCAGCTTCGCGAAGCCCTCCGCGACGCGGTCGTAGACATGGAAATGGTGCGACTTGCGCCGCGTCGACCAGCCGGCCACGAGCGGCGGCACCACGGGCTGCTCGATGTCGCGCAGGATCGACGGGATGCCGCCGGAAAGATCGTTGTTGAGCAGCACCGCGCACGGATCGAACCCGTCCAGCCCCACGCGGTTGCCCCGGCGCACGATCGGCTCCAGCAGCAGCTTCTCGCCCGCCGAGGTCTCGACCTGCAGCGGCTCCTTCAGGTCGGGGATGAGGCTGCCGAGGCGCACGGTGAGGCCCGCGCCCTCGAGGATGCGCCGCAGCACCGCCACGTTCTGCAGGTAGTGCAGGTTGCGCGTGTGGTTCTCGGGAACCAGCATGAAGCGCTGGGTGTCCGGACAGAGCTTCTGCACCGCCGACATCGCGGCGTGCACGCACAGCGGCAGGAAGTCCGGATTGAGGTTGTTGAAGCCGCCGGGAAACAGGTTGGTGTCCACGGGCGCCAGCTTGAAGCCGCTGTTGCGCAGGTCGACGGACGCGTAGAACGGCACCTCGTGCTCCAGCCATTGCGTGCGGAACCAGCGCTCGATCGTCGGGCGCTGGTCGAGCACGACGCGCTCGAGTTCCTGCAGCGGGCCGGTGAGGGAAGTCGTGAGGTGTGGGACCATGTCGGGCTTTCGGGTGCGCCAGCAGGAATTTTCCCCACCGGTAGCGAGGGCGGGAGGGTCAGTTTACACGCTCCCCCTGGACCAAGCCCGCGCGCAATCCTTTCGATCCTGCGAGCGCGTTGCGCGATTCTGCCGGGTCGCGAATGCTAGAATTCACGGTTTTCCCGAAGGGGAATCCACGCCGGGAACGTCCATGACATCGGTGCAAACACTGGCGCTGACGGTGACCCTGCTGGCGGCGTCGAACCTGTTCATGACGTTCGCCTGGTATGGGCACCTCAAGTACCTCCATGCGAGCCCCTGGTACCTGGCGGCGCTCGCGAGCTGGGGAATCGCGCTCTTCGAGTACTTGCTGCAGGTTCCGGCCAATCGCATCGGGTACGCGGACGGCATCAACCTCGCGCAATTGAAGATCCTCCAGGAAGTCATCACGCTCGTCGTTTTCGTCCCCTTCGCGATGCTCTACATGGGCGAGGGGCTCAAGTGGAATTATCTCTGGGCGGCGCTGTGCATGGTGGGCGCGGTCTACTTCATCTTCAAGGGCTGACGAGCGCGATGCGCCTGCACATTCTCGGAATCTGCGGCACCTTCATGGGCGGGCTCGCCAAGATCGCGCGCGAGCGCGGCCACGCGGTGACCGGTTGCGACGCCCAGGTCTATCCGCCGATGAGCGAGCAGCTGCGCGACCTCGGCATCCGCTTGCACGAGGGCTACGACGCGGAGCAGCTCGAGCGCTATCCGGCCGACTTCTACGTGGTCGGCAACGCGATGACGCGCGGCATGCCGGTGGTCGAGGCGATCCTCGATCGCGGATTGCCGTACGCCTCGGGACCGCAATGGCTCGCCGAGAACGTGCTGATGGACAAATGGGTGCTGGCGATCGCCGGCACGCACGGCAAGAGCACCACCGCCTCGATGCTCGCGTGGATCCTCGAGGATGGCGGCCTCGATCCGGGGTTCCTGATCGGCGGAATCGCGCGCAACTTCGGCGTCTCCGCGCGCGACACCGCGTCGGCGTTCTTCGTGATCGAGGCCGACGAGTACGACACCGCGTTCTTCGACAAGCGCTCCAAGTTCGTCTGGTACCGCCCGCGGACCGCCGTTCTCGGCAACCTCGAGTACGACCACGCGGACATCTTTCCCGACCTCGCGGCGATCGAGACGCAGTTCCATCACCTGGTTCGCATCGTGCCCGCGCAGGGGCGGCTCATCGTGAACGGCCAGCAGGCGGCGCTCGAGCGCGTGCTCGCGCGCGGCGCCTGGACCCCGGTGGAGCGTTTCGGCGCGGGCCAGCAGTGGAGCGTGGGCGCGATCCACCCCGACGATTCGTTCGACGTGGCGCTCGACGGCGAGAAGCAGGGCACGGTGCGCTGGGGCCTGATGGGCGAGCACAATCGCCAGAACGCGCTCGCCGCCATCGCCGCCGCGCGCCACGCCGGGGTCCCGGCGAAGCTCGCGATCGAATCGCTCGGGCGCTTCGAGGGCGTCAAGCGGCGCATGGAATTGCGCGGCGCGGTGAACGGCATCACGGTGTACGACGATTTCGCGCACCACCCGACCGCTTTCGAGACGACCATCGCCGGGTTGCGCACGCGCGTCGGCGATGCGCGCATCGTCGCGGTATTCGAGCCGCGCTCCAACACGATGAAGCTCGGCACCATGCAGGACCGCCTAGCGCGCAGCCTCGCGGGCGCGGACCTGGTGTTCTGCTATGCCGGCAACATGGGCTGGGACCCGGGCCAGGCGCTCGCACCGCTGGGCACGCGGGCCTCGATCCACCACGATCTCGAGCCGATGGTGGCGGAGCTGGCGGGCGTGCTGCGTCCCGGCGACCACGTGCTGGTGATGTCCAACGGCGGTTTCGGCGGCGTACACGAGCGCCTGCTGGAGCGGCTGCACGCGTCGAGCGCGGTCGCGAGCGCCTCCGAAGATCCGGCCGACTGAGGACCGACGATGAGGAATTACCCGTATCGAATTCTCAACGTGTTCGCGCGCGAGGGCCGCCTCACCGGCAATCCGCTCTGCGTCTTCGAAGATGGCCAGGGGCTCGACGACGCGACGATGCAGGCGCTCGCGCGCCAGTTCAACCTGTCCGAGACGACCTTCGTGCTGCCCTCGGCGAAGGCGACCGCGGGCGTGCGCATCTTCACGCCCTCCTACGAGATGCCGTTCGCCGGCCATCCGACGCTCGGAACCGCGCATGTGGTGCGCTCGCTCAAGGCGTGCGGCGATTCCCTGACACTCGACATGAAGGCGGGCGTGATCCCGGTCAGCGCCGCCGGGGATCGCTGGACGCTCGCCGCGCGCGAGCGGCGATGGCGCGAGGTCTCCGAGTCGCCGGACGAGCTCGCGCATATCCTCGGGCTCGCGCGCGGCGACATCGCCGAGCGGCCGCTGTGGATCAACACCGGCAAGGAGCAGCTGATCGTGCCGCTCGCGAGCGCGGGGGCGGTGCGCCGCGCGCGCCCGCGCGCCGACGCATTCACCGCGCTGAAGAGCGAGGACGGGCAGAGCATGGCGTACGTGTTCGCCGACGCGGGCAACGGCAGCGGCAGCGTCGAGGCGCGCTTCTTCTTTCCGAGCGGGCCGGCGATCCTCGAGGATCCGGCCACCGGCTCGGCCTGCGCCAACCTCGGCGGCTGGTTCCGCGTGATGCGCCCGGCCGCGGGCGTGGAGCGCATCGTGTCGCAGGGCGAGGCGGTCGCGCGCCCGTCGACGCTCTTCCTTTCGGTGACCGCTCCCTCCGCCCTCGGCGAAGGGCGCATCTTCGTGGGCGGCAACGTGATCGAGCTCGGCCGCGGCGCGCTCGCGCTTTGAAGACGATCGTGTACCTGCATGGCTTCATCAGCTCCCCGCAATCGAAGAAGGCCGTGATGCTGGGCGACTACCTGCGCAACATCGCCACCGGCGTGGATTACGTCGTGCCGCGGCTGCACCATCGCCCGATGCGCGCCATCGCGCAGATCGAGGAGGCGTGCGCCGCGATACCGGCGGAGGACCTCACGCTCGTCGGCAGCTCCCTCGGCGGCTTCTACGCGACGGTGGTGGGCGAGCGCCGCGGCTGCCGCGTGGCGCCGATCAATCCGGCGGTGCATCCGCACGCGCACTTCGATCGCTACCTCGGCACGCAGCGCAACATCTACACCGGCGAGGAGTTCGAGCTCACGCCGGGCCATGTCGAGGAGCTCGCCGCCCTCGAGCCGCCCGCAATCACCCATCCCGAGCGCTACTGGCTGTTCGTCGAGACCGGCGACGAGGTGCTCGACTATCGCGAAGCGATCGCCTATTACGCCGGGGCGTTGCATTCGGTCACGCGCGGGGGCGATCACACCTTCACCGCGTTTCCCGAGATCGTGCCGGACCTGGTCGGCTGGGCCGGAGGCGCGCGATGAAGCAGGTGCTGTTCGAGGAGGATGGCGCCTTTCGCGTGGGCACGATCCTCGCGGAAGCCGGCG
>JANPHA010000330.1:0-7065 GCA_031424255.1 Burkholderiales bacterium | reverse complement strand
TCACCTTCGCGGCGGTGAGGCCGGTCACCACCTTGCCTTCCCTGTCGAGCACGCCGGTGGTGTTGGTGAGCAGGATCAGCTTCTCCGCCTGCAGCGTGACAGCGAGCTTGCCCGCGGCGACGTCGGCGTTGATGTTGTAGGCGGTGCCGTTCTCGTCGCTGCCGATCGGGGCGATCACGGGAATGAAGTCGCGCTGGTCGAGGAGCTGGATGATCTCCGGGTCGATGCGCACGATCTCGCCCACCAGGCCCACGTCGATCTTCTTCTTCTTGTCGTCCTTGCTCGCCAGCTTGAGCTTGCGCGCATGGATGAAGTGCCCGTCCTTGCCGGTGAGGCCGACCGCCTTGCCGCCCGCCTTGTTGATGAGCGTGACGATGTCCTGGTTGATGAGGCCGCCCAGCACCATCTCGACCACGTCGAGCGTCTCCTCGTCGGTCACGCGCATGCCCTGGATGAACTCGCTTTGCTTGCCGAGCTTCTTCAAGAGCGCCCCGATCTGGGGCCCCGCACCATGCACGACCACGGGATTCATGCCGATCAGCTTGAGCAGCACCACGTCCTCGGCGAAATCCTCCTGCAGCGCCACGTCGGTCATCGCGTTGCCGCCGTACTTGATGACGATGGTGCGGTCGTAGAACTTGCGGATGTAGGGCAGGGCCTCGATGAGGACGTCGGCCTTTTGCGCGGAGGAAAGCCTGGATGCCATTGGGGAGTCGCAGGGGGCGGAGGGGAAGGTGGCGATTATTGTAGCGGCAAACAAAAAAGGCCCCGCAACTTCTGCGGGGCCCTCTGGCGCGCCATGCCGGGCGCGCGATTGCCTACTGGATATCGAGCTTGCGCCCGGTGACCGCCGCCTTCTTCGGCAACGTGAGCTCGAGCACGCCGTCGGCAAACCGGGCGGCGGCACGCGCCTCGTCGATATCCTGCGGCAGCGCGAAACGCCGCGCGCTCTTGCCGTAGGAGCGCTCGACGCGCAGCCACTTCTCGCCTTCCTTCGGCTCGGTCTCGCGCCGGGTCTCGGCCGAGATGGTCACCTCGTTGCCCTCGATCTCGACGTGGATTTCGTCCTTCTTCACGCCGGGAAGCTCGGCCTGGACGGCGTAGGCCGCGGCGGTTTCGCGCACGTCGATGCGGATCGGCAGCGGCTCGGACTCGGCGGAGCGCGCGTAGGCGGGGCGCAGGAAGTCGTTCAGCAGGCCATCGAGGCGGCCCACCAGGGGTTCGTAGTAGGTCAGGGTGTTCATCAGGGATCTCCTCGCTTTTGACGGGACGGATACCGCCCCCGTGAGCGAAAGATAGGGACCGGCCCGTGCCTTTCAAGACCCCGGAACGCCGGGGTTGCAATGGTAAGATTCGAGCTGGAAAACCCGTTGCCGCCCGCCATGAGCGACCCGCGCTTCGCGGAGATCGAGAGCCACCGGCCGTACCTGCTGCGCTATGCGCTCGCCCAGCTGCGCGACGGCCAGCTGGCGGAGGAAGCGGTCCAGGAGGCGCTGCTGGCGGCCCTGGAGAGCCTCGCCAGCTTCGGCGGGAAGTCCACGCTACGGACCTGGCTTACCTCGATCCTGCGCTTCAAGGTGATCGACCTGCAGCGCCGGGCGGTATCGGAGCGCGCCACGCTCGAGCCCACCGACTTCGCCGCGGGGGGCGAGGACGAAGGCTGGCTCGACGAGCTGTTCGACTCCACCGGCCATTGGCGCCAGGCGCCGCAGGCGTGGAGCGATCCCGAGGCCGCCCTCGAGCAACGCCGGTTCTGGGAAGCGTTCGAGCACTGCCTCGACCGGCTCCCCGCGGCCGGGGGGCGGGTGTTCTTCAAGCGCGAGATCCTCGGCGAGGAGACCGCGGATATCTGTAAGGACGAGGGCATCACGGCGTCCAACTGCTGGGTCATCCTGCATCGCGCTCGCCTCGCACTGCGCGCGTGTCTCGAAAAGAACTGGTTCGGAAAGGAAGCTTGCGGTGGCGGATAAGGCGAGCGTCGATTGCCGCGCGGCTTCGCGGCTGCTTTCCGTCGCGTATGAGCGCAAGCTGTCCGGCAACGAGTCCGAGGCGCTGCAGTACCATCTCGATCGATGCCTCATGTGCCGCAATTTCGATTCGCAGCTGCAGTTCCTCCACAAGGCGTCGGAGCGTTACCGCTCCGGCAAATGACGACCCCAGAAAGGGAAATCCGATGAAATCCACGCGCATCCTCATAAGCTCCGCCATCGCCGGGCTCCTCGCCGCCGGGGTGGCGACCGAATCCCTGGCCCAGGACGGCAAGGAAAAGTGCTACGGGATCGCGAAGGCGGGCCAGAACGACTGCGGCAACGCGAAGCATTCGTGCGCCGGCAAGGCCACCAAGGCCAACGATCCGGAGGAATGGAAATACGTGCCTGCGGGCACATGCACCAAGGCCGGCGGCAAGGCGGGCGGGGACAAGAAGCCCGCCGACGCGAAGAAGTAGGCGTCCGGCGATGGGCGCGCGCACGGTCGAGCCCTCCGCGGGCATCGGGCTGCGCGCGCCGCACTACTCCGAGGTCCTGCGGCGCAAGCCCGCGCTCGCGTTCCTCGAGGTCCACAGCGAGAATTTCTTCGGCGCGGGCGGGCAACCGCTCGCGTGGCTCGAGCGCTTCCGCGCCGCCTATCCGCTGAGCTTCCACGGCGTGGGGCTGTCGCTCGGATCGGCGGATCCGCTCGACGAGCGCCACCTGCGTTCGCTCGAGGCCCTCGTCGGGCGCTTCGAGCCGGCGCTTGTCTCCGAGCACCTGAGCTGGTCGTCGATCGGAGCACGCCACGCGAACGACCTGCTGCCGCTTCCTTACACGCGCGAATCGCTGGACCACGTCGTCGCGCGCGTGGGCGCGGTGCAGGATCGCCTCCGGCGGCGCATCCTGGTCGAGAACGTGTCCACGTATTTCGCGTTCGCCGAATCGACGATCCCGGAATGGGAGTTCGTGGCCGAGGTCGCGCGCCGCTCCGGTTGCGGCGTGTTGCTCGACGTGAACAACATCTGGGTGAACGCGGTGAACCACGGCTTCGATCCGGCGCGCTTCCTCGCGGCGATCGATCCGGCATCGGTGGGCGAGATCCATCTCGCCGGCTTCGAGGCGACCGATATCGCGCTGGCGCATGCCGCTGGAGGATCGCTCCTCATCGACACCCATGGCGCACGCGTCTCCTCGGAAGTCTGGGCTCTCTATGCGGCCACGATCGCGCGGATCGGACGCCGTCCGACGCTGATCGAGTGGGACACCGATATCCCCGCGCTCGACGTGTTGCTCGACGAGGCGGGCAAGGCCGAGGCGATCCTGGCGGCTGCGCGCGCGGCGCGTGCGCGGGAGGGGGCGCTGCCGTGAGCACGCTCGCCGAGCTGCAGCGCGATTTCGCCGCGGCGCTCTTCGGCGCGAGCCCGCCGGCGGACGTGCGCGTGGCGATCTACCGGCGCAACGTGCTCGCCAACCTGCACAACGCGCTCGCCGAAACCTATCCGGTGGTGCGCCGCCTGGTGGGAGAGGCATTCTTCCGCGAGGCCGCCGCGCGCTTCGCGCGCTCCGCGCCCTCGGCGAGCGGCGATCTGAACCTCTATGGCGCGGGCTTCGCCGCGTTCCTCGAGAGCTACGCATTCGCGCGCGACCTGCCCTACCTGCCCGACGTGGCGCGCCTCGAGTGGGCATGCCACGAGTGTTTCCACGGTCTGGACGGCGCGACGCTCGATCTGGCCGCGCTCGCACGGGTTTCACCCGAACGCCACGGCGAGATCCGTTTCACGCTGCACCCCGCGGTGCGCCTGGTCGCCTCGGCGCATCCGGTGATGGCGCTGTGGGAGGCGAACCAGCCCGAGCGCGACGGCACGCCCGGGCGCGACGCGGGCCCCGACCACGTGCTGGTGCGCCGCGAGGGGCTGGCGGTGCGCCTGCGGCGCGTGGAGGCGCACGAGTGGCGCTTCCTCGAAGGCCTCGCGCGCGGCGCGCGCCTCGACGAGGCGATCGAAGGCGCGGATCCGGCGCATGCCGAGGCGCTGCTCGGCGAGGCGCTCGGGCGTTTCGCCGCCGACGGGGTGATCGCGGGATTCGCGGGGCCCGAAGGCGACGAGTGAGCCGCACGCTCGCCCCGCTCCTCGCGCCGTTTGCCCTGCTGGTCCTGCTGTCGGCCGCCGCCGTCGAGGCGCGCGCGCAGGCCGGCACGCGCGCCGAGCTGCCGCACGCGAGCGCCGCGGTGCGCCTCGCGACACTCGCCGAACGCATCGCCAAGCTGCACGCGCAGATCGGCCAGGGCATCCTCGTCGAGCGCAGCCGGCGCGCGCTCCCCGAGGCGATGCGCGATTTCGACACCACGCTGCGCGCGATCAGCGCACGCGTACCGTCGGGGGAGATCCGCGACAACTACCTGCTGCTCGCGATCCTCTGGCAGGAATACAAGGCCTGGGCGCTCAAGCCGCCGACACGCGAAAACGCGCGCAAGCTGGGCGAAAGAGCCGAGGAAGTGGTTTGGATCGCGATGAAGGGCGCGCGCATGCTGCAGGCCTCCGCGCGCTCCGCCAACGAGGCGCTAGCGCTGAAGGCGGCGCAGGCCGCGACTCTCGCGCAGCGCGTGCCGCGGCTGCACCTGTGGCGCCGCTGGGGCATTCGCGACGAGACGCTGCTGAACGAGCTGCGGCTGTCGGAAGCGCAGTTGCGCTCGACGCTCGAGTCGCTGCGCTCGGCCCCGGCGCCGTCGCCCGAGATCGCCGCCGAATTGCAGCTCGCCGAGAATCAGGCCGCGTTCCTCTCGCAGGCCTCCAGGCAGCTCGAGGTCGGCAAGGACACCGCCCGCCACCTCGAGTTCGTGGCCAAGACCGGCGACCACATCTTCGAGTCGATGGAGCGCATCGCGCGCTCCTACGAAGCGCTCGAGTGAATTCAATTGAGGAGTGTGACCCCCGAATTCACTTCATTCCTTGGCGGAGTTGGTCACGTCGAGCGCGATCTTCCATTCGCCCGCTTCCATGCGCCAGACGCGCATGAAGTAGCCGAGCGTCACGGCGGGGGCGGATGCGTCCGCGTAGCTGCCGCGCGCGTAGCCGAAATCGCCGGAGCGCGCGGTCTCGACGCCCTCGAGCGTGAACACGGAGCGCGCGTCGACCATCGAGGGCGCGGCAAGCGCGGGTGCCAGGCCCAGTACCGGCGGGGCGCCGTCGCGGTAGAAGCGAAGGTTGGCGGCGCCATCCTTGCGGTAGGCCGCGCGCGCGCCGTCGTAGCGCGCGCTGCGCGCGAAGCGCGCCTCGGCGGTGCCGATCCCGCCGGCGAGCGCCGTGCCGGCGTTGCGCACCGCGGTGGTTTCGAGCGGCTGCTCCCACAAGGCAGACTGCGGATGCGAGATGCCGAGGTCCACGGCGACTTTCCACGGCCCGCGGCCTTCGCGCTTCCAGATCGACACGAACTGTCCGTAGCGCGGCGCATCCGCGGAGGCCGGCTTGCCGGTGAGCTTCCACGGGCCGGTGGATAGCCCCAGGTCGCCGGCGAGCGCGGTCTCGACATAGACCGGGCGCCAGTCGAGCACGATCGGCGGGGCCTGGCGCGGCGCCAGATCCGCGTTGGCGTTGACCCAGCCCTTGCGCACGAACACGCCGTCGTCGGCGAAGTTCGCGAGAAAAGCGGCGCGCATGTCTGCGCGCAGCGAATGGGCGGCGAACGCGGATTCCGCCGCGGCGAGCGCGACCGGGGCTTCCATGCTGCCGGAGAGCGGGATCGGATGGGCGCAGCCCGCGGCTGCGAGAGCGAAGACGAGCGCAGCGGTTTTCATCCGGCCATGGTAGGTCGCGGCCATCCCGCGGTGTGTAACAAACCGTTCGCTACATCACAGCACGTAACGCGCGAGATCCTCGCTGCGGGCGAGATCGCCGAGGCGCGAATCCACGTAGGCCGCGTCGATGGTGACGCGGCGGATGTTGCGGCCCGCGTCGAACGAGACTTCCTCGAGCAGCTTCTCCATCACCGTGTAGAGGCGGCGCGCGCCGATGTTCTCGGTGCGCTCGTTGACCGAATACGCGATCTGCGCGAGGCGCCGCACGCCGTCGCCGAGGTAGACGAGCTCCACGCCCTCGGTGGCGAGCAGCGCCTGGTACTGCTTGGTGAGGCACGCGTCGGTGGAGGTGAGGATGCGCTCGAAATCCTCGACCGAAAGGCTGGAGAGCTCGACGCGGATCGGCAGCCGACCCTGCAGCTCGGGAATCAGGTCCGACGGCTTGGCGAGGTGGAAGGCGCCACTCGCGATGAAGAGGATGTGGTCGGTGCGGATCATGCCGTACTTGGTCGACACCGCGGTGCCCTCCACCAGCGGCAGCAGGTCGCGCTGCACGCCCTGGCGCGAGACATCGGCGCCGTGCATCTCGCCGCGGCTCGCGATCTTGTCGATCTCGTCGAGGAACACGATGCCGTCCTGCTCGACCGAGCGCAACGCCTTGAAGCGCGTCTCCTCCTCGTTCACGAGCTTCATCGCCTCTTCGTCGGTGATGAGGCGCAGCGCCTCGCGGATGCGCAGCGTGCGCCGCTTGCGCCGGGCGCCGCCCATGTTCGCGAACATGCCCTGGATCTGCTGCGTGAGCTCCTCCATGCCCGGCGGGGCGAGGATCTCCATGTTGGCGGCGGATTGCGCGACGTCGATCTCGATTTCCTTGTCGTCGAGCTTGCCCTCGCGCAGCATCTTGCGGAAGCGCTGCCGCGTCGAGTTGGCGTCGTTGCCCTCGGCCGCCGGCACGCCGGGCAGCAGCGCGTCGAGCACGCGATCCTCGCCGATGTCCTCGGCGCGCGGGCGCACCTTCAGCATCTCCTGCTCGCGCGCCGCCTTCACGGCGATCTCGACCAGGTCGCGGATGATGGAATCGACGTCGCGCCCGACGTAGCCCACCTCGGTGAACTTGGTCGCCTCGACCTTGATGAAGGGCGCGTTGGCGAGCCGCGCGAGGCGCCGGGCGATTTCGGTCTTGCCGACACCGGTGGGCCCGATCATCAGGATGTTCTTGGGCGTGATCTCGGTGCGCAGCGGGTCGGCCACCTGCGCGCGCCGCCAGCGGTTGCGCAGCGCGATCGCCACCGCGCGCTTGGC
>JANPHA010000329.1:0-10734 GCA_031424255.1 Burkholderiales bacterium | reverse complement strand
GCATCCAGCCGAAGATCGAGGCGGCGGCGACGATGAAGAGCACCGCCGAGGTGGTCTCGAGCGTATCCATCGACGCCTTCACCAGCATCTTCCAGCTCATCGTGCGATACCAGACGAGCCCGAGGAAGAGCGCCCAGACGCACGCGGCGATGGCGCCCTCGGTCGCGGTAAAGACGCCAGTCGTCATGCCGCCGATGAGAAGCACCGGCGTCATGATCGGCAGCACCGCGGCGAAGCGGAACTTCCAGTCGGCGGCGAAGAGCAGCACGATCGCGAGCAGCACGGTCCACTGCGCGTCGAAATCCCACTGGTCCACCGCGACCCAGATGAGCGTGGGCCATGCCAGCACGATGAAGAGCTCGAAGAGCGCCTTGCCCACGCGCTTCCAGTCGAACGGCACGTCCGCGCCCCACTTGTTCTTGTGCGCGTAGTAGGCGACCGTGAGCATCATCAGGATCGCCATCACCGCGCCGGGCAGGATGCCGGCGAGGAAGAGCGCCCCGACCGAGACGTTGGCGAAGAGCGCGTAGATCACGAACGGCAGCGACGGCGGGATGATCGGGCCGAGTGTGGCCGAAGCGGCGGTCACGCCGACCGAGAATTCCTTCGAGTAGCCGTGGTCGGTCATCGCCTTGATCTCGATCGTGCCGAGCCCCGCGGCATCGGCGATCGCGGTGCCCGACATGCCGGCGAAGATGACCGAGCCCACCACGTTCACGTGCCCCAGCCCTCCGCGCATCCAGCCCACGAGGGCCAGCGCGAAGTTGTAGATGCGGTTGGTGATGCCCGCGGAATTCATCAGGTTGCCCGCGAGGATGAAGAACGGCACCGCGAGCAGCGGGAACGAATCGAGCCCGCCCACCATGCGATGGATGATCACGTAGTCGGGCACGATGCCGGTGACCATCACGTAGACGAGGGAGGCGAGCGCCATCGCGATCGCCACCGGCAGCCCCGAGCCCATCAGGCTCAGGAAGAGGAGCTTGAATGTACCCGGTCCCATCAGTGCATCTCGTCCGCAAGTTCCGGCCGCTCGAGGAGCGAGTAGCCGCGCTTCCAGTTGCCGATCGCGATCTCCACCGCCCGCCAGGTCATCAGCGTGAAGCCGAGTGCCACGATGGCGTACATGATCCCGATCGGCCAGTCGACGATCGCCATGCGCTGCGAGCCGATCTTCTGCATGAGCGACACGGTGAGCCACACGCAATAGGCGAAGAATGCGATCCGCACCAGGTCCACCGCCGTCGACAGCGGCCGCGAGAGCCAGCGCGGCATGAAGCGGTAGAAGAAATCGACTTGAATGTGGGTGTTCTTGCGCACGTTGACCGCGCAGCCGACGAACACCGTGCAGATGAGCAGGTAGCGCGCGATCTCCTCGGTCCACGAGGCCGAGTCGTTCAACGCGTAGCGCGTGAAGAACTGGTAGAAGATCGTGAGCGCGAGGACCCAGAAAAGCGCGAACGCGAGCCAGTTCTCGACGTGCGCATACTGCGCCAGGTCGATCGGCTCGTCGTGGACGTCGAACTCGCCGGCTTCATTGAGTACGTGCTCTTCTTCCCCGGCAGGCGGCGTTGTGGCCATGGATCCTCCTCGCTGCGGTTATCGGATGCGCTTCCTCTTGTCCCAGCTCGTGCTGAAGCGTTTTGCGGCCTGGTTCATGTGGCGGCGCATCGCGGCGCGCGCCCCGGTCGCGTCGTGGCGCGCGATCGCCTGCACGATCTCGCGGTGCTCGCGGATCGCCACTCCCCACAGGTCGGGAGTGTCGAAGTGGTGCTCGAGGCGCAGGAAGAGCGGCCCGGTGCGTTGCTCCCACAGGGTCTTCACCACGAGTGCCAGCGCGCTGTTGCCGCTTCCCTCCGCGATGCGCAGGTGGAAGAGGCGGTCGGCAGCGAGCGGCATGACACCGCGCGTGCGATCCGCGTCCATCTGGTCGAGCGCCTCTTCCATCGAGCGGATCTGCGCCTTCGTGGCGGATTTGGCGGCGAGCGCGGCGCATTCCGCCTCGATCAGCCAGCGCGCCTTGATGAGCTCGAACGGGCCGGAATCGGCGGGCAACGGCTCGTGCGGCGCCGTGGCTCCGCGACCCACAACGTACACACCGCTGCCGACGCGCACCTCGACATACCCTTCCACTTCCAACGCGATCAACGCCTCGCGCACCGAGGGCCGGCTCACGCCGAGTTGCTTGGCGAGATCGCGCTCCGGCGGCAGGCGCTGGCCCGCGCCATATTCGCCCTTCTCGATCAGCGCCGTGATCTGATCGGCGATCTGCCGGTAGAGGCGGCGGTTGTCGACGGCTTGGAGGGGCATCTGGTAAAGTGGTCAGGCCAATTGGGGCCACTCTAACACGGAGCACAACGATGGCAAATCGGCTCGCGGGCAAGCGCGCGCTGGTCACCGCGGCGGGGCAAGGCATGGGACGCGCCGCCGTGCTCGCCTTCGCGCGCGAAGGGGCGCGCGTCGTCGCAACAGACCTGAATCCGCAGCTGCTCGAGCCCTATGGGGATAATCCCGCCGTCAGCACCGCGAGCCTCGATGTGCTCGACGGCGACGCGGTGCGCACCTTCGTCGATGCGACCGGCCCGGTCGACATCCTCTTCAACTGCGCGGGTTGGGTGCACCAGGGAACGATCCTCACCTGCTCGATCGAGGATTGGGATCGCAGCTTCAATCTGAATGTGCGCAGCATGTTCGTGATGACCAAGGCGATGCTGCCGAAGATGATCGCTGCCGGCGGCGGCGTGATCCTCAACATGGCCTCGGTGCTCGGCGGCAGCAAGGCCGCGCCCAACCGCCTCGCCTATGCCGCCAGCAAGGCCGCGGTGCAGGGCTTCACACGCGCGCTCGCGATCGACCACGTGAACCAGGGAATCCGCGTGAACTGCGTGTGCCCCGGCACCGTGGATACGCCCTCGCTCGGCGATCGCATCCGCGCGTTCTCCGATCCCGCGCAGGCGCGCAAGGACTTCATCGCGCGCCAGCCGATGGGGCGCCTCGCGACGGCGGAGGAAATCGCCGAGACGTTCGTCTATCTCGTTTCGGACGAGTCTTCGTTCATGACGGGGCAGGCAGTATTCGCCGACGGGGGCATGAGCCTGTAGAGCGCCGGTTACGCCTGTCACGCGGACCGATCGCGCAAAGTGGCGCGTGTCGCATTTTTCGCCCTCCCAAACCCCTACAATGGGTTCTCGTCGGAATCCTCCGACATACGACAATTCGATGTTCACACTCTCCCGGGAGCTCCACGTGAAAAGATTCTTGTTCAGCCTCGTACTGGGCGTTGGGGTCGCGGTCGGCGCGCTCCCCGTCCTGGCGGAAGATCCGCCGACACCCCAGAGCGCCAAAGGCGTCGAGGTCATCTCCGTGGACCAGGCCCGCGGCCTTTTGGGGAAGGCGAATTTCTTCGATATGCGTGCTCCGATCAACTACGGCAAGGGACATCTCAAGGGCGCCACCGCCCTGCCGTACGAACAGAAGAGCGAGAAGGGCGAGAACTTCGACGGGTCGAAGGACAAGTTCGACATGGCGAAGCTTCCCAAGGACAAGTCTGCGGCCATCGTCTTCTACAGCGACGGCCCCACGGGCTGGAAATCCTACAAGGCGGCAGTGCTCGCCGCGCGCGCGGGGCATACCAGTGTCAAATGGATGCGCGAAGGCACCGCAGGCTGGACGGCAAAAGGGCTGCCGCTGGAATAGGGTGACTCGTTATGGCGGGTTCCGGTATTCGTCACGGGAAACGCACCGCGCTGCAGGCCCTGCGCGGCGGCCAGACAGTCGGCCTGGGGGCGGTGTACCTGCTGCTCGCCTTCGGCGCGATGACGGCGATCTGGACGTTCGCGAATATCGCCTCGAGGGAGAACGCGTCGGCCCTGCGGCACGAGGCATCCGTCACCCAGCTTCATATCCTCCTGCGCGGCCTCAACGAGACCGTCGTATCGCAGGGCTCGCTCGCGTCGTTGGAACTGGTGCAGAGCGCGATTCATGGATTCGAGAATCTGCGTCCCGGCCTTGCGCAAGTCGAGAACGCCGAATCGCTCTCCCGCTGGGATGGCGTCACACGGCAAGTCGCGAAGCTGATGCAGGAAAGGCGCAACTCCGCGTTCGACGATGACGCGCTGATTGCCCTTGGCAGGATCAGCTCGAGCATCGAGAAGATGATCGCAGGGCTGGAGAAGCGAGCCGCGGAGCAGCGAACTCGTGCCGGCAGCGCCGAACAGGTGGCCAACATCGTGATCTTCGTGGCCGCCGGCCTGACTCTGCTGGGAACCGGGGCAATCCTGCTGGCGTTCCATGCCAACGTGACGCGACCCGTGGAAGCGGCCATCGAAGTCACCGATCATGTCGCGGGGGGCGACCTCAAATCGCGCCCGCGCCAGAAATGGAGCGGCCCGGGCGGGCGCCTGCTGCGGGCGCTTCAGGACATGAGCGACAACCTGGCGCGGATCGTGGCCGACGTGCGCAACGGCACCGACACCATCGACGCGGCCGCCGCGCGGCTTGCCGCCAGTAACGTGAACCTTTCGCGGCGCACGGAACTGCAGGCGACGGTCCTCGAGGAAACGGCGGCGAGCATGGAGGAGTTGAGCACCGCCGTCGCCGGAAACGCCGCCAACTCCAGGATCGCCAGCGAGAAGGCTGCGCACGCCAGGACCACGTCTGGCGAGGGCAGCGAAATGGTCGAGAGGTTTCTCGGCAAGATGGAGTCGATCCAGGACGGTTCGCGCCGCATGGCGGAGATTGTCGGTGTCATCGACAGCATCGCGTTCCAGACCAATATTCTTGCCTTGAACGCCGCCGTGGAGGCGGCTCGTGCCGGCGAGCAGGGACGGGGATTCGCGGTCGTCGCCTCGGAGGTGCGTGCGCTTGCGCAGCGCTCGGCCACTGCGGCCAAGGAGATCAAGAGCCTCATCCAGGACTCCTCGGAACAGGTCGCCGCCGGGGGCAGGATGGTGGAAGCCACCCGGAAAACCATGTTGGACATCGTTTCGGCGATAGACGAGGTGTCCCACGCCATGGACTCCATTCGCCAAGCCAGCGATGAGCAGGCCTCCGGCATCCGCCAGGTGAGCGGTGCCGTGGTGCAAATGGAACAGACGGTCCAGGAGAATGCCTCGCTGGTGCAGCAGATTTCCACGGCTTCACAGTCGCTCGAGGAGCAGGCGGGAAAACTCAAGCATGCGATGGCGGTCTTCAAGCTCGACGATGGACCTTCCCCGGGAAGCGTTCAGAGTCCATCATCGAAATCAACCGTGTCACAGCCGGCGCTCCCGTCGCAGCGGTTCGAGGCCCATCGCGCGACCCCGTACCTCGCGGGCAATGTCGACAGGCGCGCGCGCTGAAGCACGACTCCGCTGCAGAGTCTGTAAACTCCGACCTTCGCCCCGCGGGATCCCGCTCGATGCCGCTTTCACGGCGAAGACTAACGGAGAGACAACCATGAAACTCTTGCGTTACGGCCCATCAGGCCGCGAGAAGCCCGGCATGCT
The DNA here is from genome assembly GCA_031424255.1 of Burkholderiales bacterium. Lineage (GTDB taxonomy): Bacteria > Pseudomonadota > Gammaproteobacteria > Burkholderiales > Usitatibacteraceae > Usitatibacter. Next base: position 5,248 of record JANPHA010000329.1, on the reverse strand, counting down.
CGACAAGGACGGCAACATCCGCGACCTGTCGAAGGTGATCACCCAGATCGACGACGCGATGCTCGCCCCGCGCAACCTGGCACGCATCGCGCGCGTGAAGCCGGAGACGCTCGCGATCGTGCGCGGCAACCCGCGCCTCGGCGTGCCCTACGCCGGCATCAGCAAGTTCGTCGCCGTGGGGCTCAACTACAGCGACCACGCCGCCGAGTCGGGCATGCCGATCCCGAAGGAGCCGATCCTGTTCATGAAGGCGACCACGTGCCTCACCGGCCCGAACGACGACGTGATCCAGCCGAAAGCCTCGACCAAGCTCGACTGGGAGGTGGAGCTCGGCATCGTCATCGGCACCAAGGCGCAATACGTTTCCGAAGCGAAGGCGCTCGAGCACGTCGCCGGGTATTGCGTCGTGAACGACGTCTCGGAGCGCGATTTCCAGCTCGAGCGCGGCAGCCAGTGGGATCGCGGCAAGGGCTGCGATACGTTCGGGCCCGTGGGCCCGTGGCTCGTCACCACCGATGAGATCACCAACCCGCAGACGCTCGACATGTGGCTCGACGTGAACGGCGAGAAGCGCCAGCGCGGCAGCACGCGCACGATGATCTTCGGCTGCGCGAACCTGGTCTCCTACATCAGCCAGTTCATGACGCTGCTGCCCGGCGACATCATCACCACCGGCACCCCTCCGGGCGTAGGGCTCGGCATGAAGCCGCCGCAGTACCTGAAGCCCGGCGACGTGATGACGCTCGGCATCGCGGGGCTCGGCGAGCAGCGCCAGCGCGTCGTCGCCTACGGCGCGAAATAATGGTCCGCGTTCCCCACCAGCGCCTCGAGGCGTGGGCGGTTGCGTGCCTGCAGAAAGTCGGCGTGCCTCCGCCGGAGGCGCGGCTGGTCGCCAACTCCCTCGTGCGGACCAGCATCTGGGGCGTGGATTCGCACGGCGTGCTGCGGCTCACGCATTACCTCAACCGCCTGACGCGCGGCTCGATCTCGCCCGCGGCGGCACCGGTGATCACGCGCACCGGGCCGGTCACCGCACAGGTGCACGGGCAGGATGGCCTCGGCATCGTGCATGCGACGCTCGCGATGGAAGTCGCGATCGAGATGGCGCGGGAATCGGGCGTGGGTGTGGTCGGCGTGGGCCACTCATCGCACTGCGGCGCGATGGGCCTTTACACGCGCATGGCGACGAAGGAGCACCTGATCGGCATCGCGATGACGCACTCGAGCTCTGTGGTCGTGCCGCATGGCGGTCGCGACAAGTACTTCGGCACCAATCCGATCTCGATCGCCTTTCCGCGCGCCGGCGGCGAGCCGGTGTGCCTCGACATGGCGACGTCGCAGGTGGCGTGGAACAAGGTGCTCAACGCGCGCATCGAGAATCGCGCGCTCGATCCCGGGCTCGCGGTCGACGAGCATGGCGAGCCCACGACGGATCCGCATGTGGCGCGCGCCGCCGTTCCTCTTGGCGGCCCGACCTATGGCTACAAGGGCTACGGCCTCGCCTTCATGATCGACCTGCTCTGCGGCGTCATGAACGGCATGACCTTCGGGCGTCACATCAACAGCATGTACGAGGAGCTCGATGCGCCGCGCAAGATCGGGCATTTCCTGATGGCGATCGACCCGGGACGCTTCGCCGGCGCCGAGACGCTCGAAACGACGGTGGACGCGGTAGTCGCCGACCTGCGAACGCAGGGAGAGATCCTCTTCCCAGGTGAACCCGAGGTGATCGAAGAAGCAAAGCGCCTCGTCGCCGGCATTCCTGTCGACGACGAGGCGCTCAAGGACATGTGCGAATGGTCGGTGAAGCTGGGCGTGGCACCACCCGACGGAAAAAGCGGATGAAGCCGCTTTCCTGCCTATCGAGTCGCGCGGCAGCGCCCGAAGTCCAGGTCGTCCTGCGATTCACCGCGGCGCACTTCCTCGAAGTGGCGGGCGCGCGGGTTCCAGCACTCCTCGCGATAATCGCGCCGCTTCGTGTCGCGCTCGCCGATCATGCGGCAGCGGCGAAAGTCGAGGTCGTTCTGCTCTTCCTCGGGGCGAACCTGCTCGAAATGGCCGGCCCGCGGGTTCCAGCATTCGGTGTCGGCGCGCCGCCAGTCCATGCGCTGCTCGCGCTGGGCAGAGCGGTCGTATCCACGCCCGTCGTAGCCGCGCCCGTCGTAGGTCTGCGCGGAAGCCGTCGCGGCCAGGGCCGCGGCCACCGCGCCTGCCGCCAATGCAATTTTCATCATGCTCATGAGACACCTCGCTGGGGACTTGCCGTAAATGGGAGATTCCCCTTTTGGACCGGGACGCCCCAACGGCGTTCAGGTGGGATATGCGCGCGATGGCCTAGGACTTGTCCTAGCCGCTCCTCGGTAAAGACCTACAATCCTGTAGCTGGGAGAAGACCGCAATGAAACCGGAAATCGTGGTGATGGGGCCAATGTATCCGCCGACGCAAAAGGCGCTCGAGGAGGCGTTTACCGTGCACCGGCTGTGGGAAGCGCCCGATCGCGACGCGTTCCTCGCATCGCTGGCCGACCGTGTGAGCGCCGTGGCCTCGAGCGGCAAGGCCGGCATCGACGCGGCGACGATCGCGAAGCTGCCGAAGCTGAAGCTGATCTCGCATTTCGGCGTCGGCGTGGATAACGTCGACACCGAGACCGCGAAGAAGCGTGGCGTCGCGGTGACCAATACGCCCGATGTGCTGACCGAGGATGTCGCCGACCTGGCGCTCACGCTGCTGCTCGCGACAGTGCGCCGCATCGCGGTGGCGGACCGCTTCGTGCGCGGGGGCCAGTGGTTGAAGGGGCAGATGCCGTTCACCGATACGATGCAGGGCAAGACGATGGGCATCGTCGGCATGGGACGCATCGGGCGCGCGATCGCCAGGCGCGGCGAGGCGTTCGGGCTGAAGATCGCCTACCAGGGCCCCCACAGGAAGGACGATGTCGCGTGGGCGTATTTCGCCGATCCGGTGGCGCTCGCGCGCGCATCCGATTTCCTGGTCGCGGCGTGCCCGGGAGGCGAGGCCACGCGCGGGTTGGTGAGCAAGGCGGTGATCGAGGCGCTCGGCCCCGCGGGCGTGTTCGTCAACATCTCGCGCGGCTCGGTGGCCGACGAGCCTGCGCTGGTCGCGGCACTTCGCGACGGCAAGCTCGGCGGCGCGGGCCTCGACGTGTTCGCCGACGAGCCCCAGGTGCCGGAGGAATTGCTCAAGCTGGACAACGTCGTGCTGGCGCCGCACATCGGCAGCGCCACGCACCAGACGCGCACCGCGATGGGCCAGCTCGTGGTCGACAACCTCAAGGCGTACTTCGCCAACCAGCCGCTGAAGACGCCCTATCGATAGGACCGCGGGGTGCGCGATGCCTCGGCCTGGTCGCGCAGGCGCGCGGCCTCCGCCTCGCGTTGGGCGCGGTAGTGCTTGTCGGCGCGGATGCGCTCTTCTTCGGCCTCGCGCTGGCGCACGAACTGGTTCTGGCGCTCGACCTCGCGCCACGCGTTGCGCCGCTCCTGCTCCGCGAGGTAGCGGCTGCGATCCTCGTTGGATTGGGCGCGGCGCTCGTCGAACGTGCTCAGGGCGCGCTCGCGGACCGCGTCCTCGAACGCGCGGTTCTGGTAGGTGCGGCTCTGGCGATCCATGTACGCACGGTCGCGGGAGGAGCGTTGGCGCGCCTCGATGTCCTGGCGGTACTGGAACTGGTCCTGCGATTCCTTGAGGCGTGCCTGCTCGAGATCCGCCTGCGCGCGCACCTTCTCCTGCTCGAGCGCGATGCGCTGCTCCTCGACGCGGACGCGCTCGCGCTCGTTGGATTGCGCCACCTTGAAATAGGCGACCCCGGCGATCAGCGCCAGGGCGACGGCCGCGGTCACGTACCAGCCCGCGCGGCTCGGATGGGCGGCTTCCCTGTGCTCGGTCTCGACCTGGCGGGCGAACTGGCGGTCGTGCCAATCCCGCTTGGCGGGGTTGGAGAGCGTCACGTACGCCTGCTCCAGCAAGCGCTCTTCGGCGCGCCGCTCGGCATCGGCGAGGTTCGCCTTGGCGAGCGCCTTGACCTTGCCCTCGTACGCGATCTTGATGACCGTCGGCGCCGCGTCGTGCGCGACGCCCAGCACCTGGTAGTAGTTATGCATTGTTGTTCTCTCCCGTCCGCGATGATCAGCGGACCTGGGGGCATTCTAAGCCCCACCCCCTCCCGGGACCAATCTTTCCCACACTACAACCGCAACCGGGGACGGACCCCGTTTTCCCTTAGGAGGAACGCCCTACTCCTTGACGGCTCCCGTCATGCCGGAGACGTAGTACTCGACGAAGAACGAGTACAGGATGGCCACCGGAAGCGAGCCCAGCAGCGCACCGGCCATGAGCGCTCCCCAGTGGTACACGTCGCCCTCCACGAGCTCAGTGATCACGCCGACCGGCACCGTCTTCACCTCCGAGGACGAGACGAAGGTGAGCGCGTAGATGAACTCGTTCCACGAAAGCGTGAAGGCGAAAATCCCCGCCGAGATGAGCCCGGGCACGGCAAGGGGAAGGATGATCTTCACCAGGATCTGCAAGCGCGTGGCGCCGTCGATCAACGCGCACTCCTCGAGCTCGTAGGGAATGGTGCGGAAGTAGCCCATCAGCAGCCAGGTGCAGAACGGAATCAGGAACGTGGGATAGGTGAGGATCAGCGCCCAGCGCGTGTCGAATAGCCCGAGCTTGAAGACGATCGCGGCGAGCGGGATGAAGAGGATCGACGGCGGCACGAGATAGGCGAGGAAGATCGCGAGCCCGGTCTGCTTGGCGCCCTTGAAACGAAGCCGCTCGATCGCGTACGCGGCGAGCACGCTCGCGACGAGCGAGGCGAACGTCGCCACCACCGTGACGACGACCGTGTTCCACATCCATTCCGGATAGGGCGTCTCGAAGATCAGGTGATGGAAGTGCGCGAGCGTCGGATTGATCACCCAGAAGGGGTTGCCTTCGCGGCTGAGGAGCTCCGCGTTGGGCTTGAACGACGTGATCCCCATCCAGTAGAACGGGAAGAGCAGCACGAAGAGGAAGGCCACGATCGGCACGTAGAGCGTCGTGACGCGGCGCATGCGCGTCTCGTGGAAGCCCATCCCTGCGGAATCGCGGCTGGTGCCGGTGTCCTACTACGATTTCCACCTGCTGCCGCTCGAGGTGATGGAGCTCCACTACGACGAGATGAGCGATCTCCACGGAGGGGCGTCCTGGGACCTGCTCAAGGAGAAGATCCGCCGGTCCGGCGCG
>JANPHA010000328.1:0-12683 GCA_031424255.1 Burkholderiales bacterium | reverse complement strand
CGCGGCAGCTCTTCCTGGGCGCGGACCGGGCGGCGGACGGCCTGGTGGGATTGGGGCGCTCGATTTTCGCGGTGATCGAGCGCAATCACATCGCGCACGCGCTCGATGCGCTTCGCGTTCGGGTTCGCCGGGCCGACAGCGCCCCGGTGGTGAACGTCGTCACCGCGACGAATTCGGGCCAACTCATCCGCGCGAGGATGGCGCCCGTGCTCGGTGCGGAAGGCGAGCACGGAAAGGAAATCACGGGTTACGTGCTCACGCTCGAGGACGTGACGCGCGAGATGCAGGCCGATCATCGCCGCGATGCGGTGCTTCAATCGCTCACCGAAGGCAGCCGTTCGCCGCTCGCGAGCCTTCGCGCCGCGGCGGAGACCCTGCTCCTGAATCCGGGAATGGAGCCGGCGAAGCAGCGCCAATTCCTGAAGATCGTGGGCGAGGAGGCAAACGCCCTGAGCAAGCGTGTCGGCGCCGCGGTTGCCGATTTCGGCGACGACCTGAACACTCATCTGCCGCTCGAAGAGGTCCTCGCCGCGGACCTGATGCAGGCTGCGCGGCTGCGCATCGAGCAGCAGCTCGGGATCACGGTTGCGTCCGGGCGTGTGGAAGACGCGCTCTGGCTCAACGTCGACAGCTATGCCTTGCTGCAGGGCCTCACGCACATAGCCCGCCGTGCAAGCGAGCGCTGCGCGGTCACGACCATCGGCCTGGCCCTCGAACGCTCCGCGCGCCTGGTGCACCTGGACCTCACCTGGTCCGGCCCTGAGATCGAGGTCGAAACGCTCTCGGAGTGGGAGACCGAACCCTTCAGCGCTTCGGGCCAGGAGAGCCGCCTCAGCCTGCGCGACCTTTCGCAGCGGCACGGCGGGGAGAGCTGGTACCAGTACGATCGCACCTCGCGAACGTCGCGCTACCGCATGTTGCTTCCCGCGGCGCAGCCCGCGGCGGCACCGGCGCCGGCGGCGCCGGCCGTGCCGGTCACGGAGGGCAGGCCGGAATTCTACGATTTCGACCTGTTCCGGCAGTCCGGCCAGAATCCGCAGCTGGACGATCGGGCGCTGACCGATCTGGCCTTTACCGTGTTCGACACCGAGACCACGGGGCTGGAGCCGTCCGCGGGCGACGAGATCATCGCCATCGGCGCGGTGCGGATCGTCAACGGGCGTTTGCTGCAGAACGAGCTTTTCGACCAGCTGGTCGATCCACAGCGCTCCATATCCCCGGAGTCGATCGCCGTGCATGGCATCGAGCGCGCGATGCTCGAAGGCCAGCCGCGCATCGAGCAGGTGCTGCCGGCCTTCGCGCGGTTTTGCGAAGACACGGTGCTGGTGGCGCACAACGCCGCGTTCGACATGCGTTTCCTGCAGGTGAAGGAAGCCGCGACCGGAATCAGGTTCTCGCAGCCTTTGCTGGATACGCTGCTGCTGTCGGCCGTGGCGCATCCCAACCAGGAGGCGCATAGCCTCGAGGCGATCGCCGAGCGCCTCGGGGTCCACGTGGTGGGGCGGCATACCGCGCTCGGCGATGCGCTCTTGACGGGTGAAGTGTTCCTGAAGCTCGTGCCGATACTTGCCGGGCGCAACATCACGACGCTCAAGGACGCGCGCGAAGCGGCGCAACGGACCTACTATGCGCGCATCAAATATTGACCCGCGGAGCGAGACGCTGGCCGGCCTGGCGCTGCGCAGCCCCGTGTCCTGCCCGCCCGACACGCCGGTACGCGCCGCGCTGGAAACCATGCGGCGGGAGGACATCGGCGCCATGATCGTCGCCGGGCCCGACCGCGTGCCGGCGGGAATTCTCACCTTGCGCGATGCGCTCGAGCGCGTGGCACTACCGGGCAACCGCTGGGATGAGCCGATCGCGAGTGTCATGAGCGGCGACGTCGTGACGCTGCCGGCGCAGGCGGGTGCATACGAGGCGGCGCTCGCGATGATGGTCCGCGGCATCCATCATGTCGTGCTGGTGGAGGATGGACGGCTCGCCGGCGTGGTTTCGGATCGCGACGTGTCCCGCCGCCTCGGAGCGGACGTGCGCCAGGCGGGCCGCGCGATGCGCGAGGCCCGCAGCGACGAAGAGCTGCGCAACTTCGGGACGTCCGTCCACGACATCGCGCAGGGGATGATCGCACAGGACTCCGGCGCGGCGCAGGTCACGGTTTTCGTGAGCACGATGACCGATGCGCTCACGCGCCAGCTCGTGGCGCGCGAGATGGCGCCGGAGGCCTTCGGCCACATCGAGCTTTGCTGGATCGCGATGGGCAGCGAAGGCCGATTCGAGCAGACCCTCACTACCGACCAGGACAACGGGATCATCTTTTACAGCCCCGGCCTTCCCGCCGACGAGGTGCGCGCGGGCCTCTTGCCGGCGGCGCGGCGCATCAACGAGGCGCTGGCGGCGGCGGGGTTTGCGCTATGCCGCGGGGGGATCATGGCCAGCAATCCGCAATGCTGCTTGAGCCTCGCCGAGTGGCAACATCGTTTCGCGGACTGGATCGACGTGGGCGATCCGAACGCCTTGCTCAATGCCACGATCTTCTTCGACTTCAGGCCGATCTGCGGCGCCGAGCGCCTGGCCGTCGCGCTGCGCGAGTGGCTGGGCGGATATGCGGCGGGCAACGACCGGTTCCTGGCGCAGATGACCCGCAACGCGCTGGAGAACCAGCCGCCGCTCGCATTGTTTCGCGATTTCATCCTCACCGGGGGCGGTGAGCATCCGCATACGCTGGACTTGAAAGTCAATGGCATCACGCCGTTCGTCGATGCCGCGCGCGTCTACGCCCTGAAGGCCGCAGCCGCCCAGACCGGCACCATCGAGCGACTGCGCGCCGCCGGCGCCGCGCTCGATTTTCAGCACGCCACGGTGCAGGGCTGGATCGAGGCGTTCCTGCTCATACAGTCGTTGCGGCTCAGGCACCAGGATGCCCTGGGCCGGCAGCTCAGGCCGATTCACAACCACATCGACCCGGATTCGCTAACCGAAATGCAGCGGCGTATTCTGCGGGAATCGATGCGTGAGGCGCGCGGCCTGCAGGTGCGGCTAGAGGGCGACCACTCCCCGGGCCCCGCGAGCATCGGGGCCTGACGCCGCAAGCACGAAGCGAAATTTTCTCGGGAGGGACCCACTCCATGGTTGCTCAATCCATCCAATGGTCGAAAATCGAAGCCGATCCGCGCTTCCAGCGGCTGCACGCCCGGAAGACCGCATTCCTCTGGGGGCTGATGGCGTTCTCGGTGATCTATTACTTCCTGTTGCCGATCGGTGCTGCATGGTTCACCGACGTCTACAAGATCAAGCTCTGGGGGCCGATCAACGTGGGGCTTGTCTTCGCCCTGTCGCAGTTCCTCGTGGCCTGGGGCATCGCGTGGTTCTACTCGGTCAAGGCGGCGCAGTTCGACGCGCTGGCGGAGGAAATCGCCAGGGACGCGCGCGACATAGGAGCGCTGACATGAAGATCGCCACGAGGTACGTCCTGCCGTGCTTCGCGTTGATGCTGGCCTCGGGCCCCGCGCTCGCCCAGACTGCGGTCTCGCCGAAGTACCGCTTCCTCACCTTCGGGGTTTTCGCCGCGATCATCGCCCTCACCATGTATGTCACTTACAGGGCGGCGAAGAAGGTCAAGACCGTGGCCGACTTCTATGCCGCGGGCGGCAGCGTCTCAGGCCTGCAAAACGGCTGGGCCATCGCGGGCGACTACCTTTCGGCCGCGTCCTTCCTCGGCATCGCGGGACTGATCTCGCTCTACGGATATGACGGATTCATGTATTCCGTCGGCTGGCTGGTCGCCTACGTGACCGTGCTCCTGGTCATCGCCGAGCCGTGCCGCAACATCGGCAAGTACACGATGGGCGACATTCTCGCGTTTCGCAACAATCCCAAGACGGTAAAGACCGTGATGGCCCTTTCCACCATCACGGTGTCGACGTTCTACCTGACGGCGCAAATGGTGGGCGGTGGGGTGCTGGTGAAGACGCTGATCGGCATCGATTACGAGATCTCGGTGATCGCCGTCGGCGTGCTGATGCTCGGCTACGTGCTGTTCGGTGGGATGGTGGCGACGACCTACGTCCAGATCATCAAGGCCATCCTGCTGGTGATCGCCTCCCTGGTCCTGGTATTCCTCGTGTGGATGCCCTACGGCTTCAGCCTGCCGGGCTACCTGGATGCGGTCGTGGGGGACGCGAAGGTGCAGGCGCGCGTCGCGACGCTACTCGGCGATTCCGCGAAGAACATGTCGCCCACGGAGCTCGGCCATCGATTCCTCGAGCCGGGCCTGCTGTTCAAGGATCCCTGGGACCAGATCTCGCTCGGCATGGCGCTGGTCCTGGGCACCGCGGGCCTTCCCCACATCCTGATGCGCTTCTTCACCGTGCCGACCGCGCAGGCCGCGCGCAAATCGGTGATCTGGGCGATGGCGATCATCGGCGGGTTCTACCTGCTCACGCTTTTCCTCGGCACCGGTGCCGCGATCAAGGTCGGCGCCGACGGGATCACCGCCATCGACAAGGGCGGAAACATGGCCGCGCCATTGCTCGCCCAATACCTCGGCGGGGGCGCCGACTCGATTGTCGGCAACCTGATGCTGTCGTTCGTGGCCGCGGTGGCGTTCGCGACGATCGTGGCGGTGGTCGCCGGCCTGGTTCTCGCCGCGGCTTCGGCCATGTCGCATGACATCTGGGTCGGCGTCATCAAGGGGGAAAACACGACTGACGCCGAGGAGCGGCGCGCGGCGCGCATCTGCTCGGTGATCGTCGGCGCCATGGCTATCGCGATCGGCATCCTCGCCAAGGGCCAGAATGTCGCGCACCTTGTGGCGCTCGCGTTCGCGGTCGCGGCATCGGCCAACCTGCCCGTCATCCTGCTCACGCTCTACTGGAAGCGCTGCAATACCGGGGGCGTGGTCGCCGGCCTGATCGTCGGCACATTCGCCGCCATCGCACTGGTGCTGGTGTCGCCCAACATGACCTACCCGCTGGCGGTCAAGGCTGCGCAGCAGAAAGTCGTGGACGCCCAAACGCCGCGGATCGCGAAGCTGAGCGAGGAGCTCGCGGCGACGACAGATGCGGTTGCGCAGGACAGGATCAGGAAGGACATCGCCGCGGCGGAAAAGGCGAAGAAGGCGGCCGAGGATACGATCAGCGGATTGGGCGCCGGCAACGGGAGCCTGGTGGGCCTCGAGAAGCCACTATATCCGCTGAAGAATCCCGGACTGATCTCGATCCCGATCGGCTTCCTCGCGGTGTTCCTGTTCTCGCTGCTGTATCGCGACGAGCGTGCGCTCTCGATGTGGGACGAGCTGTACGTGCGTTCCAACACGGGGATAGGACGGGCGAGCGCGGCGGTGCACTGACCGCGCGGGTATTCTCCAGCCCGCTGCTTCCGCGGGGGCCGCGTCAACGGCTATGCTATAACTCGACGCAATCAGATAGACGCAATCAGACAGACGCAATCAGAGGAGAGAAGCCATGACGACCATCGATCCGGTCAGGCTGGAGGACCGCACCTTCCCACCGCCGGAAGCGTTCGCGAAGCAGGCCAACATCTCCGGAAAGACCGCCTACGACGCGATGTGCCGCGAGGCGGAAACGGATTTCGAGGGCTTCTGGGCGAGACAAGCTCGCGCCGAGCTACTCTGGTCCAAGCCCTTCACCAAGACGCTCGACGAGTCCAACGCGCCGTTCTTCCAGTGGTTCCACGACGGCGAGCTGAACGCGTCCTACAACTGCCTCGACCGGCATCTCAAGACCCAGCCGGACAAGGTGGCCATCGTCTTCGAGGCCGACGACGGCAAGGTCACGAAGGTGACCTACAAGGAGCTCCATCAACGCGTCTGCCAGTTCGCCAACGCGCTCAAGGCCGAGGGCATCAAGAAGGGCGATCGCGTCCTGATCTACATGCCCATGGCGGTCGAGGCGGTCGTCGCGATGCAGGCGTGCGCGCGCATCGGCGCCACACACACGGTGGTGTTCGGCGGTTTCTCCGCCAAGAGCGTGCAGGAGCGCATCGTCGACGCCGGCGCCACCGCCATCATCACAGCGGACGGGCAGTATCGCGGCGGCAAGGAAATCGCCTTGAAGCCCGCGATCGACGAGGCGCTCGGCATGGAAGGCGGCGACGCGATCAAGTCGGTGATCATCTACAAGCGCACCGGCGGCAACGTCACGATGAAGGCCGGCCGCGACAAGTGGTGGCACGACGTCGTGCGCGACCAGCCCACCGACTGCGAGCCCACCTGGGTGAATGCCGAGCACCCGCTCTTCATCCTCTACACCTCGGGCTCGACCGGCACGCCGAAGGGCGTGCTGCATTCGACCGGCGGTTACCTGCTGCACGCGATGCTCACGATGAAGTGGGTGTTCGACTACAAGCCCAGCGACATCTTCTGGTGCACCGCGGACGTGGGCTGGGTCACGGGCCACACCTACATCGCCTATGGCCCCCTTGCCGTGGGTGCCACCGAAGTCATGTTCGAAGGGGTCCCGACCTACCCCGATGCGGGGCGCTTCTGGAAGATGATCCAGGACCACAAGGTGACCGTGTTCTACACCGCGCCCACCGCAATCCGCTCCCTCATCAAGGCGGGTGGCGAGCTGCCGAACAAGTACGACTTGAAGAGCCTGCGCATCCTCGGGACCGTGGGCGAGCCGATCAATCCGGAAGCGTGGCGCTGGTATTACGACACGGTGGGCGGGGGCCGCTGCCCGATCGTCGACACCTGGTGGCAAACCGAGACCGGCGGGCACATGATCACGCCGCTGCCGGGCGTGCATAGCCTGAAGCCCGGCTCCTGCCAGGCGCCGCTGCCGGGGATCATGGTCGACATCGTCGACGAGACCGGGCATCCGGTCGAGAACGGCAAGGGCGGGATCCTGGTGATCAAGCGGCCGTGGCCCTCGATGATCCGCACCATCTGGGGCAATCCCGAACGCTTCAAGAAGGGCTATTACCCCGAGGACTTCCACGGCAAGTACTACCTGGCGGGCGACGGCGCCACCCGCGACGAGAAGGGCAACATCACGATCAACGGGCGCATCGACGACGTGCTGAACGTCTCCGGGCACCGCCTGGGCACGATGGAGATCGAGTCGGCCCTGGTGGCCAACGCGCGGCTGGTCGCCGAGGCCGCGGTCGTGGGGCGTCCCGACGACCTGACCGGCGAAGCGGTCGTGGCCTTCGTGGTGATGAAGGGCGAGCGCCCGACGGGCGAGGAGGCGAAGAAGCTCGCGAAGGAGCTGCGCGACTGGGTCGCCAAGGAGATCGGCCCGATCGCCAAGCCCAAGGACATCCGCTTCGGCGACAACCTGCCGAAGACGCGCTCAGGCAAGATCATGCGCCGGCTGCTGCGCTCCATCGCCAGGGGCGAGGAGATCACCCAGGACATTTCCACGCTCGAGAATCCGCAGATCCTGGAGCAGCTGAAGCAGAACCTGTAGCGCGAAGCGGCCCGCCAAGAGGCCGCCGTCCGAAGGAGGAGTAGAGACATGTCCCCGCCGAGCGGCAGGGCAGCGCGGCTCGTTTGCCTGTTCCTGCTCGGGCTGCTGCTGTTCAACTACCCGATGCTCGCGGTGTTCAACGTGAGCGGAACGGTGCTGGGCGTGCCCACGCTCTACGCGTACCTGTTCTTCGCCTGGTCGCTGGTGATCGGCCTCGCAGCCATCGTGCTGCACGCGCCGGACTGAGGCGCGCGTGCTCGACGGAAAGGTCGTCGTCGCCGCGGCTTTCGCCTACCTCGGGCTGCTCTTCGCAATCGCCTATCACGCCGACCGGCGGGCCTCGGCGGGCCGCTCGATCATCGCCAATCCGTACATCTACAGCCTGTCGCTCGCGGTCTACGCGACCGCGTGGACGTTCTACGGCAGCGTCGGGCGCGCGGCGAGCGACGGCGTGGGCTTCCTGCCGATCTACATCGGCCCCACCCTGATGCTGCTGCTGTGGTGGTTCGTCGTGCGCAAGATGATCCGCATCGCGAAGCTGAACCGCATCACCTCGCTCGCCGACTTCATCGCCTCGCGCTACGGCAAGAGCGCGCTGCTGGGCGGGCTGGTCACGGTGATCGCGGTGGTCGGCATCCTGCCCTATATCTCGCTGCAGCTGAAGGCGATCTCCGGCAGCTTCACGCTGCTGATGCAGTACCCGCAAACCGTGATGCCGGCGAAGGAGGGCGCGGTCCCGTTCCTGCAGGACACGGCGTTCTACGTCGCGCTGATGCTCGGGCTCTTCACGATCGCGTTCGGCACGCGCCACCTCGACGCGGCCGAGCGCCACGAGGGCATGGTGGCGGCGATCGCGTTCGAGTCGCTGGTGAAGCTGGTCGCGTTCGTCGCGGTCGGCGCTTACGTGACCTTCGGGATGTACAACGGCTTCGGCGACCTGTTCGAGCGCGCCGCCCAGCGCGCCGATCTCGCCGCGCTGATGACGCCGTTCGCGGGCGACGGCGCCTATGCCAACTTCGCGTCGATCACGGCGCTGTCGATGCTCGCGATCGTCTGCCTGCCGCGGCAATTCCAGGTGGCGGTGATCGAGAACGTCGACGAGAAGCACATCGCCAAGGCGGTATGGCTCTTCCCGCTCTACATGCTGCTGATCAACCTGTTCGTGCTGCCGATCGCGTTCGGCGGGCTGCTGCACTTCCAGTCGGGCGCCTTCGACGCGGACACCTTCGTGCTCACGCTGCCGATGGCGCACCAGCGCGAGGGGCTGGCGCTGCTCGTCTTCCTCGGCGGGCTGTCGGCGGCGACCGGCATGGTGATCGTGGAGACGATCGCGCTGTCGACCATGGTGTGCAACGACCTGGTGATGCCGGTGCTGCTGCGCCTCACGCGCTACAACTTCAGCGAGCGCAAGGACTTCCCCGACCTGCTGCTCGACATCCGGCGCGGCGCGATCATCACGATCCTGATGCTCGGGTATCTCTACTTCGTGATGGCGGGCGAGTCCTACGCGCTCGCCTCCACCGGGCTCATCTCGTTCGCCGCGGTCGCGCAGTTCGCTCCGGCGATGCTCGGCGGCCTCTACTGGAAAGGCGCCACCCGCGCCGGCGCGCTCGCCGCGCTCACCGGCGGCTTCCTCGTGTGGGCCTACACTTCGCTCATGCCCGCGATCGCGCGGTCCGGCTGGGCGAGCGTCGACTTCCTCGTCTACGGCCCCTGGGGCATCGAGTGGCTGCGGCCCACGCAGCTCTTCGGCGTCGCGATGACCGATTCAACCACCCACACGATGGTCTGGAGCATGATCGTCAACATCGGCGCGTACGTCGGGGTATCGCTCATGACCCGGCAGAGCGCGACCGAGCAGAGCCAGGCGCGCCATTTCGTCGATGCGTTCGCGGAAAGCGGCGAGCTGCCGCGCACCTGGCGCGGAGCCAAGTCGGTCGCCGCGCTGCAGATGCTGCTCGCGCGCTTCCTCGGCCCCGAGCGCACCGCCGAGCTCTTCACCGCCTACGCGCTCGCGCGCGGGCGCGAGAGCTCCGCCGACCTCGAAGGCGATGCGGAGCTGGTGCGTTTCGCGGAGCTGCAGCTCGCCGGCACCATCGGCGCGGCGTCCGCGCGCACGATGGTGGCCACCGTCGCGCAGGAGGAGCCGCTGCCGCTGCGCCTCGACGAGGTGATGGCGATCGTGGACGAGGCATCGCAGGTGATCGCCTACAGCCACCAGCTCGAGGAGAAGCAGCGCGAGCTCGAGGCCGCGACCGCGAGCCTGCGCGCCGCCAACGAGCGGCTGCAGGAGCTCGACCGGCTGAAGGACGACTTCATCTCGACCGTGACGCACGAGCTGCGCACGCCGCTCACCTCGATCCGCGCGTTCTCCGAGATCCTGCACGACAACCTCGGGCTCGATCCGGCCGAGCGCCACCGCTTCCTCGGGCTCATCATCAAGGAGTCCGAGCGCCTCACCCGCCTCATCAACCAGGTGCTCGATCTCGCCAAGCTCGAATCGGGGATGGCGGAGTGGCACAGCGCCGAGATCGACCTGGGCGAGATCGTCGCCGACGCGGCCAACGCCACCAGCGCGCTCTTCCGCTCGCGCGGCATCGCGCTCGAGATGCGCCTCGATCCCGCCGTGCCCGCGGTGCTCGCCGACCGCGATCGGCTGATGCAGGTCATGCTCAACCTGCTGTCCAACGCGGTGAAGTTCTGCGAGCCCGGCGTGGGGCGCGTGCTGGTGCGGCTGTCGACCGCGGCGCGCGAGGTGCGCGTGGACGTGCGCGACAACGGCCCCGGCATCGGCAGGGAGCACCAGAGGATCATCTTCGAGAAATTCCGCCAGGTGGGCGACACGCTCACGCAGAAGCCCGCGGGCACCGGGCTCGGCCTCACCATCTGCAGCCAGATCATCGGGCATTTCGGCGGCCGGCTGTGGGTCGAGAGCGAGCCGGGGCAGGGCTGCGAGTTCTCGTTCACGCTGCCCGCGTTCAGCGCTGTCGCGCGCCTCGCGGCGGCGGACTGAGATGGGCAAGCGCGTGGTGATCGCCGAGGACGAGGAGAGCATCCTCGCGTCGCTCGAATTCCTGGTGCGCCAGGCCGGGCACGAGTCGCGCTCGGCGCGCGACGGCAACGAGGCGCTGGGCGCGATCGAGGCGTTCCGCCCGCACCTCGTGCTGCTCGACCTGATGCTGCCGCAGAAAAGCGGCCTCGAAGTCTGCTTCGCGATCCGCGCGAACCCGCGATTGCAGGACACGAAGGTGCTGATGCTGACCGCGAAGGGCGGCGCCAACGAGGTGGCGCGCGGCATCGCGGCGGGCGCGGACGACTACGTGATAAAGCCGTTTTCGACGCGCGAGCTGGCCGAGCGGCTGCGCCTGCTGCTCGACGGGATGGCGCCGTGAGCGAGCCCACCGTCTACGTGATCGACGACGACGAGTCGATCCGCGAGCTGCTCGCATGGCTGATGAAGCGCAACTCGATCCGCGCGGAGACGTTCTCGAACGCGCGCAGCTTTCTCGCGGCCTACGTGCCCGGGACCGCGGGATGCGTCGTCCTCGATCTCTACATGCCGGGGATGAGCGGCCTCGACCTGCAGCAATACCTGATCGACCACGGCATCGAGATGCCGGTGATCTTCCTCTCCGGGCGCGCCGACGTGCCCCAGGCGGTGAGGGCGGTGAAGAGCGGCGCGATCGACTTCATCGAGAAGCCGTTCGACTACAAGCGCATCGTGGCGTTGGTCAAGGAATGCCTGCGGCGCGACGCCTCGGCGCGTGGTGAACGCCAGCGCATCCGCCAGGTGGCGGGGCGGCTTTCCACGCTCACCCAGCGCGAGCGCGAAGTGCTCGACCGGGTGGTCGCGGGGAAGATGAACCGCGTGATCGCCGAGGAGCTCGCGATCAGCATCAAGACGGTCGAGGCCCACCGGGCACGGATCATGGAGAAGCTCGAGGTCGACTCGCTCGCCGAGCTGGTGCAGGCGGCCGTCTCGGTGCGCCCGCAGCCCGGCGCGGGCGATGGGGCTGGCGAACGTTAGGGTTTACCCCTATTGTCCGACCCGGAGGGTGCGGGTTAGCATCCGGCAGCCCTCGGTGAAGGCTTCCCGCAAGAAAAGTCGCGACGTGGTGCTGATTTTCCAACGCATGCTTTCAATTTGCGCATAACAGGAGGGGGAACAATGGCTACAGCATCGACTACGGTACCTCGCGTCGACGAGGGCGAAGAGAAGAAGGTCATATTCGCTTCTTCCCTGGGCACGGTGTTCGAGTGGTACGACTTCTACCTGTACGCGACGCTCGCGCCTTTTTTCGCCGCGTTGTTCTTCCCCAAGGGTAACCAGACCGCCGCGCTACTCTCCGCGTTCGCGGCATACGCCGCCGGTTTTCTGGTGCGGCCTTTCGGCGCCATCATCTTCGGGCGCATCGGCGACCTTGTCGGCCGCAAATACACGTTCCTGATGACGATCCTGTTCATGGGCGGCGCGACCTTCGCGGTCGGCCTGCTGCCCACGTACGAGGCGATCGGCTGGCTCGCGCCCATCCTGCTGGTATCGCTGCGGCTGGTGCAGGGCCTCGCTCTGGGCGGCGAATATGGCGGTGCGGCAACCTACGTGGCGGAGCACGCCCCCCATGGCAAGCGCGGCTACGACACGAGCTGGATCCAGACCACGGCGACGCTCGGCTTCTTCCTGTCGCTGCTGGTGATCGGCATCTGCCGGTTCTCCGGCGTGATGGATGCGAAGGCGTTCTCCGAGTGGGGCTGGAGGATTCCGTTCCTGGTCTCGGTGATCCTGCTCGCTTTCTCCGTGTACATCCGCCTCAAGCTGAACGAGTCGCCGGTGTTCCAGCGCATGAAGGCCGAAGGGCGCGGCTCGAAATCGCCGCTCACCGACAGCTTCCTGCGCTATCCGAACAACAAGTACGTGCTGCTGGCGCTCCTCGGCGCGACCGCGGGCCAGGGCGTGGTGTGGTACACGGGGCAGTTCTACGCGCTCTTCTTCCTCACCATCACGCTCAAGGTCGACGGACAGACGGCGTACACGCTGATCGCGCTGGCGCTGCTGCTCGGCACGCCGTTCTTCGTGGTGTTCGGCGCGCTCTCCGACAAGATCGGGCGCCTGAAGATCATCCTCGCGGGCTGCCTGGTCGCCGCGCTCACGTACTTCCCGCTGTTCCAGGCGCTCACGCACTACGTGAATCCGGCGCTCGAGACCTTCGCGAAGGCGAACGTGGTGACGGTGCAGGCCAAGGACTGCAACTTCCA
>JANPHA010000327.1:0-1726 GCA_031424255.1 Burkholderiales bacterium | reverse complement strand
ATGCATGGGGATGTCATCTGTGGTCAACTATTCTGACACTATAGTACTATCCTGAGGTGACGGCAACGCAGATGCTGTTGTGTGCTTGACACACCTTCATAGCGCGCTATTATGTTTAGTATCTTGAACATTTAAGTAAGCCGTGAAAATTCAGGATCTCGGCCACAGGATCCGCATCGCGCGAAGCCAGAGAGGAATGACCCAGCAGGCGCTTGCCGAGGCTTCTGGCGTCTCCCGAACCACGCTCAACTTGCTGGAGAACGGCCTCGCACGCGATATCGGGCTCGAGAAGGCGGAGAGCATTCTCGCGAAGCTGGGCTTGTCGCTCACGATCGAGCCGGCCCCGCAGGCACGCGCCGACTTCGTCAAGATGGCGTCGACGAGCGCATCCGTAAGCGCAAGGGAATCCATCGACGAAAGGCAGCTTCGGCGAATCCTCTTGACGGGCAAGCTTCCGCGAACTCATCGCGCCCATATCCGCCGCCTTCTGGAGGAATCGCCGATAGGGTTGATTCGGGGTCTGCTCGATAGTCTTCGGGCGCGCCACAAGGCGGGGCGCGTCGAGTCCAACTTGCGCGATATTGCGGCGGATCTTCAAATCCAGCCCTCAAAGGTGGAACGGTGGCTGACCGACTGAAGGTCTGGGAAGCGCTTTTCGCGCGGGCACTCGTGCTCATCGAGTCGGCGGAGGCGGCGGCAGGTGCCGCACTGACCAATTGGAGCTTCGGTGGCGGGACCGTGCTCATGCGCCGCCATCACCATACGACAAAGGCTCGCTCGACAAGATCCAACCGGTTCTTCAGGAGAGATCCCCAGTGATCCTTGCGCGCATCGAAGACGTTTCAGTTCAACTTCGCGAGGATTTCGAATCACTGGACGTCCTGGACTATCGGCGGACGTTCGACGAGTGCGTCCACGTGGTACGACGGGCGCTAAAACTAAAATAGAAGACGGAATCACGTACCAGGCTCACGCCCTGAGCTACCCCCACGCTAAGCTCCGGAACCTCGAATCAACCCTTCGTGTCCATGACGAAAGCATATGGACTCGCCTACTCTCAGCCCGCCGAGCGTCACGACGCTCCCCTCCTGCATCGATCCCCACCGTTACCCGGCGCGCATCGAGGCCGGCTCGCGTCCCGGTGCGGTATCGGAATCGACCCACGCGCAAGTGCTGCGCGTGATCGAGCGTTGCTGGCAGGACATCGCCGGCCGGATGGCGGGCGAGCCGCAGGCCTTTCGCGGCCAGGGGCGCCGCACCGTCCGGCTGTGGCAAAGCCTCACTCTCAGCGTCTCGGAGGCGGGGACCAATTTCCACGCGCAGGTGCATGGCAGCGGCGCCCCGCTTGGCGTGCCGCGCTTCTCTGCCGACCTGCGCAATCCCATCAGTCCCTATGCGTTCACTTTCGCCTTTGGTCCCACCATCACGAAGGCTTGCACGGATCTGGGATTCGATCTGCGGTCGCTTCCCGTCCCTGCGCTGACGTACATGCGCAGCGTCTTCGCGCGGACCTTCCGTGCCTACGTGGATTGGAACCGGCTGCGGCGAAGCGTCCTCGCGGCCCTCGCGCCCGATCCGCTGGTCATCTCCCTCACGCGCCGCACCTTCGAGGATGGCAGTGCGGACCTGGCCGACTTCAACTGGGTCGCGGGCCGCGCGCGCGAGCTTGCCCTGGTCGCCACGGAACGCCCGCGCCTGCTGCCGTTCCTGCAGCTCGCGCGCGACC
>JANPHA010000326.1:0-5738 GCA_031424255.1 Burkholderiales bacterium | reverse complement strand
CGTTTTCCTTCGCGCCGGGAAGCCAGGCGGCGCAGCGCGGAGCGTAGGGCAGCAGCGCTTGCGCGCGCAGCTCGAGCGCAAGCGTGGGTGCCGCGAGCGCCAGGCGCCCGAGCTTCTCGCGCGCGATCGAGAGGATGAAATCCGCCTCGCGCTCGGGGGAGGCGAACTCGAGATCGAGGCGCGTGCGCACGCGCCTGCCGTGCTCGAGCACCAGCATGAGATGTTGCACGCCCGAGCCGCGGCCGCGCAGGCAGCCCTCGAGCTCGGCCAGCATCCGGCGAAGCGGAAAGAGCAGCGCCTCCACGCCTTCGGCTTCCGCGGGCAATTCGAGGCGCGAGCGAAAGCGTGGCGGCGCGGCATACGGCAGGCGCGGATCGGCAAGCCGCCCCATCAGGCGATCGAGATCCATCACGACCTCGGGGCCGAAGCGGCGCGCGATTCCCTCGGCGGGAAGGTCGAGCATGTCGCGCAGGCGCAGCACGCCGAGATCGGTGAGCCTGGCCAGGGTTTTCTCCGGCCAGTCGAGAAGAAAAAGCGGGAGATCGGCGAGTCGATCGCGAAGATCTCCCAACAAGGCACAGCTGCGAATGCGGAGGCCCTGCGCCTCGGCGCGGGCGAAGAGGCGTGCGGCAAGCGGTGTGGGCGCCACACCGAGCGTGGAATTGAAGCCGAGCTCGTGCACCCCGCGCTTGATGGCCGCGGTGAGGCGCGCGTGGCCCTGGAAGAGGCGCAGGCACGATTCCACCTCGAGCACGATGCCCTGCCCGTCCACGCTCACCATCGGCGTGAATTGCCCCGCCCAGGCCGCGAGGCGCTCGAGCGTCTCGCGCTCGGAAGACAGATCGCGCGCGATCACGCGCACTTCTCCGGCGAGCGCCTTGGCCGCGGCCACAGCCTGGCCCGCGCGAATGCCGGCCGCGTGCGCCGCCTCGTTGGCGCAAGCGACCGTCGGACGCTGCGTGGTGCCTTCCGAGATCAGCAGCGGTTCCGATGAAGCCCCTGCCCGCTCTGCGATCTGCAGAGGCAACGAGGGCAGCTCGAGCGCGACCCAGAGCATGGAGTGATCCTTCAGCGAACGATGCTGAAAGCCGCGCGCGGACGTTCGGGAACGAAGGCGGGACGCTTTTTCTGCTGGCCGACGTTGAGCGCAATGGGGGCAGCGAGCGGAGGCCCGCGCCGCTTCGGGATGCGCAGCTTGAGCTCACCCGCTTCGCGCGTGAGCACGACACGCAGGTGCGCCGGCGTGGAAAGCTTCTCGGCCACGCTCGCGCGGAAGAAGACAGCCATCGCGCGCCCTGCCTCGGCCGCCATCTGCAGCCGGCGAAGGCAGGCGTATTCGTCGCTTCCCCGGCGCGGCCGATCGCTCGCAGCCGCGCTCAACCAGAAGAGCACCGCGCCGCAGGCCCCGGAACGCAGCGCCTGCTCCGCGGCCCACAGCGCATCTTCGCGATTGGCGGGACGCACGACGAGGCAGCTCTCGGGCGCCACTCCGGATTGCGCGATCGCGGGCGCATACGGCAAGTGCGGCGGGTTCACCCACGCGATCATCCGATCGCCCTCACTCGCCTTTGCCAATGCGCCCGAGAGGAAGCTCACTTCCCCGATGCCGACGCCATCGTGCAGCACTTCGGAGAGCGTGCCAGTGGGCCACCCTCCGCCGGGCAGCTCGCGATCCAACGCGGCGTGGCCGGTGGGCATGGTGGGATGAACGGCATTCTCGAGCTCGCCTCCGCGCCAGACGCCGGGAAATTGCGTGAGCTCCGCGACCGAGGCTTTCATGCAGGGCCTCGCGCGAAGAGATTGCGGATGACACCCACGGCGATGCCCTCGATATCGAGCTTGTCGTGGTGAAGATCGAGATGCAGCGTCTCGAAATCGGCATTCGCGGGAATGAGCTCGGCCCTGTGGCCGCGCATCTTCAGGCGCTTCACCGTCACGTCGTCGCCGATGCGCGCCACCACGAGCTGCCCGCTCTTCGCCTCGTGGGTGCGGTGCACGACCAGCCAATCGCCGTCGAGGATGCCCTCGTCCTTCATGCTCAGGCCCTTCACCTGCAGCAGGTAATCGGCACGCGGGTTGAAGAGGTTCGGATCGACCGGATAGCGGCCGAGCATGTTCTCGATGGCGAGGATGGGGCTGCCCGCGGCGACCCGCCCCACCAATGGAAGCCCGCCCGCATCGCGCACGCGGATGCCGCGCGCGAGCCCCGGTGAGAGCTCGATGGCGCCTTTGCGCTCGAGTGCCGCCAGGTGCTTGAAGACACCGTTGGTCGAGGCGAGGCCGAGCGCCTTCGCGAGCTCCGGCTGCGAGGGCGGGCGATGATATTCGGCGATGTGCTGGCAGATGATCTCGAGGATCTCGGCCTGGCGGGCGGTAAGGGGCAGGTCCTGCATGGTGATAACATTATCACCTATTCCCGGCCCTTGGCAAGAGTCGTTACCGCAGGCCGGTGACCGCCTCGCCGCGTTGACTATCACCCGAGGTATCAGGCGCGACGGCGTGCCGCCGCGCGCCAAGACGCTTCACGGCCAAGCTCGCCAGCCCCATCACGATCAGTATCCCGATCGCCCACCTCGACAAGGTTACGGCGGCGGCCCAATCCATCCGCGGCCATTCGACCTTCCACAGCACCTCGGAGCGATCGAGCATCCAGTGCCACCCTGTGTGCGCCACGATCGCCGACAGGATGATCAGCACGATGCGAGCGTGCGCCACGCGACGGCGCAGCAACGCGAGCGCCGGCACCATGAGGGCCACGGCCGCGACCTGCCCGATCTCGATGCCGAGGTTGAACGAGAAGAGCGAGACCCACAGGTGCTGCCCGGCAAACTGGAGACTCTCCTGCAACCCGTAGGAAAAGCCGAATCCGTGCACCAGTCCGAACAGGCCGGTGATCACCCAGCGGCGCTGGAGATTCGCACCGACGATGTTCTCGAGGGCCATGTAGACGATGGAAGCGGCGATCGCCGCCTCGACGAACGGCGGGAACCACGCTCCGCGCGGAGCCAGGCCGAACACCGCGCCCGCCAGCGTGAACGAGTGCGCGATCGTGAACACGGTCACCACGCCGACGACCTGCTTCACGCTGCGCAGCGGGATCACGAGGCACAACACGAAGAGGAGGTGGTCGGCCCCGCTCAGGATGTGTTCGATCCCCAGCGCGATGAATCCCACGGCGGCGCGGTACCACGGCGGGTTGAGGAAGACCGCTCCCGAGCGGCTCGTGATCACCATCGCACGAGCCTCCTCGCCGGGCCGCATATAGCGCACGGCGAGCTTCACGTAGTCCTTGAGCTCGGGCGCGACCGTGGTGCGCAGCATGAGCGTGGACGCAGGCGATGCGATCGCGTAGACAAGGTGCGCGTCGAAATAGCCCTGGTCCGGAAAGATCGCGACCGACAAGTCCATGGGCCGCGCGACGTGCGCGACGGCCTGCTCGTAGGTATCGAAGGAGCGGTCCGAGGGCAGGGACAACCGGCCGGTGGAGCGCACCGGCGAAAGCGCGTGGCCCTCCTCCGACAGGACGATGTCTCGCGCGAGATAGGTCAATGCCGTCTGGATCGCGGGGTCCGCCTGGGTGAGGTCGATCCCGGCCGACGTAGCCGGCAATCGGACGGTCTTGAGCAGGTGCAGCGGCACCCGCACCACGATGTGCGCCTCGCGCGCTTCGACGCGCACGAAGGCATTCATCACGCTCTCGAGCGAGAACTCGTGGGAGCGCGCGGGAGCTGCGGCGAGCAGCGCGAACCCGAAAAGCAGCGCCGCAAGCCGCAGGAAAACGGCCGGGAGCGGTCGCTCCCGGCCCTCGCGTTTCACGTCAGTCATCCCGACCGTTGTCGCTCCTCACGAACCTCTGGATGCGCCGGCCACCGATGGTCTCGCCGGTGTAGAGGTTGCCCTTCGAGTCGAGGACGACGGTGTGCAGGAACGTGAAGTCTCCCGCCATGTGTCCCGGACGCCCGAACCCGCCGATGATCGATCCGGCGGCCTTGTCGAAGATCCACATCACTTCATTTCCGCCGTCCGCCTCGTACATGATCTTCTGCTTGTTGTCGGGCGAGAAATCGAGGTCCCAGGCGGAACCTGCCGTGCCGAGGCCGGGAACCCCGGTGCCAGGCACCACGGGAATGATCCGCTTCAGGTTGCCCTGCTTGTCGAAGACCTGGATGCGGTCCTGCGCCCGGTCGCACGCGTACACGAGGTCGTCATTGCCGAGGACCACGCAGTGCGGATGGCCGCCGCCGCCGACCGAGAACTGGCCGGGGCCCGAGCCCGCGCTGCCCCACTGGCGCAGGTAGTGCCCGTTCCTGTCGAAGACAACGACGCGGTGATTGCCATATCCGTCCGCGATGTAGACATCGCCATTGCGGGGATCGACCGCGATATCCGCGGGCTCATTGAGCAGCGTCGTGCTGCTGTTCAAGTCGCCGGGGCTGCCGCAAACGCCACCCACCGCGTCGCATACGCCCTTCACGCCGATCTGCAGCAGCATCGTCGTTCCGCTGTGGTTCCACTTCTGCACCACGCCGTCGGCATTTCCGCCGATCCAGACGTTGTCCTGGTAATCCACATAGCAGCCATGGATGCTGTTGGGCAGCACCTTGTTCGTGCCGGGGCCGAGGGTGCCTTGCGGCACGGTGTTGAGCGAAGTATCGCCCCATGCCCTCACGACGTTTCCCGCCTTGTCGAATTCGATCACCGGCGGGGAGGCGTGGGCCACCACCGTCTCGGGTGAGATCAGGCCTCCCGTCTGGAAGCCGCGCGTAACGATGAAGACGTGGTCGTTCGAGTCCACGCAGGTGCCGGCGACCTCTCCGGTGACCCACCGATCCGGCAACGGCTTGGGCCAGAAGGGATCGACTGTGTATTGCGGCGCCTTCTCTTTGCTGCGGGTGTCGGCCTGCGTATCGCTGATCCAGCTACCCATCCCCAGGACGGCGGCCGACGCCAGCGCCCCCAGGACAAGAAATGACTTGGTTCTCATTGTCCCTCCTCATGTGAGCGGGGCCTGCCACGGGCAGTGAACCCCGGCCCCAATCTATCGAGGCGCGCGCCCGGGCGCTTTCGATTCCTTGTCCGGCTGTGCCCTAAGTTGCGAATATTCGCGCCTCCCCGGAAGGGCGACGTAACCTTTACAATTCGTGCGCAACCCCATGTCACGACAACTATTCAGGCAGGAGGCGATCGACGCCCAGCGAGAGAAGTTTCTCGGCGAAGCGACCATCGCCCGTCCGGTGCCCTTCTGGGTCTTCTCGCTGGTCGCGGCCGGCACCGCGATCCTGTTGATTTCCGTCGCGCTCTGGGGCCAGTACACGCGCCGCGAGCGGGTCGAAGGCTACCTGGCGCTGGACACCGGGGCCGCGCGCGTATCGGTATCCGATGCCGGGCGCATCACCGAGCTGCTGATCCGGGAAGGCGACGAGGTGAAGGCCGGCGACCCGATGGCCAAGGTCTCCTACGACCGCACCACCGGGTCGGGCGCCTCGACCAGCGAGGCGGTGGCGGCCGAGATGCAGACCCGGCGCGCGATCCTCGAGAAGGAGCAGAGCCAATGGCGTGACCTCGGCGAGCAGCAGATCGAGCAGCTGCGCCGGCGCGTGAAGGACCTCGACGGCGAGCTCGGCCAGATCGACCGCGAGATGAAGCTGCAGGACGTGCGCATCAAGAGCGCGCGCGACCAGCTCGAGCGCTACACCGGGCTCGCGGGCGAGAAGAAATTCGTCTCCGAGGCGCTGGTG
>JANPHA010000325.1:0-1533 GCA_031424255.1 Burkholderiales bacterium | reverse complement strand
CCGAATTGCCCGAATTGCCCGAATTGCCCGAATTGCCCGAATTGCCCGAATTGCCCGAATTGCGGGGATTGAGCCTCGAAGGGACTAGTCCGCCGCGCCCTCGTGCGGGACGGCTCGCGGGGCGGCCTGCCACAGCGAGCGGTAGGCGGCGCGCAGCTTCGGCACCTCGTAGCGCCACTCGAGCTCGTTCTCGACGCGCCGGCGTCCATAGGCGCCCATCTGCGCGCGCCGCTCGGGATCGTCGAGCAGCTCCACGATGCGCGCGGCCAGATCGTCCGGATTGTTGCGCTTGGCGTAGGCCGAGGCCTGTTGCGCCGAGAAGCGTCCCTCGGTGAGATCGAACTGGACGATCGGCTTGCCGAGCGCCATGTATTCCATGATCTTGTTCATCGTGGACTTGTCGTTCATCTCGTTGGCGACGTCGGGGTTCACGCAGACGTCGGCCGTATTCAGCATCGCGAGCATCTCGGCATCGGGAACGCGCCCGGTGAAGGTGACGTACTCCTCGATGCGCAGCTTCTCGGCGAGCGCCTTCATCTCCGCGAGCGAGCTGCCCCCGCCGACCAGGCCGAAGTGGATGTCGGTGCGGCCATGGTTCACCACGATCGCGCGCACCGCGCACAGCAGCAGGTCGATGCCTTCCTGCCTTCCCATCACGCCCACGTAGCCGACCAGGTGCTTGCGGCCGCGCTTGAGCGATTCGTCGCTCGGCTGGATGCGCATGCGCTCCAGGCTCGGCCCGCTGCGCACGACGAACACCCGGTCCGGATCCATTCCGCCGCGCTCGATCGCGATGCGGCGATACGACTCGTTGGTCGCGATCGAGGCGTCCGCGGTCTTGAACGTGAGGCGCTCGAGCCAGACCATCAGCTTCCAGAAAAAGTCGCGCCGGCCGAACTTCGCCTCGTAGAGCTCGGGGTTGATGTCGTGGTGGTCGAAGACGAACTTCTTGCCGAGCAGCTTGAAGAAGCCGCCGATCAGGAAAAAGAGGTCCGGCGGGTTGCACGCATGGATCACGTCGAAGCCGCGGGTGAGGAAGACGCGCCACGTGAGCAGGAAGGTCCAGAAGAGCGCCAGCGTGTATTCGATCGCGTAGCCGAGGGCCCCGCTCGCCTCGACCGGCAGGTCGTAGCGGTAGATCGCGATGCCGTCGATCTCCTCGAAGTAGCTCTCGTAGCCGCGCCCCGTCGGGCAGATGATGGAGACACCGTAGCCCGCGTCCCGCAGCGCATTGGCTTCCTGCCACACGCGCCGGTCGAAGGGGCTCGGGAGGTTCTCGACCAGGATGAGGACGTTGCGCCGGACGCCATTCATGGCGCGCTACCAGCAGATGCCGTCGTAGACGCCCTCGACGCTTCGCGTGTCCGCGATGCGCACGAGGTCCACGATCGACTGGCCCTCGGCGAGCCGCCGGGGGATGTCGCGGAATTCCGGCGAGCCGTTGCCGATCACGAGCGTGCCGGCGTGCTCGAGCACCTCGTCGATGGTCGCGACCATCAGCCTGGAGATGTGCGGGATGTGGTTGAGGATGTA
>JANPHA010000324.1:0-5114 GCA_031424255.1 Burkholderiales bacterium | reverse complement strand
CGCGACCCCGACCAGCGTCTGCGCCCCGAGGTGGAAGACCGTGTCGATCTCGTATTCCGCGAGCGCGCGCCTGACGAGCCCCTCGTCCGTGAGCGAGCCGCGAACGGTGGAGATGCGCTCGATCCAGCCGTCGCTCACCAGCCGGCTGCCCGGCGCGCCGTCGCGCACCAGCGCGACCACCGAGGCGCCACGATTCACGAGCTCGGGAACGATCCAGCTTCCGAGGAGACCCGTCGCGCCGGTCACGAAGACCGGCCTGCCCTGCCAGAAGGAGGTTGAGATGATCAATCCCCCTGCACGGCGGCGAGGCCGCGCATCGGCAGCGGCTCCGCCTTCACCCACGGCGGAACGCCCCCGACGCAAAGCTTCTCGAGCTCCATCTGGTCCTTGCTCGTGTCCATCGACTTCCAGAAGCCGAGATGCTGGTTCACGTGGAGCTGCCCGCGGCGCGCGAATTCGGGAAGCACCTCCTGCTCGAGGTTGTGGCCATTCCAGTCGCGGAACGCGCGCTTCTCGAACACGAAGAATCCGGCGTTGATCCAGTAGTCGCGCACCAGCGGCTTCTCCTCGAAGCGCCGGACCTTGCCGCCTTCGTCGAACACGACCAGCCCGTATTGGGAGCGCAGGGGCACCGTGGTCAGCGTCGCGAGACCGTCGGATCTTTCGTGCGACCGCAGCAGGGCGTGCAGATCGAGATCGCCCAGCCCGTCGCCATAGGTCGCGAAGAAGCGATCGCCCACGTGGTCGGCGCAGCGCAGGATGCGATCGCCGGTGTCGGCGTCGGAGCCGGTATCGACGATGCGCACGTTCCAATCGGTGAAGCGGCCGGAAAAATAGTCATGCAGCATCTCGATCCGATGTCCGCCCGCGAGCACGAAATCGGTGAATCCCTGCGACGCGTAGGCGCGCATCAGATGCACCAGGATCGGCGTGCCGTTCACCGGCATCATCACCTTGGGGAAATACTCCGTGAACGGGTATGACCGCGTTCCCTTGCCACCGCACAGAATCACGACCTTCATCGAACTCATGGTAAGCGCCCCTTTCTTGTTTGAATGCGAACCCGCGGGTGTTCCCCCTCGTCAGAGTTGCTTGTACAGCTTGTAATTGACCAGCAATTGCGTCGGCTTGAGCACGAAGTCGTCGAGGAACCTCATCACCTGGCTGCGGCCATTCTCCGGCACGAAAACGACGTCGTCGGGCTCCAGCCGGGTCGTGGCATAGGCGAGGTACGGCCCGGGCTGCCCGCCCGCCTCGGTGTCGATCGGGATCGCCCTCAGGAAGCCATCCTGCGAAAGGCGGATGATGGTGACGTCCTTCTCGGACCCGGTGCGCTGGAAGCCACCGGCCGCGCCGATCGCCTGCATCGCCGTCAGCGCATTGCGGTAAGGGACCGTCGTGGGGGCCTTCACATCGCCGAGCACGTAGACCACCGGCTGGCGGGTCTGCATCGGGATCACGGCGACCTCGGGATTGAGCAGGCGCGCGGAGAACAGCGTCTTCAGCTTTTCGGCGAGCTCGCGCGGCGACAGGCCCGCGGCAGTGACGTCCTGCACGATCGGAAGCGAGATCATGCCGTCGGAGCGGATCACGACCTGGCGCGATGCCTCCGGCACGCGCCACACGGAGACCTCGATCTGGTCCCCCGCGAACAGCAGGTATTCCTTCTGGAAGCGCACCGAAGACTGGATGATCTCCGGCTTGATTTCGACCGCCTCGACATCGGTACGCTGCATCGCGCACGCACACATCAGCAGGCCCGTCGCCCAGACCAGCGCGGCAGCGGCGGCATTCCTCACCATCCGCGCCCCCGCGCGACGGTGGCCAGCGTGCGGCCGATGAGCTTGAGATCCAGCCACAGCGACCAGCGATCGATGTATTCCATGTCGAGCTCCATCCATTGTTTGAAGGGCATTGTCTGGTCGTCGGCCACCTGCCAGAAGCAGGTGAGCCCCGGAGGCATGGTGAGGCGACGGCGCTGCCACCATTCGTCGCCGAAGGCCTCCTTCACCGGCAGGGGGCGCGGGCCGACGAGGCTCATGTCGCCGACGAAGACGTTCCACAACTGCGGCGTCTCGTCGAGGTGATACTTGCGCAGCCAGCGGCCGACGGGCGTGATGCGCGCGTCGTTGCGAATCTTGAATGCCGTGCCGTCGCGCTCGTTCAGGCCGGCGATCTCGTCGCGCAGCTGCGGCGCATCGCGCACCATCGAGCGGAATTTCACCATCTTGAAATGCCGTCCGTGCAGCCCGACCCGCGTCTGCAGGAAGAACACCGGTCCGGGCGTCGTCACCTTCACCATCGCCGCGATCGCGGCGAGCAGCGGGGCCAGGATCACCAATCCGGCCGCGGCGCCGACCAGGTCGATGAAGCGCTTGGCCATGAGCAGGCGATAGTTCGCGGGTCCGCTGAAATGCGTCACCATCGGGATGCTGCCCACGTGGGCCACCTGGGTGAAAAAGCCCGGCTTCTCGAACACCTCGGGGCCGAACTTGACCGAGATTCCGGCCTCGCAGCAGATGTCGAGCAATTCGCGAATCTGGTCATAGCAGCTGCGCACCGGAAGGGTGACGACGACCTCGTCGATCACGTGCGTGCCGACGATCTCGCGCACCGCTTCCGTATCGGGGAGCATCCGGCGGGCCACGCTCGCCAACCGGCCGCGCTGGAAACGCGCCGGCAATTCGTTCGCCGCGCCCGGCCTGGCGATATCGACGATCTCCTCGATGCGGATGCCGAAATGCGGGTTGGCGAGGATCGTCTCGGCGAGATCCGCGGCGCGATCGTTGTGGCCGACGATGAGCCACACGCGGTAGTCGTCGCCCCGGCGCCGCAGGTGGCGCACGGTGAAGCGCATTGCGAAACGCAATCCGACCAGGGTCAGCACCACGGCCGCCAACGCCTGGACATAGCTTTGGCTGGGCAGCTCGGGACCGAACATCTGGGTGGCCGCGCACGCCAGCGCGGTCGCGTAGAAGGCGACTTCCGCGAGCGATATCAGCTCGCGGCCGAGATCCTCGGTGCGGCGCACGATATACACGTGCAAACGCTCCGCGACGACGAGGAAGGAAACGAAGAGGGTGCCGGCGAACAACGCGATGCCGGGGATCAGATCCTCCCGCGCGTGCAGGCCCGGATCGACGCTGAACCAGACTGCGATGGCGGAAGCCGCAACTACCGCGCCGGCGTCGACAACGCGCAGCGAATAGCCCATCACCTGGACGTTATGGTAGAGCAACGTAGTCCCCGTGCGCTGCCCCGACGCGACATCGACGCGACAGGCACGGGAAAACCTCTACCCGCAGCTGCTGCGTTGCTGCCGCGCGGAATCAACAATCAATTATGTTTTTGTGCCTGCAAATTCGCCTGAGAACGGCTGCAGGGCGCGCCCGATATCGTCAACTGCCCCCTCGGATACCGAACGCGTCTATGGCCAATAATAACGCCAGTTTCGGATCGGGGGGAAGTATTTCGGGGAGTGCCGTTCGGAACGGCACGTGAAGAAGGGGAAACCGCTGGGCGTCCAACCACATCTCTTCCACCTCTCCGGGAGGAGGGATTGGAGCCGCCTGGGGTCCGTTATCGGCTCGCGGGCCGCTTGACTTGGTGAATATCCGTATTCGTTCCGAACCACCGGATGACCTGCCCAGCGGACCCGCGCATGGGATTTACCCGCGTCAAGAACCATCGAAACTCGCCGCGCGCACTCTTCAAGGGAAAAAGCATCTCGAAGGGCTGGCCCGTTTCAATGCATTGCTTCCAGTTCTTGAGGACTTCCGGAAGGATCTTCGGATCATGGACCGATTGCCAACCCCAGCCCTGCATTTGCTCGAGCGTGGTGCCGGTGTACTCGAACCAGCGGCGGTTGTACCAGAAAATGTTTCCATCGGGCTCGGCCATCCAAGCCAACTGGGGAATCGAGTCTGCTAACGCGCGCAACTGCTGCTCGCTCTGCCGCAATTCTTCTTGGGTGTTGTGCTGCTCCGTCACATCGCGAACGATGCCAAGCATCCGGATCGGCGCCCCAGCGGCGTTTCGAACCGTGCCGCCGACGGCTTCGATCCAGCGCAGCCCTTTTTGGGGATGGTTGATCCTATGTCGGGTGCGATAACCCTGGTTGGAACGAACCGCTTCGAGCACAGCGTCCTGAACGGCCGGCCTGTCCTCTTCCAGAACTACTGCAATACCCTCTTTGTAAGATGGCGGGGCTTGGGCATCCAGTCCGTAGATTTCGCGATACTCCGGCGACCAATACACCTCGTTGGTCGCCATTGACCATTCCCACGCACCCAATCCAGCCACGCGATAGGACAGACGCAATCGCTCTTCGCTTACGCGCAGGGCTTCCTCGGCCCGCCGCCGCTCATGCTCTTCGCGCGCGCGTTCCACCAATGGCCATGCGCGCGCCGCGACCGCGGCAAGAAGCTCGAGCTCGTCCTGTCGCCAGGAGCGCGGTTGGCTATCCGTTGCGGCGAGCGCTGCAACCCATCGTCCTCCTCGAATGAAAGGCGCTGCCGCGAAAGACTGGACTGAGAGGGCCTCGAAACTGGCGACGTTCGGGGATGTGGAATCATCCAAGAGCACATCGCGTATGGCGAGCCCGTTCCTCCCCATCTCAGCCCAAAGCTCTTGCGGCAGGAAAGCCGACATTTGGTGAGTCCCGCCGATGCTGACCTTCTCGGCTGAATGCCAGTCCTCTTGCACAGTCACAGTTTGTGCGGCGCTATCGATTTCCGCAAAGTAGCAGCGGCTGGCACCCAGATACTCGCCTGTCAGTCGACACGCCGCCCTGATGACGTGGCGAGGATCAACGGGAGCCGCGAGCGCCTCGCTCAGGCGGCGTAAAAAATCCGCGTCGCGGGGATGTCCCGACACATTCGACGGAGGGGCCTCCGTACCCGCATGGATCTGCTGGGGCGATGGCATCGCGCCGATTGGCGCGCCACCTTGTACGCCAATCATCTCGGGGGCTTTCCTCGTCAGGTCGCGCACTGGCCAGTTTGCTTGGCACCTCCGCGAATTGATGTAAGAAAGGTCTTACACCCGACAGGCGTGCGCAGCTCATCCATCGCCGCGTCGACCCCGCCCCGCGCGTGCGGCACGCCGGCATCGGC
>JANPHA010000323.1:0-2253 GCA_031424255.1 Burkholderiales bacterium | reverse complement strand
CGCCCCCTCGGCGCTTTCTTGGTCTCCTCCCCCGCCCCGCGGGGTGGGGTGCCCCCCCCCCGGGGGGGGGGGGGGGGGGGGGGGGCCCCGGCAAGTGCGGAGTCTGACCCCCGAATTGGACGGCGCGGGTGACCAGGTCCGCGAAGCGCCGCTGGCGTGCATCGCTTTCCTCGGTGAGGTAATGCAGCGCGAACGGCAACGTCGCGGCCGCGGCATCGAGCGCGGAGTCGCGCGCCGCGGGGGAGGAAAGGTCGAGGGCGCGATCGAGCTCGTCGAGGCCACGATCGAATCGCGCGAGGGCGTCCTGCGCCTGCGCATCGCTCTCGACGAACGCGGGGAGGAGCAGGGCCTGCGCCCAGCGAAGCCTTTCCCAGTGCGGGGCCAGTGCGCGCGCGCGTTCGAGCGCTTGCGCGGCCCGCCCATCGTCGGCCGCGGCCTGCGATGCGAGTCCCAGCTCGAACCAGGTGCCTGCGTCGTGTGGCGCCAGCGCGACGGCGCGCAGCAGATGCGCGATGGCGGCGTCGGCGTCGAGCATCAGGCACGCCGCGCTTCCGGCCGCGCTCCACCACTCGGCGGTTTCCGGTGCGATCGCGGCGGCGCGCTCCGCGAGCGCGCGTGCGTCGCCGAAGCGTCCCTGCTCGACGCGAAGCAACGCGAGGTTTCCCAGCGCGTCCGCATCACCCGGCCGGAGGGCCGCGACACGCTCCAACATCGGCTCGGCCTCGGCAAGCCGGTGCGCGCGGCGCAGCAGGTTGCCGAGATTGCCGAGCGCCTCGGGCCAGTCGGCGCGCGCGCCGAGCGCCTGGCGGTAGGCGCGTTCTGCCTGCGCCGCATCTGCGCGGGATTCCAGGAGCAGCGCGAGGTTGTAGGCGGCTTCGGCGTAGAGCGGATTCAGCGCGAGCGCTTGCGCGAAGGAATTCGCCGCGGCTTCCAGATCGCCGGTCGATTTCAACGCAAGCGCGAGGTTGTTGTGGGCGGGCGCGAAAGCGGGGCGAAGCGCGATCGCCCGCCGATAGTGCTCGACGGCCTTGGCGCTGTTGCCGAGCTGGTACGCAACCACGCCGAGCAGGTGATGGATGTCGGGGTTGTTCGGGACATGCTCGAGCAGCGCGGCATAGCCCTGCGCGGCAGCGGCGAGATTTCCGGCGCGATGCGATTGCTGGGCTTCGCGGAGCAGCGACTCGAGGGCAGGATCCATTGGCGCTCATTGTGGTCCACATGGACTACCCCTGACGAGCGTTGCGCGAATTCTCTGCGCTCGCTATAGCGCTTTCCCTACATCTATTCCCGTCTGGAAGGCCTACTGTTGAATTCTGTTTCCTTGATTACTCCCAAATGCAGATCTCGACCGGTTGGAAGCCCCAGATGAAATTCGCCGCGAGCGAGGCTCAAGTCGCAGCGCTCGTCCAGGAATGCATGGTGACGCTGGAGCCGGACGAATGGTCGAAGCTTCCCGCGTCGTGCCAGTCGAGATTTCCCGCCACGCGCGAAGAGATCATGAGCTGCGCGGTCGACCTCGCCCGGGCCGAGCTGACCTACGGCGGCGATCCGCGGGTGAAGGACCTGCTATTCAGGATGGCTTCCGCCTTCCGGGAGGCGAGCGGTCAGTGCAGGCAGCTCTACATCGAGGGCCGGTTGCGCGATCAGCGGCGAGCCGCGAAACCTCCTCGGGATCTCATGCCGTGATTTCGAGCCGCGAGATCTTGCCGCCGCCTGCGAGCGTGAAGGCATAGCGCAGTTCGACGGGGCTGCCCGGGAACGTGCCCGCTACACGAACGTAGGGTTGTACTTCTTCGTCGTCACCTCGAACCAGCCGCGGATGGCAGCGGGGCCATGGCGATTTCGCGACGGTCCACCGCGGAGAAGTAATCGGTGATGGATTTCGGCAATGAAGTCGATACAGGCATGGCAGTTCTCCGGTTCGATCGATGTGGGTAACATGCGATCGATATGAAATCGTCCTATCCCACCGTTGCGGCGGTCGTGCGCGAGCAGACCGGTGCCGCGTGGTCGCGCGCGAGGAAACTCTGCGCCGATGGGCGCGTCACGGTCAATGGCGAGCGCTGCCTCGACCCGGCGTCGCGTGTTCCCGCGGATGCGGTGGTCGTCGTGGACGAGCACGCCCCCAAGGTTCGTGTCGGGCCGCTTCCGGACAGCGCGATCGTGTTTTTCGATCGCGACGTGGTCGTCGTGGACAAGCCCGCGGGGATGCTGAGCGTCGCCGATGAGCCGGGCAACAAGGACACGCTCGGC
>JANPHA010000322.1:0-3870 GCA_031424255.1 Burkholderiales bacterium | reverse complement strand
ATGAACGTCGGCAACCCGCAGCTCGCGTTCGATTTCTGCCAGCTGCCCAACGACGGCGTGGGCCTCGCGCGCCTGGAATTCATCATCTCCAACACCATCGGCATCCACCCCAAGGCGTGCCTCGAGAACGACTCGCTCGCGGGCGAGCTGCGCGCCCAGGTCGCCAAGCAGTCGCGCGGCTACGCGAGCCCGGTGCGCTTCTACGTGGACAAGATCGCCGAGGGGGTCTCCACCATCGCGGCGGCGTTCTGGCCGAAGAAGGTCATCGTGCGGATGTCGGACTTCAAGTCCAACGAGTACCGCAACCTCATCGGCGGCACCAAGTACGAGCCGACCGAGGAAAACCCGATGCTGGGTTTCCGCGGCGCCTCGCGCTACATCGCCGCCTCGTTCCGCGAGTGCTTCCGCCTCGAGTGCGAGGCGATGGTCAAGGTGCGCGACACCATGGGCCTGACCAACGTCGAGCTCATGATCCCCTTCGTGCGCACCGTCTCCGAGGGCGAGAAGGTCCTGGCGATCATGAAGGACTACGGCCTGCAGCGCGGCAAGAACGGGCTGCGCATCGTGATGATGTGCGAGATCCCCTCGAACGCGATCCTCGCCGACGAGTTCCTCAAGCACTTCGACGGCTTCTCGATCGGCTCCAACGACATGACCCAGCTGACACTCGCGCTCGACCGCGATTCGGGCCTGGTCATGGAAGCCTTCGATGAGCGCGACGCGGCGGTGAAACGCATGCTGCACCTCGCGATCCAGGCGTGCCGCAAGGCGAACAAGTACGTCGGCATCTGCGGGCAGGGCCCGAGCGACTATCCCGACCTCGCCGAGTGGCTGATGCACGAGGGCATAGAATCGATGTCCCTCAATCCGGACACGGTAGTCGAGACATGGCTCCATCTCTCGAAGGTGGCGGGAGCGACCCAGACGGCCTGAAGCGAGGCTGACGGGTGCGGGGACGCGCGGCGCTTGTGGCGGCTTGCGGCACCTTGGCCAGTCCGGCGGCTTTCGCCCACGGCGGCGCGGTGCCTCCGTGGGTGCCGGTGCTCCTGCTCATCGCGGTCGCCGGAATGCTGGCGTGCATCTTCGTGCCGATGCTGGTCGGCAGCGGTTCGATGTGGAAGCGCGCAGGCATCGGGCTCGCGTGGGCGGTGGCCGATTTCGTTGCATGGGAATTCCTCTTTTTCCTCATGGTCCGCTCGCAGGTCGCGCTCAATCTCAACCTGCCGCAGGCCGTCGGAATGGCGGCCATCGGCTTTCTCGCCCTCTTCCCCTGGATCCTGCCCGCCGTTCTCTTCATCGCCGGGCGGCGCTAGCGATTTCGCTTATCCTTCGCGCTTATGCTCCACTGGCGATTCGCCCCCTTCGATGAGCTCACCGTGCGCGAGGTCCACGACCTCTACCAGGCGCGCGTGGGCGTCTTCGTGCTCGAGCAGAAATGCCCGTTCCAGGACTTGGACGGCGCCGACCCGGAATGCTGGCACCTGCTGGGAAGGCCGGACCCTCTCCCCGGCCCTCTCCCAAGGGAGAGGGAGCCGCTGCACGCCTACTGCCGCCTCGTCCCTCCCGGCCTCAAGTACAACGAGCCTTCCATCGGCCGCGTGCTCACGACCGAACCCGCGCGCGGCAGCGGCGCCGGACGCGAGCTGATGGCCGAGGCGCTGCGGCGCTGCGAGGCCCTCTGGCCGGGCCGCGCGATCCGCATCGGCGCGCAGCGCTACCTCGAGCGCTTCTACGGCGAGTTCGGCTTCACGACCGTCTCGGAGCCCTATGACGAGGACGGCATCATGCACGTCATCATGCTGCGCAACGGGGCCTAGGTGCGGCGGTGGCGATCACGCTCGCGCTC
Organism: Burkholderiales bacterium; assembly: GCA_031424255.1. Taxonomy (GTDB): domain Bacteria; phylum Pseudomonadota; class Gammaproteobacteria; order Burkholderiales; family Usitatibacteraceae; genus Usitatibacter. Next base: position 2,024 of record JANPHA010000322.1, on the reverse strand, counting down.
CTCGTCGGTTGGGCGGTCCCGGTGCTGATGGCCGTGGCCTGCGTCGTGATCGCGCGCCACTTCTATCCGCGCGGCCAGCGCCTCTGGGCGGGCCTCGCGGGCTCGGCCGCGGCGATCGGCCTGCCGGTGCTGGTCCTGATCGGCCTGCGCGGCGCCGACGGGCTGCACGCCCGCCTCGGCGAGCTCGGCCCTTTCGTCGCCATCGTCTTGTTCGCCGCCGCGTCGCTCGTGGCACCCGCGGCGCTCCTTTGGATTCGCATCAGATACGGGAATCGGCCATGACCAAGCAGCTCGCGGGAAAATCGGCGGTCGTCACGGGATCCACCAGCGGCATCGGGCGCGCAATCGCGACGCTCCTCGCCTCCGAGGGGGCGAACGTGATGTTGAACGGCTTCGGCGACGCGGGCGAGATCGAGTCGCTGCGCGCGGGCCTCGAGAAGGAGCATCGCGGCAAGGCCCGCTATCACGCGGCCGACATGTCGAAGCCGCCGCAGGTCGCGGACATGGTGGGTAAGGCCGAGCGTGAATTCGGCGCCGTCGACATCCTCGTCAACAACGCGGGCATCCAGCACGTATCTCCCATCGAGGATTTCCCCGACGATCGCTGGGAGGCGGTGATCGCCATCAACCTCTCGTCGGCGTTCTACGCCACCAAGGCGGCGCTGCCGGGGATGAAGAAACGCCGCTGGGGCCGCGTCATCAACATCGCCTCGGCCCACGGCCTGGTGGCTTCGCCCAACAAGAGCGCCTACGTGGCGGCAAAGCACGGCATCGTGGGCTTCACCAAGGCCACGGCGCTCGAAGTGGCCGAAACGGGCGTGCGCGCGAACGCGATCTGCCCCGGCTTCGTGCTCACCCCGCTGGTGCAGAAGCAGATCGACGACCTCGCGCGCCAGCACAACATCTCGGTCGAGCGCGCCACCAGGGACTACATCCTCGCCCCGCAGCCCACCAAGGAGTTCGTCACCGTCGAACAGATCGCGGCCATGGCGCTCTACCTGTGCAGCGAGGCCGCGGCGCAGATCAACGGCGCTTCGCTCTCGATCGACGGGGGCTGGACGGCCCGGTAGTCCATTCCTTCCAATGCCCACTCAGCGCCAGAAAACCGCCAAGGTCGTGCTGGTCACCGGCTTCGATCCCTTCGGCGGCGAGCCGCTCAACCCGTCGTGGCAGGTCTGCACGCAGCTGCCGAAGTCGATCGCCGGCCTGCGCGTCGAGACCTTGAAGGTGCCGTGCGAATTCGGCCGCTCGATCGAGATGGTGGCGAAGGCGATCGAGCGGCATCGCCCGAGCCTCGTGGTGTGCCTCGGCCAGGCGGGCGGGCGCGCGCATCTTTCGGTCGAACGCGCGGCGCTCAACGTCGACGACGCGCGCGCGAGCGACAACGCGGGCGCCGCGCCGATCGACGAGGCGATCGCCGCCGACGGCCCGCCGGCCTACTTCGCCACGCTGCCGATCAAGGCGATGGTCGCGGGGATGCGTGCCGCGGGCGTGCCCGCCGAGGTCTCCAACACCGCGGGCACCTACGTGTGCAACCACCTGATGTACGGCGTGCTGCATTACATCGCCGCGAGCGGCGGCAGCATACGCGCCGGCTTCATCCACGTCCCCTACGCCGAGGAGCAGGTGCTCGACAAACCCGGGGTCGCGGGGATGGCGATCGCCACCATGGTCCGCGGCGTGGAGGCGGCGATCCGCGCGGCGGCCGAACGGCGCGTCGACCTGAAGGTTCCGGGCGGCGCGCTGGACTAGAATTGGGCTAGACTCTCGCGACTTTCGGGCAGGAACTCCAATGAGCAAAGTTTATGCGGACGCAAAGTCGGCGCTGGCCGGCTTGCTGCAGGACGACATGACCATCGCCGCCGGCGGCTTCGGCTTGTGCAGCATTCCCGAGAACCTCATCGGCGCGCTGGTGGAAAGCGGCGTGAAGGGGCTCACCATCGCGGGCAACAACGCCGGCGTCGACGACTTCGGCATGGGGCTGCTGCTGAAGACGCACCAGGTGAGGAAGGTCATCGCTTCCT
>JANPHA010000321.1:0-1783 GCA_031424255.1 Burkholderiales bacterium | reverse complement strand
ATTCCAGCGACCCCCTCCCCGGCCCTCCCCCAAGGGGGAGGGAGAAACCCTTTCAGGCGTTTCCTGGATGGAGATGTTTTTTACAGTTTTAAGCGTAGACCTGGGGTGATCCTCGCCGCGGTGATCGCGCTGGTGCTGATCCTGGCCGCGGTGTTCGCCCCGTGGGTCGCGCCGCACAACCCGTTCGACCTGAAGACGCTGAACCTGCTCGATGCGTTCACGCCGCCGGCGTGGACCGCGAAGGGCAACCCGACCTATCCGCTCGGCACCGACGACCAGGGCCGCGACGTCCTCTCGACCATCATCTTCGGCTCGCGCATGTCGTTGCTCGTCGGCCTGCTCGCCACGCTGCTGGCGATGACGATCGGCGTGACGCTCGGCCTGGTGAGCGGCTATATCGGCGGGAAGCTGGACGCGTTCATCATGCGCGTGGCCGACATCCAGTTGTCGTTTCCCGCGATTCTGATCGCGTTGCTGGTGGACGGTCTCGCGCGGGTCGCCCTGCCGAAGGAACTGCACGACCAATTGGCGCTCTACGTATTGGTGCTCGCCATCGCCGCTTCGGGGTGGGTGCGCTACGCGCGCACGGTGCGCGGCTCGACGCTGGTCGAACGGAACAAGGAATACGTGCAGGCGGCGCGGGTGATCGGAAGACATCCCGTCGCCATCATGTTCACCCATGTGCTGCCGAACGCGCTCGGGCCCGTGCTCGTGCTCGTGACGCTGCACATCGGGGAAGCGATCATCACGGAAGCCACGCTCTCGTTCCTGGGAGTGGGCGTGCCACCGACGCAACCGTCGCTCGGCACGCTCATCCGGATCGGCAACGACTTTCTCTTCTCCGGCGAATGGTGGATCACCGTATTTCCGGGCGCCATGCTGATCATGCTGGTGCTCGCCATCAACGTGCTGGGCGACTGGCTGCGCGACGCTCTCAACCCGAGGCTGCGCTAGCGGCGCCCGAGGAGACCTGGAATGAACCGCATCCTGCTCGCATCGCTCGTCGCCACTGTCGCAACCGCGTGTGCCTCGAGCCCGTACCGACAACCCTACGCCGAGATCCGCGTGGATACCCTGCGCTCGGCGGACCCGAACGTGATCCCGGTCATCATCAACCGCGTCGACGGCGAGACCACGCTCGATCACCGCTATGCGGTCGTGCCTCCCGGAACGCACAAGGTCACGGTGGACGTGCCGCCGCGCAAGGGCTTCCACCTCGCAACCCAGGCGGATTTCACTATCACCACCGAGCCGTGCATGCGCTACTACATCGATGCGCGCCTCGAGACGCGCGTGACGCAGGAATGGACACCGTTCGTGCGCAGCGTCGAGCCGATCGGCGAATGCCGGGAGAAATTCGCGGCCCGATGACGGAAAAACTCCTCGAGGTCCGCAATCTGCGCGTCGAGTTCAACTCGCGGCGCGGAACGCTCGTCGCCATCGACGACGTGAGCTTCGACATCGCCCCGGGGGAAGTGCTCGGCGTGGTGGGCGAATCGGGCGCGGGCAAGTCGATCACCGGGGCGGCGATCATCGGGCTGCTCGAGCCGCCCGGGCGCATCGCGGGCGGCGAGATCCTGCTCTGCGGCCAGCGCATCGACAACCTGCCACCCGACCAGATGCGCAAGATCCGCGGGCGGCAGATCGGCGCGATCTTCCAGGATCCGCTCACGTCGCTGAATCCGCTCTACACGATCGGCTACCAGCTGGTCGAGACCATCCAGACCCACCTGCCGATGAACGCCGCGCAGGCGCGGACCCGGGCGATCGAGCTCCTGGGTGA
>JANPHA010000320.1:0-25633 GCA_031424255.1 Burkholderiales bacterium | reverse complement strand
TCGCGCACGACGGTGGTGGGCAGCTCGAACGAGATCGCCTTGCCGTTGTAGAACACGGCTTCGCCGGTCATGCCGTCCTCGAGGTAGTTGATCGCATCCCCGATGCTGTCCTTCTCGATGTCGTACTGGTTGTACTCGCCGTCCATGAACACGTACATCGGATCGGCGAAATACGAGTACGACACTTCTTTCTTCTCGAGCATCAGCAGCTCGAACTTCTCGTCGGCCTTGTACACGGTCTCCATGTTGGAGCCGTTCAGGAGATTCTTCATCTTCATCTTCATGGTGGCCGAGTTGCGGCCGCCCTTGTTGTACTCCGCCTTCAACACGACCATCGGGTCCTTGCCCACCATGATCACGTTGCCGCTGCGCAATTCCTGAGCGATTTTCATAAATTCGTCCGTATCGATGTTTTGGTGCTGCACTTGCGTCGAACGGATGTTTCCTTCTCGACGCGTTTCATGTCCGCTGGCGTTGAGCGGCGGTTTACCGTCCGCTCCAACGCCGTTCCCGCTGCCATTCACCGCGGAAAAGCCCATTATTTTAGCACGTTATCGGCAAAATCGACCAGCTCACCGGCGAGATCCCGCCGTGCCGCGAGCCCCCGCGCCCAATCCCGCGCATGGCTCTCGAACCCCGTCCGCCGCGCCATGAAGGCGGGCCACGCCTCCGCCATGCCCGGGGTCACCTTCGCGCCCTCCCCGCCCTCGTCGCGCCGGTTCCACGCCTCCCAGAGCGCGGTCACGGCACCCGCCTGGGTGCGCTCGAGGGGCTCGGTGTAGCGCGCCAGGAACGCGGCCATCTTGATCCAGTGCGCTCCGTCGTCGGTCGGATAGACCTGCCACACGAACGGCCGCCCGGCCCACTGCGCGCGCACGAACGAATCCTCGCCGCGCACGAAATTCACGTCGCACGCCCAGAGGAGCTGGTCGTAGCGGTCCTGCGGAAGGAACGGCACGGTATGCACGATCAGCTCGCGCCGCGCGCCGCCGTCGTGGGCGTTGAGGCGGATGTTGGCCTGCGCGGAAGCCTCGCGGTTTCTCAGCGCGGTTGCCGCCACGCCTTCGGGCGCCACCAGCCACACGGGGCCCGGATACTGCAGCGAGCTCAGCACGAGCCCGTCGAACGGCGCGCCCGAATAGCCGAAGAGGCTCACCTTGAGCGCCCCCTGCGGCGGCGCCCGGCCCACCAGCAACTTCCAGAACGCGGCCTGCGCGCCCTCGTCGTGCTGGAACGCGTCGCGGCGCGCCAGCAGGTCGCCTTCACGCAGCAGCCCCCCGGTGCGCGCGGTAAACCCGGGGAAGAAGTAGTGCTTCACGAGCGGCAGGCGCGGATCGGGCGACGGCAGCGCGTGGCTCCCCTCCACCCACTGCTCCGCGCTCAGGTACTCGAGGTTGATCCAGCGCGGCTTCGGCTCGCGCAGCGCCATCCGATGCACATACGCTTCGGGTGGATCGCAGCCGAACGTCTCGACCACCACGTCGGCGATATCCCCGGCCTCGATCTCGAAGGGCTCGCGCAGCCGCTGGACCTCGACGCCTTCGAGCGTCTGGATGTCGTAGGCCGCATCGATCTCCGCGCGCAGCTTCGCCAGCACCGTGAGATCGTCCAGCCACAGGCGTACGCGCTTGCCATGCTCGCGCGCGATCTGGCGCGCGAGGCGCCACGAGACGCCGACGTCGCCGAGATTGTCGACGACCCGGCAGAAGATGTCCCAGCGTTCGGGTTGCGGTTCCATGGACGAATTCTATAGGGCGCCACCGCCCGCGACCGTCCTGCTAGCATGCGGCGATGAAAATCCTGGTCCTCGGGGGCACCGTGTTCCTCGGCCGCGCGCTCACCGATGCCGCGATCGCCGCGGGGCATTCGGTCACGCACCTGAACCGCGGCAAGAGCTCGGCGGCGGATGCGCGCGTCGAGACGCTCAATGCCGATCGCACCGACGCAGGCGCGCTTCGCGCCGTGCTCGCGGGGCGCCATTGGGATGCGGTGATCGATACGTCCGGCTTCCTCCCGCAGGTGGTGCAACTCTCGGCCGACGCGTTGCGCTCATCGACACGCCGCTATCTCTTCGTCTCCTCGATCTCGGCCTACGGCGAGCAGGGCTACGGCGAGGACGATCGGGTGCAGCCCGCGCTCGATCCGGTTCCCGATGCGGTGGTGATGGCGCAGAACTACGGCGCCCTCAAGGGAATGTGCGAGGCGGTGGCGCAATCGGTGTTCGATGACCGCGCGCTCATCGTGCGGGCCGGGCTCATCGTCGGCCCCCACGATCCGACCGATCGCTTCACCTACTGGCCGGTGCGCGTGGCGCGCGGCGGGCGCGTGCTCGCCCCCGGGCGCCCTGCGCGGACGGTGCAGTTCATCGACGTGCGCGACCTCGCCGAATGGATGGTGCGCGCGCTCGCGAGCAACACGGGCGGGACTTTCAATGCGACCGGGCCGTCGCGTCCGATCGCGATGCAGGCTCTGCTCGAAGCGTGCCGCGAAGTGTCGGGAAGCGATGCCGCATTCGAATGGCTCGACGACGACACCCTCGCCGCGAAGGAGGTGGCGCCGTGGAAGGACATGCCGCTATGGCTGCCGGACGCGGATCCGCATGCACGGGGATTCATGAATGTGCCGATCGAGCGGGCGATCGCCCAGGGGCTCGCGTTGCGTCCGCTCGCCGCGACCATCGCCGCTACGCTCGCCTGGGCGCGAACGCGCCCCTCGGGCTACGTGTGGAGAGCGGGGCTCACCGCGGAGCGTGAGAGGGTAATTCTCGCTTGAGGGGACGGCGGGGACGGATGCTGGCTGAAAATCCTGGGGACGCGGATGAACGCCGGTAAAAGCACGCGGATGAACGCAGATGATTACGAAATCATTTGCAAGAATGCAGGATAAGACTCCTCAGGCTCCAAAGGATCTAAGCTGGACAATTCATCCCGGCTCATCTGCGCCTCATCTGCGTTCATCTGCGTTTCCGGGGGTTCTTGCTTGGATAACTCGGTTATCGCCAGCCGCCGCCCAGCGCCTTCATCAGGTCGACGCTCGCGTTGAGGAGCGTGAGGCGGTTGCGCGCGAGGGAGAGCTCCGCGTCGTTGGAGGTGCGCTGCGCGTCGAGCACTTCGAGATACGCGGAGTAGCCCGAGCGATAGCGCGAGCTGACGAGCTGCAGCGTGTTGCGCGCGGCCACCGCGCGGTCCTCGAGGTCCTGCTGCACGGCCATCGCCTGGCGCACGCCGGTCAATGCGTCGGCCACTTCGCGATACGCGGTCTCGGCGGTCTTCTGGTAGTTCGCGAGCGCCTGGTCGCGGCGCGCCTCGGCGGCATCGACACGCGCGGCGGTGCGGCCGAAGTCGAGCAGCGGCACGGTGGCGCCGAGGCCGAGCGACCAGATGCGCGCGGCGCTGCCGAGCACGCTCGCGAGTGCGGCGCTCTCGCCGCCATCGCTGCCGATCAGCGTGACCGTCGGGAAGTACGCCGCCTTCGCGATGCCGATCTGCGCGTTGGAGGAGATCAACGCCTGCTCCGCCTGGCGCACGTCGGGGCGGCGATCGAGCAGCGACGAGGGCACGCCCTCGGCCGGCAGCTGCGGCAGCGGGACGATCAGCGCATTCGCGCCCGGTGCGCTGGGAAGATGCAGGTCGAGGCGACCGCTGAGAGTCGCGAGCTGGTGCTGGGCGAGCTCGCGCTGGCGCATCAGGTCCTTCAGCTGCAGCGACGCGTCGGTGAGCGAGACGGTCGCCTGGTTCACGTCGAGATCCGAGGCGAGCCCGCCGCGTGCGCGGGAACGCGCCACGTCGAGCGATTCCTGGCGTGATTTCAGCGTCTGCGCGGCGAACGCGATCTGCGCATCGAGCGAGCGCACGATGAAGTAGTCCTGGGTCACGAGGCCCGCGAGCGAGAGCGCCACGACGTCGCGGCCGAATTGCGAGCCCAGCGCCTGCGCGCGCGCCGCCTCGCGGGCGCGCCGCAGCTTGCCCCAGAAATCCAGCTCGAACGAGGTCGACAGCCCGAGGCGCACGTCGTTGCGCACCAGCGGCGGCGGATTGGGGAACGCGGTCGCGGCGCTCACCCGGCTGCGGGTTGCGTTGACCCCGCCGTCGATCTCGGGCAGGAAAGACGCGCCCGCCTCGCGCAGGTTGGCGTTGGCCTCCTCGATGCGCGCCACCGCGAGGCGGATGTCGGGGTTGCGCTCCAGCGCACTCGCGACCAGGCCGTCGAGCGTCGCATCGCCATAGAGCTCCCACCAGCGGTTCTCGACGCTCGCGTCGAGCGCGCCTCCCGCCCCCGCCTCGGGATACCGCTGCGGAAGCTCGAGCGCCGGGCGCGAGTAATCCGGTCCCAGCGCGCAACCCGCGGCCAGCCACGCCACGACCGACAGCGCCGCGAGCCTCATGCGTTCTCCCCGGCAGCGGCCGCGTCGGCCTGGGCCGCGGCGCGTTCCGACTTGCGCGGCCGCGCGAGCAGCACGAAGAACAGCGGAATGAAAAGGGTCGCGACGAAGGTCGCGATCAACATTCCCCCGAGCACGCCGGTGCCCATCGAGCGCCGCGCCGCCGCGCCCGCGCCCGAGGCGAGCACCAGCGGCAGCACGCCGAGGCAGAACGCGAGAGAGGTCATCACGATGGGGCGGAAGCGCTGGCGCGCGGCCTTCACCGCGGCGTCGTAGGGCGATAGCCCGTTCTTCATCTCGTGGTTGGCGAACTCCACTATCAAAATCGCGTTCTTCGCCGCGAGGCCGATCAGCGTCACCAGGCCGATCTGGAAATAGATGTCGTTGCTGCCGCCGCGCAGCAGCACGAACCCGGCCGCGCCGAGCACCGCGAACGGAACCGCGAGCAGCACCGCCACCGGCAGCGACCAGCGCTCGTAGTTGGCGGCGAGGATCAGGAACACCATCACCAGCGCCATCGCGAAGGCGATCGTGGAGGCCTTGCCGGTGCGCTTCTCCTGGTACGCCTGGCCGGCCCATTCGACCGAGAAGCCTTCCGGCAGCTTGGCGGCCTCCTCCTCCACGACCGCGATCGCCTGGCCCGAGCTCACGCCGGGCACGCCGTTGCCGAGCATCTTCGCGGAGACGAAGCCGTTGAAGCGATCGACCTGGTCGGGACCGACCACGCTGCGGCTGCGCACCAGCGCCTTGAGCGGGATCATCTCGCCGCTCGTGGCGGAGCGCACGTAGACGTCGCCGAGGTTCCCGGGCGTGGCGCGATACGCGGCTTCCGCTTGCACCTGCACGCGGTAGGTGCGGCCGAACTTGTTGAAGTCGTTCACGTAGAGCGCGCCCATCGTGCTCTGCAGCGTGTCGAACACGTCGCCGATCGGCACGCCGAGCGAGAGCGCCTTCTCGTTGTCCACCTCGACGAACACCTGCGGCACCGTCGGGCGGAAGAGCGTGTTGATGCCGGTCAGCTCGGGCCGCTTGCGCAGCGCCGCGGCGAAATCGTTCATCACCTGCGCCAGGTGCCTGGGATTGCCGTCGGCGCGGTTCTGCAGGTAGAACTCGAGGCCGCCCGCCTGGCCGAGGCCACGGATCGGCGGCGGGTTGAACGCGAACACGATGCCCTCGCGGATCTCCGCGCTCCTCTTCGCGACATACTTGGTGAGCTCGTCGGCGGTGATGTCGCGGTCTTCCCACGGCTTCAAGGTGATGAAGAGCGTGCCGGCATTGGTCTTGTTGCCGCCGCCGATCAGGTCGAAGCCGGTCACCGTGAACACGCGCTCGACCGCGGGATGCTCGAGCAGGAGCTTCTGCACCGTCGCGGCCACCTTGCCGGTGCGGGTGAGCGTCGCCCCGTCGGGAAGCACGATCGAGCCGTAGAGGAAGCCCTGGTCCTCGACCGGGACGAAGCTCGCCGGCAGGATCCGGAAGAGCAGCACCAGGGCGACGATCAGCAGCCCGAACGCCGCGAGGCCGATGGCCACGTGCCCGATGGTCCACGCGACTCCGCGGTTGTATTTATCGGAGAGCCACGCGAAGCCGCGGTTGAACGGCCGGAAGAAGCGGCTCTCCGAATGGCTGGGCCGGAGCAGGATCGCGCACATCGCCGGGGTGAGCGTCAACGCGGTGAGGCCCGAGATCAGGACCGCGGTCACCACCGTCACCGCGAACTGCTGGTAGAGGCGCCCGGCGATGCCCCCGAGGAACGCGACCGGAATGAACACCGAGCACAGCACGAGCTCGATCGCGATGATCGCGCCGGTCACCTCGCGCATCGATTCGACCGAAGCCTGGAACGGGGTGAGCCGCTTCTGCGCCATCAACCGCTCGACGTTCTCCAGCACGACGATCGCGTCGTCAACCACGATGCCGGTGGCGAGCACGATCGCGAACATCGTCATCGTGTTGATCGTGAACCCGAACAGATACAGGCCGGCGAACGCGCCGACCAGCGACACCGGCACGGCGATCATCGGGATCAGCGTCGCGCGCCAGCTCTGCAGGAACACGAACACCACCAGGATCACCAGGATCGCCGCCTCGATCAGCGTCATCACCACCTCGTGGATCGAGGCTTTCACGACGCGGGTGGTGTCGAAGCTCACGATGTAGCCCACGCCGGCGGGGAAGCCCCTGGCGAGGTTGTCCATCGCCGCGCGCACCGCGGCGTTGACCGCGAGCGCGTTGGCGCCCGATTGCAGGAACACCGGCACGCCGATCGTGGGCTTGCCGTCGACCGCGGTGAACGCGTCATAGCCGAGCGCGCCCAGCTCGATGCGCGCCACGTCGCGCAGGTGCAGCGCGCCGTTGGGGCCCGAAGCGCGGATCGCGATGTTGCCGAACTCTTCCGGCTCCACCAGCCGCCCGCGCGTGGTGACGGTATAGGTGAACGACTGGTCCTCGGGCGTGGGCTCCTGGCCGATCTTGCCGGCCGCGTACTGCGCGTTCTGCGCGCGCAGCGCCGCGGCCACGTCGCTGGTGGTGACGCCGAGGCGCGCCATCACGTCGGGCTTCAACCAGATGCGCATCGAGTAGTCGCGCGCGCCGAAGATGAAGGCGTCGGCAACACCCGGCACGCGCTTCAGCTGGTCCAGGACGTTGAGCGTCGTATAGTTGCTGAGGTAGAGCGTGTCGTAGCGCGGATCGGTGGAGCTCATGCCGACGACCATCAGGATATCGGTGGAGCGCTTCTGCACCAGCACGCCGGTGCGACGCACGTCGTCGGGAAGGCGCGGCTCGGCGATCTTCACGCGGTTGCTCACGTTGATGGTGGCGAGATCCGCGTTGGTGCCGACCTCGAACGTGCAGGTGATCGTGAGCGTGCCGTTGGATGCGGAGCTCGAGTTGAAGTAGATCAGGTTCTCGATGCCGGAGAGCTGCTCCTCGATCGGGGCGGCGACGGTGCGCCCGAGCGTCTCGGCGCTGGCCCCCGGATAGTTCGCGGTGATGGTGACGGTGGGAGGGGCGATTTCCGGGTACTGCGCGACCCCGAGGATCTGCGAGGCCGCGAGGCCGGCCAGCGTGATCACGATGGCGATCACGCCCGAGAATATCGGGCGCTCGACGAAGAAATTCCGCATGGCGCGCTTCCCCCTCAGGCCCCGGGCTTGGCGTCGGTGACCGGGGTCACGGTGACGCCGGGACGCAGCTTGAGCAGGTTGTCGACCACGACCTTGTCGCCCTCCTTCAATCCCTCGATGATGGTCCAGTCCTTCCCGACCCAGTCGCCGACCTTCACCGGGCGCAGCTGCGCCTTGCCCGCGCCATCGAGCACGAACAACAGGTAGCCGGTCTCGGTCTGCGTGACCGCCACCTGCGGCACGAGGAAGACGTTGTCACGCTGGCCCGCGACCATCTGCACGCGCACGAACTGGCCGGGCAGCAGCTGCGCGGCGGAATTGGGAAACTCGGCGCGCAGCTGCAGCGTGGCGAGCTTCGGATCGATCTGCGAGGCGGCGAAATTGAGATGCCCGGTGACCGGCAGCTGCGTGCCGTCGGGCAGCACGAGCTTGATATCGGGATTGGCGCCGCGCGTGAGCCGCCCGCCCGGCAGCTTCGCGAGATCCGATTCGGCGAGGCTGAAGCGCACCCACACCGGATCGGCCTGGCTGATCGTGGTGAGCAATCCGTCGGCGCCGGTGGAGATCAAATTGCCTTCGGAGCGCTGCGCGCGTCCGCTCACGCCGGCGACCGGCGCGGTCACCTGCGTATACGAGAGGTTGAGCTCGGCTTCGCGCACGCGCGCCTGCGCGGCGGCGACCGCGGCATCGGCGAGCTTGGCGTTGGAGAGCGCGTCGTCGGCTTCCTTCTGGCTCACCGCGCGCTCGGCGATCAGCTCCTTCAGGCGCGCGGCCTCGCGCCGCGTCTGCTCGGCGCGCGCCGCCTCCTGCGCGAGCTGCGAGCGCGCCTGCGAGAGCGCGATCTCGAACGGCTCGGGATCGATCTGGAAGAGCACCATGCCGGCGCGGACCACGTCGCCTTCCTTGTAGAGCAGCTTCTTCAGCGTGCCCGCCACCCGCGACCTCACCTCGACTTCCTTCGAGCCTTCGACCTGGCCCACGCCCTGCACCACGATCGGCACGCTGCGCGGCTGGACCTGCGTCACCCGCGCCGGCACCGCGGCGGGCGGGGCGGGCGCGGGCGCCGTGCCCGCGCCGCAGGCGGCAACGGCCATCGCGAGGGCCACGGGCACCGCGAGCGCGAACGGCCGCCGGAGGCGGGGAGGAATCATTTTCATGGGGATCCGGGCACGGGCGGTGATCGAGAGCCGATTATATATACAATCATGACTGTATCCAAACCGGGACGCCGATGAGACGCTCGAAGGAGGACTCGCTCAAGACGCGCGGCCGCATCCTGGTCGCGGCGCGGGAGGTCTTCGCGCGCGGCGGCGTCTCGCGCACTACCATGGAGCACATCGCCGCCGCCGCGGGTGTGACGCGTGGGGCGATCTACGGCCACTTCGCCGGCAAGGCGGATCTCTTCCGCTGCATGCGCGAGCAGGTCAAGCTGCCGATGGTGGACGTGATCGACGCCGGCCTGCTCGGCTCGTCGGATGATCCGCTCACCGGCGTGGAGCGCTATCTCACCGGCGTGCTCGACGCATTGCAGTCCGATCGCGCCACGCGCGAGGCAGTTCGCATCCTCGCCTTCAAATGCGAGTACGTCGGCGATTTCGAGCGCGACATGGCGCGCCAGCTGGGCAAGCTCACCGAGCTCGACGAGCACCTGGAGCGCGCCTACGGGGCCGCGCGCAGGAAGGGCGTGTTGCGCAAGGGCGTGGATCCGGCGCTCGCCGCGCTCGAAACCTGCGCGTTCCTGGTGGGTCTCATCCGCCTGTGGCTGCTCGATGCAAAGGGCCGCCTGGTGCGCGCCCGCCTCGACAGCCTGATCCGCGCCCACGTCGAGAAAAACCGCGGGTAACACCGGGGACGGACCCCGGTTTACGCCCGCACCGGCACCAGCATGTTGGGGATCATGACCTGCACCGGCTCGCCGCGCTGGTTGAGCGTGGTGACCCGCATGCGCACGAGGCCGGTATCGGGGCGGCTCTTCAGGACACGCGCCTCGAGCACCTCGCTTTCGATGTGGATCGTGTCGCCGGGCCGCAGCGCGTTCGGCCACTTGAGCTCGTCGACGCCGGCGCCGATGGCGCCCCATGAAACCGGCAGCGACTTCACCACGAGGCGCATCGTCAGCGCCGCGGTGTGCCAGCCGCTCCCCGCGAGGCCGCCGAAGAACGTCGCCTTCGCGGTCTCCTCGTCGAGATGGAAAGGCTGCGGATCGAACTCGCCGGCGAAACGCTTGATGTCTTCCGCGCTCACCGCGATCTCCGCGGACGTGAAGCGCGCGCCGACCGGGAAATCGTCGTAGTAGAGGCCGGGTTTCATGACGGAATGATCGCAGGATTTGGCCTCGAGGGGCGCGGTCGAATTCTCAAGCTCCCAGCGCAAGGTAGAGATCGACGATAGCAGCACGACGATCGCGCTCGGCATCGATCGCATCGAGCCGCGCGAACAACAGCTGCCGCTCCGTCTCCAGCACCTCGAAGAGGCTGATCGCGCCGTTGTCATAGCGCAGGCGCGAGAGCTCGAGCGTGCGGCTGAGCGCATTCTCGCGCTCCTGCTGCGCGGCGAACGCCTCGCGCAGGTTGGTCTGCGCCTCGATCGCATCGCGCACCTCGCGAAACGCGTTCGCGACGGCCTTCTGGTAGAGCTCCGTGGCTTCGCGCGCGCGCGCGCTGGCGAGATCGACCCCGCCGCGAATCTGCCCCGCGGCGAAGAGCGGCTGCAGCAAGCCGCCCGCGAGGCTCCAGGTGCGCGCGGGGCCGCTGAAGAGATCGCCGAGCGACTGGCTCTCGCCGCCGTAGTAGCCGGTGAGCGAGATCGACGGGAAGTAGGCGGCGCGCGCGACCCCGATGCGCGCATTGGCGGCGTGCAGGCGCGCCTCGGCCTCGCGAATGTCGGGGCGGCGCAGCAGCACGTCCGAGGGCATGCCCGCGGGCACTTCGACCGCGGCGTGGATCGAGGGCGCGCCACGTTCGACGCGCGACTCGTACACCTGCCGCGGCGTGCGCCCGAAGAGCACGGTGAGCGCACCTTCCTGCCGCACGCGCTGCTGGCGAGTGATCGGAACCAGCGCCTCGGTGGTGCGCAGGTCGGATTCGACCTGGCGATACTCGAATTCGGACACGACGCCCGCATCGAGGCGCAGCTTCTGCAGCTCGAGCGATTTCACCCGGCTCTCGAGCGTGCGCGCCACGGCCTCGATGCGCCGGTCGAGGGCCTGCAGCGCGAAATAGCCGCGCACCACCTCGCCGATCAACGAAGCGCGCACCGCATCGCGCCCGGCCTCGCTCGCGACGATCTCGGCGCGCGCCGCCTCGCTCGCGCGGCGGTACTTGCCCCAGAAGTCGAGCTCCCACGCGAAGCGCAGCACCAGGCGGTTGTCGTTGGTCTCGAGAAATTCGGGCGGGATCGGCACCGAGCCGAATGCGGAAGCGCGGCTGCGCGAGCGCGAGGCATCGACGCCCACCGACGGCAACTGGTCGGCGCGCGTGATGGCGAGCTGCGCGCGCGTTTGCTCGATGCGCTCCGCCGCCGCCTTCAGGTCGTGGTTGGCGGCGAGGGCCTCGTCGACCAGCCGATCGAGCACCGGATCGTTGAAGAGCGTCCACCAGTGATCGGCCGGCGGCAGCGGCGATTGCGCCACGCCGAAATCCTTCGGCAGGTCGGCATCGGGACGCGAGTAGTTCGGGCCGACGGTGCAGGCGGCGAGCAAGAGCCCCGCCGCCGCGATCCAGGAGCGCCTATTCATCCGAATCCTCCGTGATGGGCCGCGTCATGCGCGTGGGCGTGTGGCCATGCGGGTGGTTGTGCATCTCGCGATGGTGCGTCGCCTCGCGCTTCAGCTCGTCGCTGGTGCGCGGCTCGCCCAGCTTGCGTTCCATGATGAGCTTGTAGAAGAACGGCACGAAGAAGATCGCGAGGAACGTCGCCGCGAGCATGCCGCCCATCACGCCGGTTCCGACCGAGTGGCGCGCGCCCGCGCCGGCGCCGGTCGAGAAGGCGAGCGGCGACACGCCGAGGATGAACGCGAGCGAAGTCATCAGGATCGGGCGGAAGCGCAGCCGCGCGGCCTCGAGCGCCGCGGCCGAATAGCTCAGCCCCTCCTGCTGCTTGAGCAGCGCGTATTCGACGATCAGGATCGCGTTCTTCGCCGCGAGCCCGAGCAGCGTCACCAGGCCGATCTGGAAGTACACGTCGTTGGTGAGGCCGCGGATCCAGACGGCCGAGAGCGCTCCGAAGGTGCCGAACGGCAGCGCCATCATCACCGACAGCGGCAGCGACCACTTCTCGTATTGCGCGGCGAGGATCAGGAAGGCCATCAACGCACCCAGCAACAGCGCGATCGAGGAAGTGCCGCTCGATTTCTTCTCCTGGAACGAGGCGCCGCTCCAGTCGAGGCTGAATTCCGGCGGCAGCACTTCCTTCGCCACCGCCTCGACCTCCGCGATCGCCTGGCCCGAGCTCACCCCGTGCGCACCCGACCCGAGCAGCTTCACCGCGGGCAGGTTGTTGAAGCGCTCGAGCGTTCCCGGGCCGCTGGTGTACTCGATCTTCGCGAGCGCACTGAGCGGGATCATCTCGCCTTTCGTGCTCCTCACGTACACCGCGCCCACGTCCTCGGGGCGCTTGCGATAGGCCGGATCCGCCGACATCAACACCTGCCAGGTGCGGCCGTACTTGTTGAAGTCGTTCACGTAGGCCGAGCCGAGCGTGGCGGCGAGCGTGTTGAAGAGCTCGTCGAGCGGCACGCCGAGCGCCTTCGCCTTCTCGCGGTCGACGTCGACGTAGAGCTGCGGCACGTTGGCGCGCCACAGCGTCTGCACCTGTGCCAGCTTCTTGTCCTGCGCGGCCTTCGCCTGGAACGCCTGGGCCACCTCGGAGAGCTTCTTCGGCCCGCCGTCGCCGCGGTTCTGGATGTAGAACTCGAACCCGCCCGCGGTGCCGAGGCCGAAGATCGGCGGCGGCGGGAACGCGAGGGCCAGGCCTTCCTTGATGTGCGCGGTCTTGCCGTAGAACTCGCCCACCAGCTCGCCCACGCTCACCTTGCGGTCGTCCCAGTGCTTCTGGGTGACGAAGAGCGTCGCGGCGTTCTCGCGAAACGTTCCGCCGAGGAAATCGAAGCCGGTGAAGGCGACGACATCCTGGTTGTTCGGGTTGGACTTGACCGCCTCGATCACCTGGTTCACCACCTTGTCGGTGCGCTCGAGCGCAGACCCGTCGGGCAGGAAGACCGCGGCGATGTAGAAGCCCTGGTCCTCGTCGGGAACGAGGGAGCCGGGCGTGTTGCGCCACAGGAAGACGGTGGCGAGCACCATGATGGTGAACAGCACGAGCGCCACGACGCCATGGCGGATCATCCACGCGACGCCGTTCTCGTAGCGATCGGTGGTGCGCCCGAACCAGCGGTTGAACCAGCGCGCCAGGCGGTTCTCGCTGCGGTGCTCGTGCTTGAGGAGCAGCACGCACAGTGCCGGCGTGAGCGTAAGCGCCACGATGCCCGAGAGCACCGCGGCGATCGAGATCGTGACCGCGAACTGCCGGTAGAGCTCGCCGGTGAGCCCGCCGAGGAACGCGATTGGGATGAACACCGCGCTCAGCACCAGCACGATCGCGATGATCGGCCCGGTGACCTCGTGCATCGCCTTGATCGCCGCCTCGCGCGAGCCCACGCCCTCCTCGCGCATGATGCGCTCGACGTTCTCGAGCACCACGATCGCGTCGTCCACGACGATGCCGATCGACAGCACCATGCCGAAGAGCGTCAACGTGTTGATCGAATACCCGAGGATCAGCAGCCCGGCGAACGTGCCGAGCAACGCCACCGGGACGGCGGCGAACGGGATCAGCGTCGCGCGCCAGTTCTGCAGGAAGAT
Organism: Burkholderiales bacterium; assembly: GCA_031424255.1. Classification (GTDB taxonomy): domain Bacteria; phylum Pseudomonadota; class Gammaproteobacteria; order Burkholderiales; family Usitatibacteraceae; genus Usitatibacter. The sequence continues at coordinate 12,263 of JANPHA010000320.1, read as the reverse complement.
GAAGATCACCAGGAACACGAGCGCCATCGCCTCGGCGAGCGTGTAGACCACCTCGCGGATCGATACCTCGACGAAGCGCGTGGTGTCGTAGGCCACGTTGTAGGCGAGCCCCTGCGGGAAGCGCGTCTTCAACTCGTCGACGCGTGTCTTCACCGACTTCGCCACGTCGAGCGCGTTGGCGTTGGGTTGCAGGAAGATGCCGACCAGGGTCGCCGGCCGGCCGTTGTACTTGCCGATGAAACTGTAATCGCGGCCGGCGAGCTCCACGCGCGCCACGTCCTTCAGGCGCAGGCGCGAGCCGTCGGGATTGGCGCGCAGGATGACCTCCTCGAATTCCTTCGGATCCGAGAGGCGCCCCCGGGTGGTCACGGTATAGACGAGCTCCTGGCCGCTGCTGGTCGGCGGCTCGCCCACCTTGCCGGCGGCGAACTGCGCGTTCTGCTCGTTCAGCGCGGCGAACACGTCGCCGGGGGAGACCTTCAGCTGCGACATGCGATCCGGGCGCAGCCAGATGCGCATCGCGTAATCCTTGGCGCCGAAGATCTGCACGTTGGTGGTGCCCGGCAGGCGCTTGATCTCGTCGAGCACGTTCAGCGTCACGTAGTTGGACGTGAAGAGATCGTCGAATCTGCCGTCGGGAGAGTGGAACGCGAGCACTTGCAGGAACGCGGACGAGCCCTTCTCGACCGTGACGCCCTGGCGGCGCACTTCCTGCGGCAGCCGCGGCTCGACCTGCTTCACGCGGTTGTTCACGTTGAGCGCGGCGCGGTTCACGTCGGCGCCGATGTTGAACGTGACCTGGATCTGCACGATGCCGTTGGCGGCCGACGTGGAGCTCATGTAGAGCATGTCCTCGATGCCGTTGATCGCGTTCTCGATGGGCGCGGCGACCGTGGACTCGAGCACCGCGGCGGAGGCTCCCGGATAGACCGCCTGCACGGTCACCACCGGCGGCGAGATCTCCGGGTACTGCGCGATGGGCAGGCCGCGCATCGCGGCAAACCCCGCGATCACGATGAAGATCGAGAGGACCGCGGCGAAGATCGGGCGGTCGATGAAGAAGCGCGAGAACATGGTGGCGGCCCCTTACTTCTTCGCCGCTCCCTCTCCCTTGGGAGAGGGCTGGGGAGAGGGTCCGCCCTTGCCTGGCGGCGGCGCGTTCGGATCCCCGACCTGCACCGGCGCCCCGGGGAACACCTTCATCAGGCCATCGACGATCACCTTGTCGCCGGGCTTCAATCCCGCGAGGATCACCCAGTCGTTTCCGGACCATTCGCCCACCGTGACCGGGCGCGGCTCGGCCTTGCCCTCGGCTCCGACCACATAGACCATCTTGCCCTGCGGCCCTTCGACCACCGAGCGCTGCGGAATCGTGATCGCATCGGGACGCACCGCGCCCTTCAGGATCACGCGCACGAATTGTCCCGGGCGCACCTCGCCGGCGGGATTGGGAATCTCGGCGCGCGCATCGGACGTTCCGGTCTGGTTGTTCAGGCGGATATCGGTGAAGGCGAGCTTGCCGGTACGCGAATAGAGCGTGCCGTCCTCGAACTTGATCGCGACGTCGTAGCGGTTCTCCTTCGGCAGCAGCAGCTTTCCCGCGGCCGCATCGGCGCGCAGCCGCGACTGCTCGTTCTCGGAGACCCCGAAGTTCACGTAGATCGGATCGATCTGGCTCACGGAGGTGAGCAGGTCCTGCGGCCCGTTGACGAGCGTGCCCTCGCTTTTCAGCGCGCGGCTGGTGATGCCCGACACCGGCGCCTCGACCTTGGTATAGGCGAGGTTGAGATGCGCCTCGAAGAGCCGCGAGCGCGCCGACTTGAGGTCGGCCGCCGCCACTTCCTCGGCGGAGGCGGCGTCGTCGTAATCCTTCTGCGAGGCGGCCTTCGCCTCGAACAGCGGCTTCATGCGCTTCGCGTTGCGGCTCGCATTGGCAAGCCGCGCCTCGGCGGCGGCGACGTCGGCCTCGCTGCGCCGCACCACGGCCTCGTAGGGCGCGGGGTCCACGGTGAAGAGCGACTGGCCCGGGCGCACCGCGGCGCCCTCGGTGTAGTTGCGCTTGATGAGGATGCCGGGCACGCGCGAACGCACCTCGACCTCGCGCGAGCCCGCGGTCTGCGCGGGGTATTCGAACTCGACCTGGATGGTCTTCGGCTTCACTTCCTGCACCGTCACCATCGAAGGGGGCATTCCGCCACCCGGCCCGCCGGGACCGCCGGGGGGCTCCTTCGGGCCGCAGGCGCTCAACGCGGCGGCGAAAGACATGGCTACGGCAGCCCGCGCGAGGCGGAGACGGGGGATGGGCATGGGACTTTCCTCTTTTTTTGGCCGACCGGCTCTTTACAGGCAGGTCTCGAAGAGCGGATAATTTACATACAAACGTGTATGTATGTCAATTCACCGTTTGTTACGGCAGGTTCGAAAGCGCAGGAGGAGACAAGAAACGCATGGCCAGGCGCACCAAGGAAGAGGCGCAGGAGACGCGCAGCCGCATTCTGGACGCGGCCGAGCGCGTATTTTACGACAAGGGCGTCGCGCGCTCCTCGCTCGAGGATATCGCGCTCGCCGCGGACGTCACGCGCGGCGCGATCTACTGGCATTTCAAGGACAAGGCGGAGCTCTTCGACGCGATGATGCAGCGCGTCGTGCTGCCGGTCGAGGAGATGCTCGAGCGCGCCGAATGCGGCGCCGATTGCGATCCGCTCGGGCTGCTGCGGCGCGTGACCGCCGATGTGCTGATACGAACCGCCAGGGATGAACGCATGCAGCGCGTGTTCGAGATCGCATATCACAAGTGCGAATACGTGGGCGACGCTTCGGGCGTGCGCGAGCGCCACGTGGAAAGCCAGCAGGATTGCCTGAAGACGATCGAGGCGGGCTTCCGGGCGTGCATCGACAACGGCCAGCTGCCCGCGGGCGTGAACGCGCGCGTGGCGGCTTTCGGCGTGCTGTCGCTCGTCTCGGGCCTCATCGCGAACTGGGTGCTCGACACGAAAGGCTTCGCGCTCGAGCGCCACGCCGAGACTCTGGTCGACATATACTTCCGCGGGCTGGCGGCGACTCCCGCCGCCTCCAAGGCCCGGGGCGCACGATCCCATGTCCGAGCGATCGCGAGGCGATGACCCGAACCGCGCGCGCCGCGATTTTCTCGGCGCGGCCGCGGGAACGCTGGCCGCGAGCGCGCTTCCCGGGCCCGCTGCCGGCGCCGGGCCGGCGCTGAGCCCGTTCGCCTTCGAGGAGGCGACCATCGCCGCGCTCGGCGAGCGCATGCGCTCCGGCGCGCTCGGCGCGCGCGCCCTCACCGCCGCGTATCTCGAGCGCATCGCCGCGATCGATCGCGCCGGCCCCACGCTGCGCGCGGTGATCGTGGTTAATCCCGACGCGCTCGCGATCGCGGAGGCGCTCGACCGCGAGCGCGCGAGCGGCCGCGTGCGCGGGCCGCTGCACGGCATTGCGCTGCTGGTGAAGGACAACATCGCGACCGGCGACCGCATGAGCACGAGCGCCGGGTCGCTCGCTCTGGAGGGGTACCACGCCGCGCAGGATGCACCGCTGGGGCAGCGCCTGCGCGACGCGGGCGCCGTGATCCTCGGCAAGACCAACCTGTCGGAATGGGCCAACTTCCGCTCGTCCAACTCGGTGAGCGGCTGGAGCAGCCGCGGCGGGCAGACGCGCAATCCCTACGCGGCCGGGCGCACGCCGAGCGGCTCGAGCTCGGGCTCGGGCTGCGCCGCGGCGGCGAACCTGTGCGCGGCCGCGATCGGCACCGAGACCGACGGCTCGATCACGTCGCCGTCCGCGTGCAACAACCTGGTCGGGCTGAAGCCCACGCTCGGGTTCGTGAGCCGCACCGGCATCGTGCCGATCGCCCATAGCCAGGACACCGCCGGGCCGATGGCGCGCACGGTGGAAGACTGCGCGCTGCTGATGGACGCGATCGCCGGCGCCGATGCGCGCGACCCCGTCACGATGCAGCGGAAGGTCCCGCGCGAGGCGTCGTTCACCGCGCACCTCGGCCGCGCCGACCTCGCGGGCGTTCGCCTCGGCGTGGGCCGCCAGTACTTCGGCGCGAACGAGAAGGCCGACCGCGTGATCGAGGAAGCGCTGATCGCGCTGAAGGGTCTCGGCGCGACGCTCGTCGAGGTCGAGATCCCCACGCTCGGAAAATTCGACGAGGCCGAGCTCGACGTGCTGCTCGCCGAATTCAAGGCGGACCTGAACGCGTGGCTCGCGTCGGCGGTGCCGGGCGCTCCGGTCAAATCGCTCGCGGAGCTGATCGAGTTCAACGCGCGCAATGCCGAGCGCACGATGCCGCTCTTCGGGCAGGACCTGTTCGTGAAGGCGCAGGAGCAGGACGCGCTCTCGGGCGCGAAGTACCGCGCCTCGCTCGCGCGCTGCCGGCGGCTCGCGCGCACCCAGGGCATCGATGCGGTGGTGAAGAAGTATCGCGTCGAGGCGATCACCGCCCTCACCTCGCCGCCACCGTGGCTGATCGATCCCGTGAGCGGCGACCTCGCGCGCGGCGGCTGCACCTCGCTGCCCGCGGTCGCCGGATATCCGCACGTCACGGTGCCCGCCGGTTTCGTGCTCGGCTTGCCGGTAGGAATCTCGTTCTTCGGCCCGGCGTTCAGCGATGCGCGGCTGCTCGGCATCGCCCAGGCCTTCGAGCGCGCCACCCATCACCGAAAGCCTCCGGCTCTGCCGATATAAGGGTTTTACCGGATTGACTCGGACGCCCGAACGGGCCTAAGTTAATCGAAGTTAATTGAAGGCCGACACTGCGTTTCATAAAGTGATCCCGCCCGCCACCCCCTCCTCCGCGTCATTCCGGAATTACCTTCCGGAGCCGATCTGCTCGAGCCGTTCGCGCGCATGGGCCGGCGTCGACGTCGACGTCTATCGGCTCGGCAACGTCGAGTTCCTCGCGCCCCATCCCGAGCACCTCGTCTCGATCCAGGTCACGAGCTGCCCGCGGCTCTACCAGCGGCGCAACGGGCTCATGCTGGAGCGGCCGCTGCCCGCGGGGGAAGTGATCGTCACGCCGGCCGGCGAGCCCAAGGCGTGGCGGCGCGAGGGCCTCGGCGTGCTCCTCCTGATGGGCATCGCCCCGCAGTTCCTCGACGAGCTGATGGAGCAGGCGACCGGGCACGCGGCGCATGTCGAGCTGCTCGACAATTTCGGCACGCGCGACCCGCAGATCGAGGCGCTCGGCGACTCGCTGTGGAACGAGCTGCGCGGGGAGCGCCTGGGCAGCCGCATGTATGCGCATGCGCTGTGCATGCAGCTCGGGCTGCACTTGCTGCGCAACTACGCGAACGTGTCGTTGCGCGACGAGGGCCCGTTGCCGATGCCGGCGCACAAGCTGCGCACCGCGCGCAACTTCATCGAGGAGAACCTCGCCGAGGACCTCAACATCGAGGCGATCGCGCGCGCGGTCGGCATGAGCCCGTATCATTTCGCGCACGCGTTCAAGGCGGCCGCCGGATTGCCGCCGCACAAGTTCGTGATGCAGCGCCGCCTCGAGGTCGCCAAGTCGCTGCTGCGCGGCTCGAGCCTCGGCCTCACCGAGATCGCGCAGCGCGTGGGCTACTCCAGCGCGAGCCATTTCTCCTCCGGCTTCCACAAGCTCGCGCGCGTGAGCCCGAGCGAATTTCGCAAGGGTTCGCGCGGCGAAAAAAGCAAATTTGCGGATGCGGTCCACAAGGATTCGAATGCCGCGCTGGAACCGCGCGGCTAAATTCTCCCTGCCACTAACAACACAACCGAGGAGAACCCCGCCATGAGAAGTCTTTCCCGAGTCGTCCCCTACGCGGTGCTCGCGCTGGCCCTGCCGTGGGCGCCGCTCGCCGCGGCCGACGACGACAACAACAACAAGCCCTACAACCCTCGCAAGGCCGACGCACAAGGCATGCGCCTGGTGGGCTTCCACGACCTGCAGGGCCGCAGCGCCTACCAACCGATCGCGGAGCAACAGGGCAACCGCTGGATCGCCTACGTCGGCCATCACGGGGGCAGCGCCCTCAATCCGCTCACCGGCGTCGTGGAGCCCAACGGCACGTCGATCCTCGACGTGACCAACCCGAAGAAGCCGGTGATGCTGAAGCACATCCCCGGTCCCGCGGGCGCGGGCGAGGCGGGCGGCGCGCAGATGGTGCGCATGTGCCCGGGAGTCACCGGCAAGCTCGGCGTCACCGGAAAGTTCTACCTGTTGCGCACCAACGGCACGCAGGGCCACCAGGTCTTCGACGTCACCGATCCCGCGAACCCGGTGCTGGTATCGACGCCGATCGAGGGCCAAACCGACACCCACAAGAACTGGTGGGAATGCGACACCGGCATCGCCTACCTCGTCGGGGCCGCGCCCGGCTGGCGCAGCAGCCGCATGACGCAGATCTACGACCTCAGCGACCCGGCCCATCCGGTATTCGTGCGCAACTTCGGCCTGCCGTCGCAGCAGCCCGGCGCCACCGGGCCGGTGGAGGTCCAGCTGCACGGGCCCTACCGCCTCGACAACCGCGTGTACTTCGGCTACGGGACCGCGACCAACGGCATCCTGCAGATCGTAGATCGCGACAAGCTGCTGAACGATCCGTCCCTCACGCCGGCCACGCGCCTCGCGCCCACGGCGGCACAGCTGCTGTATCCGCAGATCTCGCGCTACGACCAGGGGCCGACCAACGGCGCGCACACCGTGTTCCCGATCATGAACATGGCGCCGCCGCCGTTCCAGCGCTTCACGCGCGGGGCCACGCGCAACATCATCGCGCTCACCAACGAGTCGACCAGCAACGAGTGCCGCGAGAATCCGCAGCTCACGTATTTCATCGACATCACGACAGAGAGCGAGCCCTTCGGCGTCGGAAGCTTCAAGCTCGATCCGGCATCGGGCGGGAAGGTCAATTTCTGCGACCGCGGCGGGCGTTTCGGCACTCACTCGTCCGATGAGCGCATCAATCCGAAGTACTACGGCAAGATCCTGTGGCTCGCGTATTTCAACGCCGGCATCCGCGCGGTCGACATCCGCGACCCGTGGGCGCCGAAGGAGATCGGCCATTACATCCCGGCGATCACCGACAAGACCGACGTGCGCTGCGTGACCACCAACGGGGTCGAGACCTGCAAGACCGCGATCCAGACCAACAACCTCGATTCGGACAATCGCGGCTACGTCTATGCGGTCGATCGCGCCAACACCGGCATGCACATCGTGGTGCTCGACGGCGAGGATGACTGATCGATCGAGGCGGGCGATGAAGACCCACCTGCTGCAATGCGCGGGGTGTGCGCTCCTGCTCGCGGCCGCGGGGCCCGCGTGGTCCCACGGCTGCGAGCCGCTCGACAAGTACCTGATCGGCCATTACCACGGCGACTGCGATACGGAGACCGAGCTCGCGCAGGGACGCGGCGAGGCGCGCGGCGCGGACAGCTACGAGGGCCAGTTCGTGAAGGGCAGGCCCGAAGGGCGCGGCACGTACGCATGGGAGAACGGCGCGCGCCTCGAGGGCTCCTTCAAGGAAGGCAAGGCTCACGGAGCGGGCGTGTACGTGAGCGCCGCCGGAGTGCGCTACGAAGGGCCGTTCGTCATGGGGCGGCTCGCGGCGATGAAGCGCGCCGATTGTCCCGCCACGCCCGGCCCGGTGATGTGCTGAGTCCACGCGCCGCTGCGTGGCTTTCGATCCCCGCCATCGCGCTCGCGGTGGCGGGGATCTTGCTGTTGGAGCCCGAGCCGCCGCCCCCTGCGCAGGCCGAGGTTTCGCAACCGCCGCGCCGCGATGCCCCGGCCGAGGTCATGGTGCCGACGCGCGAACCGGCAATCCCGCCCGCCGCGAGCACCGCGGAGACGGTTGCAACGCCGACCTCGCGCCCGCGTTATGTTCTCGTCGGGACCGGCGGCGATGCCGGCGGCCGCTTCGCGATCCTGCGCGAGGCCGGAGGATCGCGCATGTGGACGGTGCGCCGCGGCGACCGCGTGGATAACCTGCAGGTCAGCGATATCCGCGCCGAGAGCGTGAAGCTCGTCGCGCCCGGCATCTCCGAGGAGGTGGCGTTCGCCGCGGAAGGCGTGGACGCAAGGACGAGCGCCGCGCGCGCCCAGGAAGAGGCGCGCGCGCTGCTGAACGCGGAGGGCGCGGCCGATGACGCATCCTCGGAAGGGCAGGCTGCCACTGCGGTTCCCCAGCGGCCTGAGGCGCCGGCTCAAGTGGCCACCGCGCCCGCGCCGCGTGCCGGAGAAGGCGCGAGCGACGACGAGGCCTCGGGCAAGTAGCGTTGCGTAAAGTTGCGCGGTGATGGTTGCAATTCGTTGCAGCAGCGCCCCGCGTTGCGCGCCTATGCTGTCGTCTGGATTCGCATCATGCGACAGGAGTCTCGCCATGCAGGAACGTGAATTGACCATCATGAACCGCCTCGGGTTGCACGCGCGCGCCGCCGTGAAACTCGTATCGACCGCATCCCGGTATGGCTCGAGCGTCATGCTCGTGGTCAACGGCCGACACGCCAATGCGCGTCACCTGATCGCGGTCATGCTGCTGTCCGCCGGAATGGGCGCAAAAGTGTCGATCCAGGTCAACGGACCCGACGAGCTCGAGGCGATGACTGCCGTAACGCGCCTCATCAGCACCGGATTCGGCGAGCAGTAAGGGCGGCCTCGCGGGTTCCTCAGGGCAGCGGGGGCTCGCCGGGAATCGGGCTCTCGCTCGCGCCGCCCGCGCAGTTCGCCGTGTGCATCGAGACGCCCACGCGGATCATGCGCCCGTAAGTCGAGATGAAGGCGCTCTGCACCGCATACGCCTCGCGCTCGAGCGCGATCGCCTCCTCGCACTCGTAAGGGGCGAAGCCGCGATGGACCGCCTGCAGATAGTGCACGTACTCATGCACCACGATCGACGCCGCGAGCAGGCCGCGCGGGTCGGAGCCGTCGTCGATCATCGTGCGCGCCGCTTCGTGCACATAGACGATCCTGTGGCCCGTATTGGGATACCAGCCCCACACGCGGCAGGGGCGGTCGTTGCATGCGTATCGATTGAAGAAGGCCTGGGGCACGAATTCGACCGTGGGCGCGGCATCCGGGTGCGGATACCCGGAGAGCGTCGACGCCCAGTTGAGCAGCCCGCCGTACAGGTCGCTATCGTGCTCGGTTTGGCCGAAGGCCGGGGCGCACGACACACACAGCAACAGCAAAGATCGGATCAGGAATCTCAAAGGGGAAGCCTTTCCAAAGGTTCATGGCCCCCTCCTTGGTTGAACGCTCACTTTCGCATCGGGCGTTCATTACCCTAAGTCGATGCAATCGCCGTGCCACATTCTCCCAGTCAGACCCTCAGATCTCTATCCGAGTTCCGATCTCGATCACCCGATCCGCGGGAATGTTGAAATAGTCGCCGGCGGTGCGCGCGTGGCGCGCCATGGTGGCGAAGAGCTTTTCGCGCCACAGCATCATGCCTTCCCCGGGCGTGGGGATCACCGTCGCCCGGCTCAGCAGGAACCAGGTCGTCAACGGCTCGAGCAGCAGCTCGCTCGGCTTGCACAACGCGAGCGCCGCAGAGACGTCGGGCCGGTCCATGAAACCGAAACGCACGATCAGCCGGTGGAACCCGTGGCGCAGCGCCTCGCATTCGACCCGCTCGCCCGCGCTCACCCACGGGATCTCGCGAATGACCACGGTGAGAAGCACGATGCGCTGGTGCAGGACCTTGTTGCACTCGAAGTTGCGCAGCAACGCGCGCGGCACCGCGCCCGCATTGCCCGCCATGAACATCGCGGTGCCCGCAACGCGCTGCGGCGGATCGCCGCCGAGCGATTCGAGGAATGTCTCGATCGATACCCCGGTGCGCTGTTGCCGTGCCATCGCGAGCTCCCTGCCGCGATGCCAGGTCGTCATGACGGTGAACACGATCGTCCCGAGCGCGAGCGGGAACCAGCCGCCTTCGACCACCTTGAGCAGGCTCGACGCGAAGAACGCGGCGTCGATCAGGATGAAGAAGCCGGTCGCCGCGAGGCTCAGGAACAGGTTGTACCCCCAGGCGAAGCGGATCACGAAGAAGGTGAGGATCGTCGTCACCAGCATCGTTCCGGTCACCGCCACGCCATAGGCCGATGCGAGTCGCGTCGAGGAACCGAAGCCGATCACCGCCGCGATGATGACCACGAGCAGCACCCAGTTCGCGCCCCCGATGTAGATCTGGCCGATCTCGCGCTCCGAGGTCTGCGTGACGTTCATCCGCGGCAGGTAGTCGAGCTGGATGGCCTGCTTCGTGAGCGAGTACGTTCCGGAGATCGTCGCCTGCGAGGCGATCACCGTCGCCGCCGTCGCGAGCGCCACCAGCGGATAGAGCGCCCATTCGGGAGCCAGCAGATAGAACGGGTTCTTCAACGCCTCGGGATCGTGCAGCAGCAACGCGCCCTGGCCGAAGTAATTGAGGACGAGCGCCGGAAACACCAGAGCGAACCACGCGATGCGGATCGGCTTCTTGCCGAAATGCCCCATGTCCGCATACAGCGCTTCCGCGCCGGTGAACGCGAGCAGCACCGCGCCGAGAACCACGAACGAGGACCATCCGTGCTGCGTGACGAAGCGGAGCGCATGCCAGGGATTGAGCGCCCGCAGCACTTCGGGGGACTTCGCGATGCCGTGCACGCCGAGAGCCGCGATCGCGAGGAACCAGACGACCGCGATCGGGCCGAACAACGCGCCGAGGATCGATGTGCCCTGGCGTTGAAGCGCGAAGAGCCCGATCACCACCCCGACGGCGATGGGCACGACATACGGCTTGAGCGCCGCCGTGCCCACCTCGAGGCCCTCGACGGCGGACAGTACCGAGATCGCGGGCGTGAGGACCGCGTCGCCGTAAAACAGCGACGCGCCGAAGATCCCCAGGACCATGATCGGACCGTACAGGCGGGGTTGGCTCTTCACCGCGCTGGCGGCGAGCGCCAGCAGCGCCATGATGCCGCCTTCGCCCTTGTTGTCGGCGCGCATGATGAGGATCACGTACTTGAGCGACACCACGAGCATCAGCGACCAGAAGATCGTCGACAGGCCCCCGAGCACGTTCGCCGTGTCGAGGGCGATCCCATGGTCGGGGCTGAAGGTCTCCTTGGCGGCGTACAGCGGGCTCGTTCCGATGTCGCCGTACACCACGCCGAGCGCGGCGAGCGTGAGGGCTGGGAGAGGTTTCCCGGGAAGGGCTTCGCCGCTGGCCATGCCTCGGCTCCGCGCAAGGGGAACGACAGTATAGAACGGCCACAAATCCGCCTTGACGCGCACTCCGCGATATGTCACCTTATAGTGACATATGAAACCCGACGAGATGGACGCGGTGTTCGCGGCGCTCGCGAGCGAGCCGCGCCGCCGCATCCTCGACATCCTCAAGAAGGAGCCCGGCTGCAACGTGAATCGCGTGACGGAGTTCTTCGAGGACATGGGGCGCATCGCGGTGATGAAGCACCTCGCGGCGCTCGAGAGCGCGAACCTCGTGCTCTCGGAGAAGGTCGGGCGCGAGCGGCTGCTGTGGTTCAACCCGGTTCCCATCCACATGATCTACGACCGCTGGACCACCGAGTTCAGCGCCTACTGGGCCGGGCAGCTGGCGCGCATCAAGTACCGGCTCGAGAACGCACCGATTCCGATCAAGAAAAAGGGAGGCACACGTGGATAAGGTTTCCGAGGCACCGGTGGCGGCCGCAGACAAGGGCCGCGCCGTCTTCCGCATCGTCATCGCCGGCTCGCAGCAGGCGATCTTCGAGGAGCTCACGAGCGTGGAGCGCCCGCTGGGCGCGATCTTCAACTCGTGCATGGCGACCACGGGCTTGCGGCGCGGCGGACGGATCCAGATGCGAACCGTGAGCGGCCGGCACACGATCGTCGACGGCGACATCCTCGAGTACGACCCGCCGAACCGCTTCGTGCACACCCATCGCTTCACCCAGTACGACGACCCCACCAGCATCGTGACCTACGAGCTGAAGCCGGTCGCGGGCGGCGTCGAAGTAACCCTCACCGTGGATGACCTGCCGATCGGCACGAAGACCGCGAAGGACATGCAGGGTGGCGGCGACTTCATGCTGAAGAACCTGAAGGCGATCATCGAGACCGGGCGGCCCACGTTCGGCGCACGGATGTTGTACGCCATGTTCGGCGCGCTGGAGTTCGTGCTGCCCGCGCGCACCAAGAGCGAGAACTGGCCCCTGGAACGGAAGGATCCGCGATGAAGACGCTGCTTGCTGTTGCCCTGGTTTCGATGTCGTCCTGCGCGGCCGCCGCC
>JANPHA010000319.1:0-2220 GCA_031424255.1 Burkholderiales bacterium | reverse complement strand
CCCCCCCCCCCCCTCCCCCCCCCGCGCCCCCAACCCCACCGTCCCCCGGGCCCCGGCCCCCCCCCCCCCCTTAACCCCGCTCCACCGCCCCTGGGCCCCGCGCCCGGCCCGGGGGGCGGGCCCCCGCCACTCTTTCTCGCGAGGCCCGATGCTGGCGCTCGACCTGCTGGTGAACGGGCTCATCTTCGGGCTCTTCTACGCGCTGATGGCGGTCGGGCTCGCGATGATCTTCGGCGTGCTGAAGGTCGTGAACTTCGCGCACGGCGAGTTCTACATGGTCGGCGCCTACGCGTACGTGCTGATCGCGATGAAGCTCGGCCTCTCGCCGTGGGCCGCGTTGGCGCTGGCCGCGGTCGCAGGAGCGGCGCTCGGCTGGCTCGTGGAGCGAACGCTGATGCGCCCGCTGTATGCCGGCTATGGCAGCTGGTCCATCATGAAGGACGAGTATGCGGTGGTGGTCACGTTCGGGCTCTCGCTGCTGCTCATCAACCTCGTCGACAAGATCGTCGGACCCTATCCATTCCGCGGGCCGCCGTTGATCGAGACTTCGCGCTTCGCGTTCGGCCCGGTGATGCTGAACGGACAGAAGCTCATCGCCGCCGGCATCTCGATCGCGCTGCTCGTGGGCCTGGCGCTCTTCATCAAGCGCTCGCTCTGGGGACGGCAAATTCAAGCAGTGGCGCAGAACCGCCTCGGCGCTTCGCTTGCGGGCATCGACGCGACGCGCACCACGAGCCTCATCTTCGCGATCTCGGGATTGCTCGCGGCCCTCTCGGGCGCGCTGCTGGCGCCGATCATCAATCCCTCGCCGGACGTGGGCGCCTTTCCCGCGATCAAGTCGTACGTGATCGTGGTGCTGGGCGGCATGGGCTCGATCTGGGGCGCGATGATCGCGGCCCTCCTGCTCGGAGTGCTCGAGTCGTTCTTCGCCGTGTACGTGTCGTACGACTACCGCGACGCCTTCGGCCTGCTGATCCTGATGTTGGTGCTGATCTTCCGCCCGCAGGGACTGATCGGCGAGAAGGGACGCGAGGTATGAGCGACGCGCGCAACCTGTGGAGCAATCGGCTGCGCGCCGACTTTCGCGCGGCACTGGTAGTGCTGGCGCTGCTCGCCTGCGTGCCGATCTTCGTGAGCTCGCCCTACACGCTCGGCATCCTCATCGTGAGCATGTATTTCGCGCTGCTGGCGCTCGGCTGGAACCTGCTCGCCGGATTCACCGGACAGTTCTCGCTCGCTCCCGCGGCCTTCGCGATGCTCGGCGCCTATGCGACCGCGCTCCTCGACTACCATCTGAAAGTACCGCTCGCGATCGGCATTCCGGCGGCGATCGTCGGCACGGCGCTCCTCGGCGCGTTGCTGGGCGGCGTCGTGCTTCGATTGAAGGGCCCCTACCTCGCGCTCACCACGTTGTCGTTCGCGGAGATCGCGCGCGTGGTGATCGGCAACTCGCACGAGTTCACGCGCGGCGACCAGGGGCTCAACGTGCCGACGCTGATGCAGAGCCGCGCCGGCTACTACTATCTTTTCCTCGCCGTGCTCCTGCTGACGCTCGCCGGCATGTATTTGCTGATGCGCGGGCGTATCGGGCGCTTCTGGCTCGCGATCCGCGACGACGCGACCGGCGCGGAGAGCCGCGGGATCGACGTGCTGCGCTACAAGACGCTCGCCTTCGCGCTGTCCTGCGCGATCTGCGGCCTGGCCGGGTCGCTCTACGGGACGTTCAGTCAGCTGGTGAGCCCGGAGCTTGGACTGCTGCTGCAGACCGGCCTCGTGATCTCGATGGTCGTGATCGGCGGCATGGGCACGTTGACCGGGCCGATCGTCGGCGCGCTGCTGGTGTATCTCGCCTCCGAGTGGATACGCGACTTCGGCAATATCCAGATGATCGTGTTCGCCGCGCTGGTGATCGTGTTCGCGCGCTTCTTCCGCACCGGGTTGTGGGGGATCGTGACCGCACACCGGCGCGCGCCTCTCGTGGCGCCGCCCGCGGCGGGAGAGACGCCATGAGCCTGCTGCGCTGCGAGGGGCTCACCAGGCATTTCGGCGGCGTCGCGGCGGTCGACGATCTCTCGTTTTCGGTGGAGGCGGGCGAGATCCTCGGGCTCATCGGGCCCAACGGCTCGGGCAAGACCACCGCGCTCAACATGCTGTCCGGATTCCTCGCGCCCGACGGCGGCCGCGTCTGGCTCGCGGACGAGGACGTGACGGGCAAGGCGA
>JANPHA010000318.1:0-45398 GCA_031424255.1 Burkholderiales bacterium | reverse complement strand
CGGCGGCGTCGGCTACAACTCCACGGTGCTGATCCAGGGGCCGGGCCAGCAGGGGCTGTCGCAGACGGTGATCTGCAAGCAGGCGGGCGCTTCTCTCATCATCGTCACGGGAACCTCCAGGGACGCGGCGCGCATGGAGGTCGCGAAGCAGCTCGGCGCCGACCACGTGATCGACGTGCAGAAGGAAGATCCGCTCGCGCGCATCCGCGAGATCACCGGCGGCAAGGGCGTGGACGTGGTGCTCGACTGCACCGCGGGCGCCGGCACCGTCCCGATCCTGCTCGGCGTGGAGGCGTTGAAGCGCAAGGGAGGCACGATGGTGGTCCAGGGCGAGATGGCGGAATTCCCCAACTTCCCGATCGGCCGGATGACGGTGAAGTTCATCACGATGAAGAGCGCCCGCGGGCATAGCTACAGGGCATGCGAGCTGGCGCTGCAGCAACTCGCGTCCGGGCGCTTCCCGCTCGAGAAGATCACCACCCACACGTTCGGGCTGAAGGACGTGGACCTCGCGATCAAGTCGGTCGGCGGCAACGGCGTGCCCGACGTGATCCATGCCTCGCTGATGCCGTGGAAGTAGGCAAGAGAATCCGATGAGCCTGTGGGCCGAAACCGGAAAGCAGGGCACGAAGTTCGGGTCGATGCGCGCCGGTCCCGCGCACCTCGAAGCGGTGGAGCGGTTGAAGGACTGGACGCGCGGACGGTTCGCTCTCGGCGAGGACGACACCGTCGTGGTCGCGGAGAACGCGCGCTCGCTGCCCGGCTTCCCGCCGCTCGATACCGTGGTCGCGTTCTGGACCGCCGCGGGAGCGCGTCACCACTTCCGCGTCTTCAAGCCGGTGGAAGCGGTGGTCGAGGAGGATGTCCCGCCGGCGTGGCTCAGGGACGCGCTCGCCGACGCCGCCGGCATCGAGTGCGAGTGCTGTTGACCCGAGATCCGATGCCATGGCCGAGCCCCAGCTGAGAACCGTCGTGCGCACGCAGGGCAACAACGCGGCGCTCAAGGACGGCACCGTCAAGCCGCGAGGATTCGAATTCGAGTTCGTCGAGGTCGAGCCGCTGATCGATGCTTTCCGCCGCATGGTGCGCGGGCTGGAGTTCGACCTCTCCGAGATGGCGATCACCACGTACATCACGGCGCGCGCGCACGGCAAGCGCATCACGGGGCTGCCGATCTTCCTGATGCGCGCGTTCCACCACGGCGCGATCAAGGTCAACACGAAGTCCGGCATCCGCACGCCCAAGGATCTCGAGGGTCGCCGTGTCGGCGTGAACCGCGGCTACACCGTCACCACCGGCTTGTGGGCGCGCAGCGTGCTGCAGCACCAATACGGCGTCGATCTCGACAAGATCACCTGGGTGTTGTCGGGCGACGAGCACGTCGCCGAATACCGGCCTCCCGCCAATGTCGTAGCGCTCGAGACGGGCCGGAAGATGGGCGACATGCTCGCCTCCGGCGAGCTGGGCGCGGCGATCAATATCGAGGTCGAGCATCCGGATGTGACGACGCTGATCGCCGATCCGAAGGAGGCGGCGTTCGAATCGCTGCGCACGCGCGGCCACTACCCGATCAACCATTTGATGGTGATCAAGGACGATCTGCTCGAGGACCACCCGCAGCTCGCGGCCCAGGTCTTCGACGCGTTCACGCAGGCCAAGCGCCTGTATGTCGAGCGCCTGCGCAACGGCATCGGCAATCCCAACGCCACCGACGAGCTCTACCAGCGCGTGATGGACATCACCGGCAAGGACCCCCTGCCCTACGGCATCGGGCCCAACCGGCGGGCGCTCGATGAAGTGGTCCAGAGCGCCGTCGAGCAGCACATCCTCACGCGCCCGGTCACCGTCGAGGACCTCTTTGCACGCAGCACCCATTCACTCGCCGGTTAACCACTGGAGGAAACGCCATGAGTGTCCAGGAAATCACGCGCAAGCCCGCGGCCGCGAAGAAGCCGCAGGTCGCGATCATGAACGCGGTGCACGACCTGCCGGTGCTGGTCGCCCGCGACGCCGGCTTCTTCAGGGACGAAGGGCTCGACATCGACTTCGTGACCACGCCCGGCATGGCGCAGGTGACGACCTCGCACTTCGTGAAGTTCGATTCGGTCTTCGACCGCCCGCTCGACGCCGCGTACAACGACGGCGGCATCGACCAGTTCCGGATGTGCGAATGGGGCATCATGAAGCGCGCGGTGGAAGCCGACGCCGAGGGATTGCGCAAGCGCAAGATCGTGGCCCTCGGCGCCTCGATGTCGATGTTCGCGATCGCCGTCACGCGCGACTCGGGTTTCTACGAGCCCGAGATGCTGAAGAACCAGCCGATCGCGGTCACGCCCAACAACGGCTCGCATTTCACCACGCTCAAGATGATGGAGGGCTTCCTCGCGCCCGAGCACATCAAGACCACCGGCGCGGGCTCCATGCCCAAGCGCATCCAGGCGCTGAAGGACGGCAAGGTCGCGGCGGTGAGCCTGATGGAGCCGTGGATCAGCGTCGCCCACAAGCAGGGCCTGCGGATATTGATCGAATCGCACTCGACCCGCAGCGAAGCCGCCGGCGATGATCTCGACGGCCCGACGCTCGCGAAGATGTTCCGCGCGCAGGCGCGCGCCGTGGAGCTCCTCGAGCGCGACCCCACGCCCTACATCCACTACCTGATCGCGGAAACCGGCGGCCTGCTGCAACCCGGCGAGCTGCAGACCTGGCGGCTGCTGCACGCGCCGCCGCAGCCCTACACGCGCGAGCGCTTCGACGACACCTACCACTGGACGGTGAAGTGGAACATGGTGGTGCCGGGCGCGACGTTCGAGAACACCGTCGACAACCGCGCCTGGAAGTAGGACGACGAATGGCAACGAACGACGCCGCGGTGACCATCCCCGCGCTGCAACAGATGAAGCGCGACGGCAAGAAGATCGTCGGCGTCGTCGCGTGGGATTACCAGATCGCGCAGATCGTCGATCGCGCGGGCGTGGACATCGTCTCCGTCGGCGATACCGTAGGCATCAACCTGTGGGGACACCCGAACCCGCTCGAGGTCACGATGGACGAGATGGTCGTCGTGGCGCGCGCGGTGCGCCGCGGCGTGAAGCGCGCGCTGGTGAGCGTCGATTTTCCGTTCGGTCCGCTGCAGGAGGGGACCGATGCGGCGTTGCGCGCGGCGATCCGCCTCGTCAAGGAAGCCGGCGTGGACATGGTGAAGCTCGATGGCGCGGCGGATTTTCCCGACGCGGTGCGCGCGATCGCGCGCGCGGGCATCCCGGTATTCGCGCAGTTCGGCGTCACCCCGCAGACCGCGCTCACGTTCGGCATCGAATACAAATCGATGCTGAAGACCGGCGTGCAGCTTCCGCCCGAGATGACCGCGAAGCTCGTCGAAGACGCGAAGCGGCTCGAGGATGCGGGCGCCTCGCTCCTCGACTTCACCCACTCCGGCCCCGTGGCCGGTCCCGCGGTCGTGAAGGCGGTTTCGATTGCGGTGATCGGCGGGCTCGGCGGCGGACCGTGGCTCGATGGGCGCATGCGCATGGCGCACGCCGCGATCGGATATGCCGCGAGCGCGATCGACAGCCCCCCGGATACCTACGCGAATGTCGCGAAGATCACGCTCGATGCGATCCGCGCCTATGCCGACGATGTGCGCGGCGCGCGCCAGATCAAGGGCGGCATTCCGGTAACGCCCGCGAGCTGAGGGCGATGGCGACCGCGGTCATCGACGGCATCACCACCCGCTACGAGGTCGTCGGCGCCGGGCCGCCGTTGCTGATGTTCTCGCCCGGCGGCTTCGATGCGACGCTCGAGAAGTGGTCGACGCTCGGCGTGTACGCGCGCGTGAGGCCGCTCGACTACCTGCCCGACAAGTACACCTGCATCCTGTTCGACCGGCGCGAGTGCGGGCAATCGGGCGGGCGGGTCGAGCGCATCACCTGGGACCATTACGTCGCGCAAGGCAAGGGGCTGCTCGAGCACCTGAAGATCGAGCGCGCGCTGCTGATGGGCGGCTGCATGGGCTGCGCGCCGGTCGCCGCGTTCGCCGTCGCCTACCCCCAGGCGACGCTCGGCATGATCCTGTGGTGGCCGGTGGGCGGCGCGAAATACCGCATCAAGGGCCAGCAGCGCTTCGCCGAGCACCTCGCCTACGTGCAGCAGAACGGGCTGGCGCAGGTCGTGGCCCTCGCCACCAGCGGAGGCAAGTCGTTCGGCGCCGATCCGCGCGGCGGGCCGTGGGCCTCCGTGATCCGCCACGACCGCGCGTTCGCCGAGAGCTACGCGGCGATGGACGCGGACAGGTACCGGCTCGTGGTGGCCGCGATGGCGCGCAGCCTGCTCGACCGCGATACCGCGCCCGGCGCCGAGCCCGAGGACTTGCTGCGCCTCGACATTCCCGCCCTCGTCGTCCCGGGCAAGGACGAATCCCACGCAACCTCGGCGGCGCGATATCTGGAAGAATGCCTTCCGCGCTCCGAATACTGGGATGTGCCCGTCGACGGCCAGACCGAGGCGAGCGCCTCGGTGCGGCTGCTGCAGTTCCTCGAGAATGCAAGCTTGCGATGATCATCGATATCCACGGCCACTACACCACCGAGCCGCAGGCGCTGCTCACGTTCCGCGACAAGCAGCTCGCCGGAATCGCCGACCCGGCGCGCAAGCCCGCATCGACCGATCTCGGCATCACCGACGAGATGCTGGTGAAGAGTGTCGAGCCGCAACTGCGCCTGCAGAAGGAACGCGGCAGCGACTTGACGATCTTCTCGCCGCGCGCCGCGGGCATGGCGCACCACGTGGGCACCGAGGCCGTCGGACGCGAATGGGCGCAGGTGAGCAATGACCTGATCGCGCGCATCTGCACGCTGCTGCCGGACAACTTCGCCCCGGTCGGCCAGCTGCCGCAGTTCCCCGGCGCGCCGATCGACAACTGCATCCCGGAGCTCGAGCGGCTGGTGCAGCTCGGGTTCGTCGGCGTGAACCTGAACCCGGACCCGTCGGGCGGCTACTGGAAATCGCCGCCGCTCACCGACCGCTACTGGTACCCGATCTACGAGAAGCTCGTGGAGCACCGCCTGCCGGCGATGATCCACGTCACCTCCTCGTGCAACCCGGCGGTCCATCACACGGGGGCGCACTACATCAACGGCGACACCACCGCCTTCATGCAGCTGCTGCAGGGCAACCTCTTCAAGGATTTCCCCACGCTCCATTTCGTGATCCCGCACGGCGGCGGCGCGGTGCCGTTCCACTGGGGACGCTATCGGGGCCTCGCGCAGGACATGAAGAAGCCGCTGCTCACCGAGCACCTGCTGAAGAACGTGTCGTTCGACACCTGCGTCTATCACCTGCCGGGGATCGAGCTGCTCACCCGGGTCATCCCGGCCGACAACATCCTGTTCGCCTCCGAGATGCTCGGGGCGGTGAAGGGCATCGACCCGGAGACCGGCAATTACTTCGACGACACCAGGCGCTACGTGGACCAGGTCAAGGCGCTGGGCGAGCAGGACCGCTACAAGATCTTCGAGGGCAATGCCCGGCGCATCTATCCGCGGCTCGACGAGCTGCTCACCAAGCGCGGGCGTCCCTCGAAATGAATCGCAGAATTCAATTGGGCTCTGCCTAAAGGAGCGCGACCATGGGAACACTTGTCGACAGCAGCCGTCCCGCCTTCGGCCTTCCCGGCCGCATCCAGGATCCGAATTCGAAGCCGCGCTCGATCGCCCTCGTGGGACTCGGCGAGGGAGGCGCGCAGATCGCGCGGCGCATCTCCGCGGGCAACGAAGGCACCCTGCAGATCGACGTCCACGTGCTTTCCAGCGCCTCGGGGGGCGATGCCCTGGCGGACATCAAGGCGGGCGGCGAAGGCCTGCAGCGCGCCCTCGCGAGCGCCGACATGATCTTCATCGTCGCCGCGCGCGGCGATGACGTCGGCCTCGCGCCGGTGGTGAGCAACCTCGCCCACAGCCGCAATCATCCGGTGACCGCGCTCTACGTCGTTCCCGAGGGCGCGGGCGAAGGCGCGGAGGAGGACAATACGCTGAAGACGCTGCGCTCAGGCGTGGAGATGCTGGTCGTGGTCTCCGACGAGAGCTACGTGGCCGCGATGATCGCCGCGCTCGGCGGCTGATGCAAGAGGAGAGCTCGATGAACGACATGTCTCGCGACGCTCCGATCGATCCCCCGTACCTCTACGAAGGCTACCGCAGCACGCTGCTGCGCTCGCCGCGCGAGAAGCTGCTCGAGATTCCCGCCGGCACGCTCGAAGCGCCCGGGCCGATCGTGCCCGCCGGCTTCGTGCGCGAGGGCGACAACGACCTTACGCTGCGCGGCAAATCCCCTCCGCTCGGCGAGAAGATGATCCTCGTGGGCCGCGTGCTCGACGAGGACGGCCGTCCCATCCGCCGCTCGCTGGTCGAGATCTGGCAGGCCAATGCGTCGGGCCGCTACGACCATCCCGGCGACACGCACGAGGCACCCCTCGATCCGAACTTCCACGGCCTCGGTCGCACATTCACCGACGATGAGGGCATGTACCGGTTCGTGACCATCAAGCCCGGTTCCTATCCGTGGGGAAACCACGCGTTCGCCTGGCGCCCGCAGCACATCCACTTCTCGCTGCTCGGCAACGCGCCGGTGCAGCGGCTCGTGACCCAGATGTACTTCCCGGGCGATCCGCTGCTCGACATCGATCCGGTCTACAACAGCGTGCCCGACGCCGCCGCGCGCAAGCGCATGATCTGCTCGCTCCATCTCGAGACCGGCATCGAGAACGTGGCGCTCGGCTATCGCTTCGACATCGTGCTGGCGGGCGCCAGGTCCACGCCCCTGGGAATCTAGCCGTGGCCGAGCGCACGCCTTCGCAGACCGTGGGCCCGTTCTTCCACGACGCGCTTCGCTGGCGCGACGGCGGCAGCGTGGCATTTTCAGAATCCGGCAAGCGCGTCGTGCTGACCGGACGCATTACCGATGGCGGCGGCAACGTCGTCGCCGATGCATTGGTCGAGACGTGGCAGCTCTCGCCGCGCGGCGAGGCCCCGGACAGCGCTTCGGGATCGCGCAATCCCCACGGCTTCGGCCGCGTGGAAACCGCGAAGGATGGAAGCTTCCGGATCGAGACCGCGATGCCCGGCGGCGCCACGCCCGCGATCGACGTCGCGATCTTCGCGCGCGGGCTGCTCAAGCCGTTGCGCACGCGCGTGTACCTCGTTCCCGCGGAGCGCGCGCGCGAGGACCCGGTGCTGAAGGCGCTCGGAAACTCGCCGCGCCTGAAGACGCTGATCGCAACGCAGGCCGGCGGCGACGAATTCCGCTGGGACGTGCGCCTGCAGGGCGAGGGCGAAACCGTGTTCTTCGCGCCCTGATCGCGCGATGTCCGGCAGCCTCGCGGCACGCACCCTCGCCCGCCCCGCGTTCGAAACCGCGTTCGAAGCGCCCGCGTTCGTGCGCGCGATGCTGGCGTTCGAATCGGCGCTCGCCGCGGCCGAGGCGGCCGAAGGCCTGATACCCCGGGAGTCCGCGAGCGCGATCGCCCTCGCCTGCTCGCAGGTCCCCGTCGACGTCGAGGCCCTGGTCGCCGAAGGCAAGCGTTCCGCCACGCTCGCGGTCCCGCTGGTGAAGATGCTCACCGCCGAGGTAGCGCGAGCGTCGGGCGGCGCGGCGAAGCATGTGCACTTCGGCGCGACCAGCCAGGACGTGCTCGATACCGCCCTGGTCCTCTGCCTCAAGCCCTGCCTCGAGGAAGCCGACCGCGCGCTCGAGGCGGTGGTGCGCGGCCTCGCGCGCCGCGCGCGCGAGCATCGCGCCGCACCGATGCTCGGCCGCACGCTGCTGCAGCCCGCGGTTCCGATCACCGCGGGCCTCAAGATCGCGCGCTGGGCCGCGGCCCTCGCGCAGGATCGGGACCGCATCGCGGAAGCGCAGGCGACGGGTCTCGCGCTGCAGTTCGGCGGGCCGGTCGGCGATCTCGGAGCGCTCGGCGCGAAGGGTCCCGCCGTGCGCCACCGGATCGCGTTGCACCTGGGTCTCGCCGATGCGCCTTCATGGCAGGCGCACCGCAACGCGTGGATAGACCTGCTCGACCGCATCGGGCAGGTCGTCCTCACCGCGGGCAAGATCGCGCGCGATGTGGCACTGCTCGCGCAGCCCGAGGTGGGCGAGATGCTCGAAGCGCCGCCGCAGGCCGGCGTAGGCGCCTCGAGCGCGATGCCGCACAAGCGCAACCCCGCCGCCTGCGCCCACGGCCTCGCCGCGGCGCTGCGCATGCCCGGGCTGCTGGCGACGCTGCACGCGTGCGGCATTGCCGAGCACGAGCGCGCGCTCGGCGGCTGGCAGGCGGAGCTGGGCCTCGTGCCCGACATCGCCTCGGCGCTGGGGACGAGCCTCGACTTCCTCGAGACGATCGGCGCCTCCCTGGTGGTGAAGCCGGAACGCATGAAGGCGAATCTCGCGACCTATGGCGAGGCGGGCCACGACACCGCGGCGAGCCTTTTCGCGGTCGACGAGCTGCTCGCCGGGCTCGCGCCGTACCTCAACTGAACCGCAGCGAGGGAGCTCCCGTGAGCCGCGACGCGTACCGGAAGGGCCTGAAGACACGGCGCAAGGTGCTGGGCGACGAGCATGTCGACCGATCGCTCGCGGCGATGACGCCGTTCAACGCCGAGTTCCAGGACCTGATCACGCGCTACGCCTGGAACGAGATCTGGAACCGCAAGCGCCTGTCGCACAAGGAGCGCCGCATGCTGGTGATGGCCACGACGATCGCGCTCGGGCGCTGGGAAGAATTCGCGCTGCACGTGCGCGCGGCGCTGTCGTCGGGCGATCTCGCGCCGGACGATGTCAAGGAGGTGCTGCTGCAGTCGGCGATCTACTGCGGCGTGCCCGCGGCCAACCACGGGTTCAAGGAAGCGCGCGAGGTGATGGCGCAGCTCGCGGCCGGGCGCAAGAAGAAGCCCGGCGCGAAAAAATCCGCATGACGGAGCGGCTGCACCACGTCGATTCCGGCGGCAGCGGCGAGGCCGTGGTCCTGGTGCACGCGATCGGCACCGAGCATCACATGTGGGATGCGCTCGCCGCCGCGCTCGCGCCGCGGTTTCGCGTGGTGCGCGTCGACGTGCGCGGTCATGGCCGGAGCCCGGTTCCCGCGCGCCCCTACTCGCTCGGCGGTCTCGCGGACGATGTGCTGGCCGTGCTCGATCGCCTGAAGATCGGCCGCGCGCACTGGGTCGGGCTCTCGATGGGGGGCATGATCGGCCAGGCGTTCGCGCTCACCCGGGGCGAGCGCCTCGGCAAGCTCGTGATCGCGAACTCGACCAGCTCCTACGGCACCGAGGGCCCGAAGATGTGGGAGGCGCGCGCGAAGGCGGTCGAGGAAGGCGGGCTCGCCGCGATCCAGGACGCGGTGATGAACCGCTATTTCTCCGACGAATTCCGCGCGACCCGACCGGAGGTGGTCGCGCGCGCCGCCGAGCGCCTGCTCGCGACTCCGGTCGAGGGCTATCTCGGCTGCTGCGACGCGATCGCGCGGCTCGATTTCACCACCGACCTCGCACGCGTCCAGGCGCGCACGCTCGTGATCGCGGGCGAGCGCGACGCGGGCACGCCTCCCGCCATGTCGCAGGCGATGGTCGAGCGCATTCCGGGATCGCGCCTCGCGGTGATCCCGGGCGCGGCGCATCTTTCGGCGGTCGAGAAGCCCGCCGAATTCACTGCGCTGGTGCGGGACTTCCTTTCCTAGCGAACGACACGGAAGATCGTCCCGGGGCTCCCGGGAAGCGCCGCGCTCACAGCAGGCCCGGGATCCAGCGCTTCACGTGGCGGCAGTACTCGCGGTAGGGCTCGCCGAAGAGCTGCGCGAGATGGCGCTCGTCGTCGCGCACGCGCCGGTGGAACCAGACCGCATGGAATGCGAACAACGCGGCGCCGATCCACGATCGCAGCGCGAGCGCCAGGCCTGCGAGAAAAATCAGGTGCCCGAGGTACATCGGGTTGCGCACCCATCGGTACGGCCCGCCCGCGACGATGTGCTCCGGTGGGACCGAGATGCCGGGGCCGCCCCCGCCGAGGCGCGTGCGATACACGCCGACCCATCGATACTGGAGATAGCCCCACGCGAGCAGCGGCAGCGCCCACGGGTTCACGCTCGGCCAGCCCTGCTGCAGCAGCGTCTCCCCGGCCAACAGTGCGAGCGGCCAGGCGATGAACGTGCGGTTCGAGGTGCTCTTCAGCCAGCGGCGCATCGCAGCGGCGGCTAACGCGCCTCGATCTCCGGCTTCGGCATCGCGAAGATGAAGAGGTTGGCGACGACGATCGTGAACGCCAGGAACCAGAACGTCGCCATCAACCCCCAATGGTCGGCGATGATGCCGCCCAGCAGCGGCGCCACCGAGGCACCGAGCGACTGCGCGCCGAAGAGGATGCCGATGCTGGTGCCGCCCATGTTCTTCGGCGTGCTTTCGAGAAGCCACGCCTGCAGCACCGGGCGGATCGCGTAGAGGAAGAAGCCGAGGACCGCGATGAAGACGATGAAGGCCTGCGATTTGCCGGCGAACGCCATGAAGAAGAGCACCACCGCCGTCATCAGCATGCTCGTCATCATCACGCGCCGGCGCCCCATCGTGTCCGACAGGTGCCCGGCGATCGGCGACGCCGCGAAGCCCGCGGCCTGCAGCGCGAACATCCCCGCGCCCACCCAGAGCGGCGAATAGCCCATCTCGTAGGCGAGGTAGACCGGAAGGAATGTGAGGAGCCCGTTCTGCGTCATCGAGCGGAACGCCGAGCTCGCCGTAAGGAAGATCAGCGAGCGGTTGCGGAAGAGCGTCGGCACGCCGCGGAAATAATCGCCGAGCGTCCGCGCGCGCGCGTCGTCGATCGCCTTGTCCCCGGCCTTCGCGCCCACGCGCAGCGTGCCGAGGAAAACCAGCAGCAGCAGCGAGATCGCGAGCCCCGGAATCACGTTGAGGACCACGACCTCGCGCCAGGTGAGCACGGCCAGCAGCGCGCCCACGGCGAGCGGCGCCAGGGCCTCGCCCACATTCCCGCCCATGCCATGCAGCGAAAGCACCAGCCCCTTGCGCTCCGGAAAACGGCGCGCCAGCGTCGGGATCGCGGTCGGGTGCCAGAGGCTGTTGCCGAACCCCACCAGCGATACGCAGGCGAGCAGCATCAGGTAGCCGTGGCTGAATCCCATCAGCAGGTAGGGGAATCCGACCCAGAAGAGCGACAGCGCCATCAGCACGCCCTTGCGTCCCACGGTATCGACGAGGATCCCGCCGGGCACGTTCGCGAGCGCGCCGGCGACGTACTGGCAGGTCATGATCAGGCCGATCTGGCTGTAGGTGAGCCCCATCTCCCGGCCGATGATCGGCAGCAGCAGGTAGAACGTGGCCGGGTACCAGTGCGTGAGCGCGTGTCCGAGCGTGATCAGCCATACCTCGCGGAACGAGCGCTCCGGGGCCTTAGCCGGCGCGGCGACGCTGGCGTTCATCTCACTTGCCCGCCTTCTTCAACACGGTCTCGTCGAACAGCTTGCTCCACTTGGCGCTCTCGTCGAGCGTGCGGATCGGATCGGTCTGGATGATCCTGACATTCTTCAGGGGCGAGGCCACCTTGCTGTTGGTCGGCACGTAATCCACGCTCGCCATGGCCTTCTGGCCGTCGGGGCCGAGCAGGTATTCGTAGAACAGCAGCGCGGCGTTCGGATGCGGCGCGTTGCGCGCGACGCCGATCGCGTTGGAGCGCGCGACCGCGGGCTCGAGCGCGAACCAGTCGATCGGGGCGCCCTTCTTCTTCGCCTGCTCCGGCATGTAGTTGTAGACCGTGAGCGCCAGCGGCACCTCGCCCGAGACCACCATGTTGGTGAGCAGCGTGTGGCCGTGGCGCGGCGAGATGCCGTTCTTCGCGACCAGCTCGCTGAAGAACGCGAGGCCCTGCTGCTCGCCGCCCATCAGGTGCACGACCGTGGCGAACCAGTCGTCGTTCTTCGACTCGATGCCGAGCTTGCCCTTCCACTTCGGATCGAGCAGGTCCTTGTAGCTTTTCGGCAGGTCTTCCTTCTTCACCGCCGCGGTGTTGTACGCCTGCACCCAGACCGAGAGGATGGTCGCGGCCCATTCCCTGTGCGCCGGCACGGATCCCGCGATCAGGTCCCTGTGCACCGGCGATGAAACCGCCTGCAGGATCTTCTCGCGCGACAGGGCCTCCATCTCCGGCGAGCCGAAGTGGACCGCATCGACCGTGTAGCGCCGCGCCTTCGCCTCGGTGACCGTGCGCTGCAACACCTTGTCGGTGCCCGCGCGCCACACGTTCACCTTGACGCCATATCTCTGCTCGAAAGGCTGGAGGATCGCTGCCAGGTCCTTCTCGGCGATCGTGGTGTAGAGCGTGAGCTCGCCCTCCTTCTTCGCCGCCGCGGCGATCCTGTCCATCCGGTCCGCGCCCTCGTACGCGAACAGGTTCTGCGCCTGCGCGGGGAGTGCCGCGGCGAGTGCCAGCGGCGCGAGGAAGCGAAGCAGGTTCTTCATCCGCCTACTCCGGATGGTTCAGGTTCTCTTCGAAATGCCGCGGCACGAAGCCCTTGCCCTCCGGGGTGGGCTCGGTGGGGCGCGGGATCACGGATTTCTGGAAGAGCAGGTTCATGAACATGATCATCGGCTTGGGCTTGATCACCAGCGCCCGCGCCGGCTTCACCGGGTCGGCGTTGAAGTGCTGGTGCACGCAGTTCATGTGCACGATCGCCACGTCCCCCGCCGACCAGTCGTAGCGGATGCCGTCGTGGATCTCGTAGCCCTTGCCGTCGAGGATGTAGAACGCGGCCTCGTTCACGTGGCCGTGCTTCTGCGTGCGCCCGCCCGGGGCGTATTCCTCGAGGTGGACGTGGAGCGTCTGCGTGAGGCCGTCGACCGGCTCGATGAAATGCTTGCTGAAGGATTGCGGCCCGTCGTTGAACAGCAGGTCGCGGCCCTTGATCACGCGCGGCATCGCGCGCAGCTTCTGCAGCTCTTCCTTCAGGCTGTACTGCCCCTGGATGCCGCGCACGAAGACGCGGTCCTTCTTGCTGCTGTAGTGCGATTCCTTGCCCATCGTCGAAACCCTTTCAGCGCTTGCGCGCGAACAGCTCGTCGTAGAGTTTTTCCCACTTCTGGAACTCGTCGAGCGCCACGCGCGCGTCGACGAACTTCATCGGGATCTTGTTGAGCGGGGTGTCGACCTTCCTGCTGGTGGGCACGAAGTCGCGGCCGGCGAGGATCTTCTGCCCCTCGGGGCTGATCTCGAAATCGTAGAACAGCACCGCGGCATGCGGGTGCGGCGCCTTCTTCGCGACCGCGACGCCGTTGGGCCGCGCGATCGCCGGGCCGATCGAGAACCAGTCGATCGGCGCCCCCTTGTTCTTCAGCTGCTCCGCCTTGTAGTTGTACACCGTGAGCGCGAGCGGGATCTCGCCCGAGACCACCAGCTGGGTGAGCAGCGTGTGCCCCTTGCGCACCGACACGCCGTTGGCCGCGACGATGTCCTTGAAGACCTTGGCGGCGCGCGCCTCGCCCAGCTCGGCGAACTGGCCCGCGAGCCAGTCGGCGTCCTCCTGCTCGATGCCGAGCTTGCCCTTCCATTTCGGATTGGCGAGGTCTTCCCAGGTCTTCGGCAGCTCCTCCTTCTTCACGAGCTGCGTGTTGTACGCCTGCACGAAGACGTTGAGCCGCGTGCCCACCCATTCGCCGTGCGGCCGGATGGCGGGCGCGATGAGATCGGCGAGGTACGGCGACTTCACCGCCTCGGTGAGCTTCTCGCGATACATCGATTCGAGCTCGGGGCCGTTGGTCTCGGCCACGTCCATCGTGTGGCGATTGCCGCGCGCCTCGGTCACCGCGCGCTGCAGCACCTTCTCGCTCGAGGACCTCCACACGCTCACCT
This sequence comes from Burkholderiales bacterium, assembly GCA_031424255.1. GTDB lineage: Bacteria > Pseudomonadota > Gammaproteobacteria > Burkholderiales > Usitatibacteraceae > Usitatibacter. Next base: position 31,505 of record JANPHA010000318.1, on the reverse strand, counting down.
TGATGCCGTACTTCTTCTCGAAGGCGGAGACGAGCGCACCCATGTCGTCGGACTGGGCCGACGTGTAGATGTTGAGCTCGCCTTCCTTCTTCGCGCCTTCCACGAGCTTCTGCTGGCGGTCGGGCTTGTCGTAGGCCGCGACATCCGCGGCCGAGGCGCCGGCCTTGACCTGTGCGGCCGTGGGCAGGCCGGTGCCGGCGGCGAGCGCGGCGGCCAGCAAGAGGGCCAGTCGATTCGTCATTCGGCTTCCTTCTCGATTTTCTTGCCTTGCAGGAACAGCTCCGACCACAGCTTCTCCCATTTCTCGTTCTCGTCGAGGGTGATCACCGGGTCGATCATCTGGAAGGCGAACTTGTTGAGGTGGGTGTCGACGGAAAGGCTCGCGGGGACGCGGTTGCGCTCCTTGAGGATGGTCTGGCCTTCCTTCGACAGCATGAAATCCACGAACACCATCGCGGCGTGCGGATGGGGGGCGCGCTTCGCCACGCCGATCGCATTGGGACGGCCGAACGTGGGGCGCAGCGCCTTCCACTTGACCGGCGCGCCCTTCACCATGAGGCGCTCGACGTTGTGATTGTAGAGCGTGGCGGCGAGCGGGATCTCGCCCGAGGCCACCAGCTCCGCCATCAGCGTGTGCCCGGTGCGGATCTGCGGCTTCATCTGCGCCACCTTGCGGAAGAACGCGAGCCCCTTCGCTTCCCCCATGGATTTGACCATCGCCCCGAACCAGTCGACATCGCTGCCTTCGATGCCAACGCGCCCGGCCCACCTCGGGTGGACAAGGTCCTCGTAGGCGTTGGGCACTTCCTCGGGCTTCACCAGGTTGGTGTTGTAGCCGATCGTGAAGAAATTGAAGCGGTCGGCGACATAGTGGCGGTGGCGCGGGAACGCCGCGGCCGGCAGGTCGGTGAAATGCGGGCTGTAGAACTCCTCGAGGATCTGCTCGCGATAGAGCGCCTCCATCTCCGGGCCGTTGGTCTCGAGGATGTCGGGAGAGAAGCGACCCGCCCGCGCCTCGGTGATCGCGCGCTGCAGCACCTTCTCGCTGCTCGCGCGCCACAGCTGCACCTTGATGCCGGTCCGCTTCTCGAATGCCTCGCTGAGCGGCACCGAGTCCTTGAGGTTGAGCGAGGTGTACATCACCACCTGGCCCTGCTTCTTCGCATCCGCCAGCAGGCGCGCTTCGCGGTCACCGCCCTGGTACATGTACAGCGGCTTGTGGGGCGAATCCGCGCCGCCGCGCTGCGCGCGCGCGATCATCGGCGCCGCCAGCGCGGCGAGTGCCGCGCGATGGAAGGCGCGGCGGCCGGGCCGGTGACCGGGTTGGCTCATCGTTGATCTCCGCGAAAAAAGGCGGGCGCCTGGGCGCCCGCCGAATCGGCCTACTTCCCGGCATCCCGCGGGATGCCGCACTCCCTGGAACGCTCAGAACGTATGCTGGATGCCGAGCGCGTATTGCGTGATGTCCTCGCCGGTGCTGGGCGCCTGCTGGTTGCTGTTGTTGTAGACCGCCGAGAAACCGTTCTTCACCCAGCTCGCCATCGCGAACAGGTACGTGCGGCTGGAGAAGTAGTACGCGAAGCCGGCGGAGAGCTGCGTGCCGTCGAGGCCGTCGGTGACGCACACCGCGGCGACGCGCGAGCACGAGCCCTTCTCCGACTTGATGTAGTGGAGCTGCGTGCGCCATTGCGGCGTCCAGCGCATATCCCAGATGGCCATCCACGCGTTGTTCTTGTACGAGGCGAAGCGCCCGGTGACGGTGGCGTTCTCCTTGTACTCCTTGCGGATGTAGTCGAACTCGAATTGGTGGACCTTGGACAGTCGCCACTTCACCATCGCCTGCGTGGCCTGGTCCTTCGAGTTCACGCTCTGGTCGGCGAAGTTCGACATCGCGGCGGTCGGCACGTTGCGCGAACCGCCGAAGAGGTCCCAGTGACGCTCGTGGGCGATGGCGAGCGTGAGCGGCCCCATCTCGTACTTGATGCCGCCCGACCAGACATGGGGATGGCGCGACGCGGTGTCGGCTTCATCGGTCGAGTACTGGACCGCAAAGTCGAGCCCGGCGAACTGCGGCGACTCGTACTGCGCGACGTTCACGCGCCGCAAGTGGAAGCTCGAAGCCGAGCTGGTGCCGAACCCGGGCTTGCGCAGCACGTTGCTGGTCGAGGTGAAGTTGCCGCTCGAAACGCCGAGGAACGAGATGTCGTCGCCGTAAGCCTTGAATGGGGTATCCATGCGGCCCAGCTTGATCGTGCCCCACGCGTTATGGCTCAGGCCGACGAAAGAGTCGCGCTGCGCGAAGGCGGAGTTGTTGCTGTCGACCGAGAACGCGGTCTCGAGCTGGAAGATCGCCTTCAGGCCCGCGCCGAGCTTCTCCGAGCCGCGCACGCCGAAGCGCGAATTGCTCGATTCCATTTCGTTACGCGTGATGATCGAGCTCACTCCCGTGGGCGGCGCGGCGAAAGTCGCGACCGCCGAACCCGCCGAGGTCGCGCCCTTGCCCTGTGGGCGCACGATCTCCGGATAGACCTTGCCGTACAACTCGACCACGGAATCCGGATCGGATGCCGAGTCCCCCTTGTCCTTCGCCCCGCTTTTCTGGGCGTATGCCCCGGTCATCATGAACACCGTTCCGAGTGCCAGCACCAGCGCTTTCCTGTTCATGTTGCCTCTCTCCTGTTCTAGTTATTTGCCGTTGATTCTTGTATGCGGAACGACTGTCTCATAAATGGAACGCTTGTCGACTAGGGTAGTGAGGCCCCCAAGTTTCGTCAAGGAAAACTGCCTGCTGCAGTGGCGAAAAAACAACGTCACGCCGCCTGCGGCACCTTCGGCGGCAGGTCGGCGAGCTCCGCCTTGTACGCCTCTTCCATGCGCGACTTCAGGCCGTGCTTCGCGAGCGCGTCGGCGAACCACTGGCGCACCTTCGCGCTCTCGTCTGCGTAATCGATCTGGTCTCCGCCGACGCGACGGCTGATCCAGGCCTTGGGCACGCCCTGCGCATTGCGAATCGCAACGCCTTCCTGCTTGAACGCGAGGTAGCGCGCGGGTGTGGTGCCGGTGTTGAAGTGCTGGTGGAACCACATGTTCGGCGGCACGATCAGCGTGCCTTCCTTCCATTCGAAGCGACGCGGCTCTTCCCCCTCGGGCCACATCAGGCTGAAGCCCTCGCCGCTCATCACGATCACGTAGGCGCCGGGCCCGTGGGCATGCGCCTTCTTGTACGTGCCGATCGGGAACTGCGAGATGTGGCTGTTCATCGAGCCCTTGGCCATGTTGAAGCGGATGTGGCCCCCGCCCGCGCCGCGCTCCTTGGCCGCGATGAGCGGCAGGTTGATCGCGTCGGCGACGAAGTTGGTGTCGAGCAGCAGGCCCTTCTGCTCGCCCTTGTTGGCGAAATAGTCGGGCTCGCCGCTGAAGCGGTCGCGGAAGTCGTGCTTCGTGTTGAAGACGAAATCGAGATCGCCGAAGGCATTGATGATCGCCGGCGCGTTGGTGACCGAGATGAAGCGCGCCGCGTCCTTGCCCGAGGCGTTGAAGTGCTGGTGCGTCGTGTTGAGCGGGATCGCGAAGATCGCCCCCGCCTTCCACTCGAACGTGACCTTCACGCCGGCGTCGTTCCACACCGTGGTGGAGCCGCGGCCGTCGAGGATGTAGATCATCTCCTCGAAGAGCTGGCGCCGCGCAGCGATCTGCTTGCCGGGCGGGATCTCGCAGACGTACGAATCGTTCGAGGTGCGCGAGGCGTCGTGGTTGAGGAAGACGCCGCGGCCGCCGCGGCTCGGCCAGGGCCTGAGCTCGACCGTGTGCAGGTTTTCCACGTACATCGCGTCGTGAATCTCGAGCCCCTCGGCCTTCACCCATTGCGTGTAGGGCGTCTCTTTCTCGGTGGCGAATTTCTTCGCCAGGTCCTGCGAAACGGCGGCGTTCCTGGTCATCGCTACGCCTCGATCTTCACGCGGCCGCGCAGGAAATCCTCGACCAGCTCCGGGGTGACGTGCACGCCCGGACGATACTCGGGCGCGTCCTCGATCTGCTCCAGGTCGTTCAGCCCGCACGCCTTGAAGATGCGGTTCACCGCCGAGATCAGGCGCACCGGGCGCTCGGGATCGGAGTTGAAATGCTGCGTGATGGTGTTGGGCGGAACGTAGATCACGTCGCCCGCTTCCCATTCATAGCGCTTCACCTCCTCCTGCGGCGTCCAGTGGTAGGTGTCGGTGATCTCCACGTCGCAGTCCTGGTGCAGGTCGTAGCCGCGGCCTTCGACCACGTACAGGCACTCCTCGGCCAACTGGCGGTGCTTGCCCGACTTGCTGCCCGGCGGAATGATCAGCATGTACGCGTCCACCGTCTCCATGCGCGTGTTCATGCCCTCGTTCATCAGGTGCTTGAGCAGGCCGTGGCGCGAAAGCTCCCACGGCATGTCCTCGGGGTGCAGCACCTTCTTGCGCTTGGCGTTGCGCGCGGGCGCCGCCGCGGCGTTGTCGAGCAGCGCTTGGTACAGGGCCTGGTTCGCAGTGCCCTTCTTCCAGGATTTCGATTCGCTCCAGGCCATGGTCGGCTCCTATTTCGCTTTCTGTGGTTCGTGATTGAAATCGGCTTCGCCCTCGCGCGCCCGGAAGCCTTCCGCGCCGGGAGCGGGAGTGCCCGGCCGCGGCTCGACCTGGTGCTGGAAGAGCATGTTCATGAACATGTACATCGGCTTGGTCTTGATCACGAGGGCGCGCGCCGGCAGGGTCGCGCTCGCGTTGAAGTGCTGGTGCACGCAGTTGTTGTGCACGATCGCCACGTCGCCCGCCTTCCAGTCGTACCGCACGCCGTCGTGGACCTCGTAGCCCTCGCCGTCGAGGATGTAGAACGCGGCCTCGTTCACGTGGCCGTGCTTCTGCGAGCGGGCGCCGGGCGCGTATTCCTCGAGGTGAAGGTGGAACAGCTGGGTGATGCCGTCCTTGGGCTCGACGTAGTGGCGGCTGTAGGTCTGCGGGCCGTCGCGGAACTTGATCTCGCCGCCTTTCCTCACGCGCGGCATGGCGCGCAGCTTGGCGAGCTCCTCCTTCAGGCTGTAGCTGCCCTGGATCGCGCGCACGAACACGCGGTCCTTCTTGCTGTGGTAGTGGGATTCGTTCGGCGCCGCCTGCTCCGGTGTGGAGATGTCAGCGGGCTTTTTCATCGGTGTGTCCATATGTTCCTCCGGCTCAGGTGCCGTAGTCCTCGAGCTTGAAGCGTTTCGGTTTGAGCGAGCGGCACAACTCGCGGTTCAATCCCGCCTGGGGCAGCGCGATGCCCCGGTCGGATGCCATTTGCTGGACGATCTCCATGTCGTCCTCGGCCCACGCCATCGTGTTGACGCGCCAGTTCCTCAGCACGTAATTATCCGCGCTCGACAGCTGCAGTGCCGCGCGCAGCTTCTCGACGTCCATGCCGAAGCGCTGGGCGAGCGCCAGCGCCTCGTGGTCGGCGATGAGGCACGACCACATGATCATGTTGTTCGCCGCCTTGGCGACCTGTCCGGTTCCGACCGGGCCGGTATTCACGATGTCCGCGCAGTACGCCGAAAGGACCGGCGTGAGGCGCGAAACGACCGGCGCATCCCCGCCGACGAAAGCCAGCAGCGTTCCCTCGTCGGCCGCCTTTCCTCCCCGGCAGACCGGGGCATCGACGACGTGGATGGCGCGCTTCGCGCCTTCGGCCGCAAGCTCGACGATGGTGGCCGGGTTCACCGTGGACAGCACGGCGACGATGGATCCCGAGGCCAGGCCCTTCAGGCCTCCTTCCGGTGCCATGAGCTCGCGCAACTCGCGGTCGTAGCCGACGCAGATCAGCACCACCTCGCTCGACTTCGCCAGCGCCGCGAGCTCGGGCTGCCAGCGCCCGCCGCGTTGCTCCACGGCCGCGCGCTTTCCCGCATCGATGTCGTAGGCGCAGACGTCGAAGCCCTTCTTCGCCAGGTGGCCGATCATCGGCTGGCCCATCCGGCCCGCCCCGATCATGCCGACACGCTTCACGGAGGCCGTCATCGCTTCTGGGTGATCGTGTCGATCAGCGCCGGCTGTCCGGACTTCACCTTCGCGATCGCGCGCTTCAGCGCGGCCGCGACTTTCTTCGGGTCGTCGATCGGCCCCTCGCCGTACCAGCCCATCGACTGCGCGAGCTTGCCGAAATCCGGATCGGGATCGGTCATGTCCATGCCGATGTGGGCGCGCTCGACCGGCGTGCCGCGCAGTTTCGCCATGCGGATCTGGTGCTCCCAGTCGTTGTAGTAGGCGCGGTTGTTGTACATCACGATCAGCATCGGGATGCGGTGCTTGGCCGCGACCCAGAGCGCGCCCGCGTCGAACATCAGGTCGCCATCGGGCTGCAGGTCGACCACCAGGCGCTTCTCGTCGCGGTGGGCAAGGGCCACGCCGAGCGAGATGCCGATCTGGGTGGCGGTGCCGAGCGAGCGCCCCGGATGGCGATACGGGCGGTCGAAATCCCACAGCTTGCGCGTCCATTCCTCGAGCGTGCCGGCGGTGAGCACCCAGTCCTCGCCGCGGATCGCGCTCCAGACCTCGCTCGCCAGGCGCGGCAATGTGATCGGGGAGGCATCCCAATCCTCCTTCGCTTTCTGCGCCCATCGGTCGCGGCGCGCGCGCGTCTTCGCGGCGACCGCGGCGGCGCGCGCCTTCACGCGCGCGCGCAGCTTCGCGTCCTTCGCGAGGCGCGCCTTCAGCAGCCCGGTGAGCATCGGGATCGCGAGCGTGGTATCGGCCATCACGCGCAGGTCGGCGTGGTTCATGCGCTGGTAGTCGAGCGCCCAGCTCGAAAGCTCGAGGTCGCCGAAGCCGATCTCGATCCACTTCGCGTTCGCGGGCACGACCGAGGCGAGCTCGCGCGTCGTGCTGGTGAGCTCCGTGGTGGGCTTCTCCCAGTCGCGCGCGTCGAGGCACACCACCAGGTCGGCGTCGCGGAAGTGATCCTTCGTGAGGCTCGCGTTGAGCGGATGGCGGCTGGGGAAGGAGAGCCGGCTGTTGATGTCGTACACCGGGATGCCCGCGGTCTCGGCGAGCTCCACCAGCGAATCGAACGCCTCGTGGTCGCGGCCGGTGTATTCGGTGATGATCACCGGATGCGCGCTGTCGGCGATCATGTCCGCGGCGCGCGCGAGCGCGGCCGGGTCGGGCCCGAGGCGCGACGGCACCTTCACCTTGCCCTCGGGCGGCAGCTTCACCTCGTGATCGAGCTGCTTTTCCTGCAGCCACGCGTCGTAGATCATGTACACCGGGCCTTGCGGCTGGGTCATCATCACGCCGTACGCGCGCGCGAACGACTCGGGCACGCCATCGATCGTGTGCGGCTGGTAGTCCCATTTCGTGTACTGCCGGACGGCTTCGCCCTGACCCTGCGCGGTGTGGATCCAGTCGATCCGGGGGCGGCGCTTGGTCTCGTCCATCGGGCCGGTCGCGCCGACGATGAAGACCGGCGCGCGGTCGATGTACGCGTAGTAGATCGCCATGTTGGCGTGCAGCAGGCCGACGAGGTTGTGCAGGATCGCGACCATCGGCTTGCCGGTGGCCTTGGCATAGCCGTGCGCGATCTGCACCGCGGTCTCCTCGTGCTGGCAGAGCATCATCGTCGGGCGGTTCTGGCCGTAGTTCACGATGGAGTCGTGCAGCCCGCGGTAGCTGGCACCCGGATTGAGCGCGGCGTGCGGCAGCTCGTAGGCGTGGAAGAGATCGACGATGACGTCCGACGCCCACCGGGTACTCCCTCCCCCTTGGGGAAGGGCCGGAGAGAGGGTCTCCTTCTTGATTCTCGCCTTGTCGTGCTTTTTCTGCATGTCGCTTTTTCTCTTCAGGCGGCGCGCAGCGCCACGCATTTGTCGGGATCGAGCTGCACGAAGATCGGCTGCCCGATCGGGGTGCGCAGCGAAGGATGCTGGCGCGAAAGGAGCATGCGGTTGCCGAGCTTGATCTGCAGGTCGAGCACCTCGCCCAAGAAGACCTTCTGGTCGACCAGTCCTTCCCAGACGTTTTCGGCGCGCTGCGGCTTGCCTTCGGAAAGCTCCACATCCTCGGGACGCACCGAGATCAGGACCTTGTCGTCGGCGCGGAACGATTCGGTCGCGAGCACGCTCACGTCGCCGATCTCGGTGCGCACGCGGTAGCGGCCCTCGGTCGAGTCCGGCCCGAGCACCGCGCCGTCGAGGAAGTTGGTGCTGCCGACGAAATCCGCGACGAACGCGTTCACCGGGCGGTCGTAGATCTCGCGCGGCGCGCCGATCTGCTGGATGCGCCCCTCGTTCATCACCGCGATCTCGTGGGAAAGCGCCAGCGCCTCGCTCTGGTCGTGGGTCACGTAGATCGTCGTGATGCGCAGCTCGCGCTGCAGGCGCTTCAGCTCGAAGCGCAGGTGGTTGCGCAGCTTCGCGTCGAGGTTGGAGAGCGGCTCGTCGAGCAGCAGCAGCGCGGGCTCCATCACCAGCGCGCGCGCGAGCGCCAGGCGCTGCTGCTGCCCGCCGGACAGCTTCGTGGCCTCGCGGTCGGCGAGGTGGTCCAGCTGCACCGCGGAGAGCACGCGCATCACCTTGTCGCGGATCTCCTGGCGCGAGTACTTCCTGTCGCCCACCTCGAGCGGGAAGGCCGCGTTCTGGAACACGTTCATGTGCGGCCAGATCGCGTACGACTGGAACACCATCCCGAAGCCGCGGCGGTTCGGGGTGATGAAGATGCCCCGGGAGGACGAATAGACGATGCGGTCGTTGACGGCGATCTCGCCCACGCGCGGCTTCTCGAGGCCGGCGATGGAGCGCAGCGTCGTGGTCTTGCCGCAGCCGCTGGGGCCGAGGAGCGTGAAGAGCTTGCCCTCCGGCACTTCGAAGGAGACGTCTTGCGCCGCCTTCACGATCTCGCCGCGCTCGTTGGGGTACTCGGTGAACAGGCCCTGGACTCTCAACACGGCTTGCTCCTCTTGATTTCCTGGCGGGCTACTGCGGGAAACGCAGATGAACGCAGATGAAGCGCAGATGAACGCAGATAAGTGGAGGCGAGAGGTGCGCTACCACGGTAAACGCAGCCCCAGACAGATGAATAAACTTCCCCGCTCATCTGCGCTTCATCTGCGTTCATCTGCGTTTTCAAAGCCTTTTCCATGGGTCACTCCTTGACGCCAAACTTCTTCCCGATCCACTGCGCCAGCAGGACGAGGAAAAACAACGCGAGGATGAAGAGCACTCCCAAGGCGGAAAGCTCGACGTACTGCCCGTTCTCCCACAGCTCCCAGATCACGATCGAGACGACCTCCGTGCCGGGGCTGTAGAGCAGGATCGAGCTCGACAGCTCGCGGATCGACACGATCATCACGTAGATCCACCCCGCCACCAGCCCCGGTTTCAGCAACGGCAGGATGATCCGCCGGAATGTCGTCGCCCACGAGGCGCCGCTCATCTGCGCGGATTCCTCGAGCTCCTTGTGGATCTGCAGCATCGAGGTGGTGTTGTAGCGCAGGCCATAGGGCATGAAGCGCGTGATGTACGCGATGAACATGATCCAGATCGTGCCGTACACGCCGACGTCGACGTTGAGGTAGAAGATCATGATCGCGAGGCCGAGCACCAGGCCCGGGTACACCATCGGCAGCGAGGCGATGTTGTCGAGCAGCCAGCGGCCCGGCAGCTTGGTCTTCACCACGATCCAGCAGATGACCGAGGTCACCAGCATGATCACGGTCGCGCTGCCGAGCGCGAGCGCCAGGCTATTCCACACCGAGCGCGTGAGGTTGGGGTAGGAAAGGATGAAGCGGTACGGATCGAGCGTGAGGTTCTGCAGCGCATGCCAGCTCGGCACCGAGTAGAACTTCTGGAACGAGGACCACAGCAGCACCGCGAACGGCAGCACCACGATCAGCAGGAAATAGACGATGAAGATGCCGGCGGTGAGGTAGCGCCAGCGGCCGAGGTCGATCTGGCGCGGGCGGAAGCCCTTGCCCGTCATGGTCGCGTACTTCGAGCCGCGCGACGAGAGCCGCGACTGGAAATAGACGCCCACCGTGGTGATCGCGAGCAGCGTCACCGCGTAGGCCGATGCGAGCCCGACCTGGCTGGGATATCGATGCACCGCCTGATAGATCGAGGACGTGAACACCTGGATTCCCACCGGCAGGCCGAGGAGGGCGGGCACCTCGAAGGATTCGATCGCGCGCACGAACAGGATCAGGATGGTCGCGAAGATCGCCGGCCACGACAGGCGCAGCGTCACGCGCCAGGCCACTTGAAAGACGTTGGCGCCGCTCATCATCGCCGATTCCTCGAGCGCCGGATCCATCGAGCGGAACGCCGCCGACATCAGCAGGAAGGCCATCGGGGAATAGTGCAGCCCGTCGACCCAGACCATGCCGGCCATCGAGTAGATGTCGAAGAGCGGCCCCTCGATGCCGAGGGCGCTCTTCAGCGCGAGGTTCACGATGCCGATCTTCGGGCTCGCGAGCAGGATCCACGCGACCGTGAAGAGGATGCCGGGGATGATCAGCGGGATGATCGACAGCGCGAAGAACAGGTTCTTGAACGGCGTATTGGTGCGCTCGTTCATCCAGGCGAGCGCGGTGCCGATCACGAACGCGAAGCACGAGGTGCCGATCGCGAACTGCACCGAGTTCCAGAAGAGCCGCAGCGTCTCGCTGCTGCCGTACGCCTCGATGTAGTTGCCGAGCGTGAACACCGCCGCCTTCTCGGCCTGCTGCGGCGTGAAGAAGCTCTGCCACAGCAGGAAGCCGAGCGGCACCAGCGCGAGATAGATCGTGATCGCGACGCACAGCCCGATCACGATCCAGCCCCATTCGAAGCGGCGCTTTTCGGCAGCGGACCCGGTCATCGGGGCCGTTCCTTTATGTAGAACATCGGTCTGCATAGGAATACGGTCGAATCTAACGCCCCCTGTACCCACCGTCAAACGAAACTTCCGGATCGTTCCGCTCAGCGGGACGATTGCTCCAATTTCGCGTGGTGGTAATCCCACACTTTGCGCAGCAGGTGGGGCCTGCGCAGGTTCGCTCCGATGGAATCGACCTCTTCCGCGGTGAGCGTGTACGGCGTTCCGAGGGTCTTCGCCATGTACTGGCGCCGGGCGGTCTCCTCGAGGTAGATGCCGAGCACGAACGCCTCGACGATGTCCGCGCCGACGACCACGGCGCCATGGGACCGCAGCATCACCACGCGATGCGATCCGAGCGCCGCGGCGAGCTCCTCGGCAAGCGACTTCCGGTTGATCGAGGCGGTCTTGCCGAAGAGCTGGATCGGGCCCATCACAGCCGCTTGCATTGTCACCGGCTCGACGGCTTGTCCCGTCATGCTGAAGAGCGTCGACCACAACGGGTGCGTGTGGGCGACCGCGTTCACGTCGGGGCGGCGTCGATAGATCTCGGTGTGGATGTGGAATTCCATCGGCGGGACGACGTCGCCGTCGACCGGCTTGCCGTCCATGTCGATCGCGATGATGTCGGCCGCGGTGAGCGCGCTCCTCACCGACTTGCCCGAGTTGATCAGCACGCGGTCGCTGTCCGGCAGGCGGCAGCTCATGTGGCCGTTGAAGTCGATCACCTCCGCGCGTTCCATCATCCGCAGCGCATCGGCGAGCATTTTCCTGAGGTCATCCATGGCGGTGATGGTGATGCCCGTGGCCATGCTCGTGGTCGTGGTCATGGTCGTGGTCGTGCCCGGGATCGTGGTGGTGCCCGTGGGCGCGCGCACGCGGCCCGCGCGGATCCTCGCTGAAGACCAGCGACTTGATCGTCACCGGCACGGTGTACGAGGGCATGCGCACGCGGCCCAGGTCCACGTAATCGAAATCCCGGAGCGAGATGCCATCGATCACCAGCACCTCGGAGGCGAGTGACCATTCCTCCTTCAGCAGCGCGCCGAGCGAGTGCCCGATGTCGCCGTCGAGCACGAGGTACACAGGGCGCGAACGCAGCAGGGTCATCGGCAGCGCCTCGACGATGCCGCGCCCGAGGGCCGAGAGCCGCTCGAATGAAGGCGCGCCCTGCCAGCGGAATGCGAGCGCGACGTCAGCCTCGCCCTCGGCGAGGTCGAACGCCTCGAAGTGGCGGCGGATCGCCTGTGTCACGCGCGCCGGATCGATGCGATCTCCGAGTACCACGTCGGGCTGCAGCACCTGCAGGTTCTTGCGCGGCAGCAGCTCGGACGGACTGGAGATGTAGACCGTGTTGCCGGAGAGCTGCACGCTGTATTCGGAGGCGCCGATCGCGGTCGCGCGGATGCATTCGCCCGCCGGCAGCATCGGGTACGGCAGGCGCCCCGCGTCGATGCGCTTGCGCAGCGCAATGCCGAAGCGCTTGCCGAGATCGCCGAAATCGCGCTCCTCGCGGCCGTAGACATACTCGGCCACGCCGCCGGAGAACATCACCCCCGCGATGCCTTCGAGCGGCTCGAGCGGCGCGGTGAGCCAGAGCGCATCGATCGGCACGGGCGTCGGGCTCACGGTGAGCGCGGTCACGAGCGCGTCGGCCATCCAGTCCGCCACGCGCTGGATTTGCGCCTCGGGGGCGGCGCCGCCCAGCGACCACTCGACGCCCGCATTTTGGGCGAGTTGCTTTCCCGCCGGATCGAGCCGCGTGATGCTCGTTTCACCCTCCCCCTTCGCGGAGGCCCGGGGAGGGGGATCGATTACCGCCAGGCGTCCGCCGATATGTATCGCCGCCGTATGCACCACCTTCCCGTTCTCCACCAGCGCGAGCTTGGTCGTGCCGCCGCCGATGTCGACGTTCAGCACCGGCCGCGCGAGATCGTGCGAGGCGCGCGCCGCGCCCGAGCCGTACGCGGCGAGCAGCGACTCCATGTGGTGGCCGGCGGTGGCGCAGACGAACTCCCCGCCCATTTCTGCGATCACGTCGGCGATCGCCTTGGCGGTCTCGCGCCGCAGCGCCTCGCCGGTGAGGATCACCGCACCAGTGTCGATCTGGTCGGGATGGATGTTGGCGGCGGTATAGGCCGCATCGACGATGTCGCCCACGGCACGCTCGTCGATGCGGGTCTCGCTCTGGTACGGCGTGAGCGCCACCGGCGACTGGTAGAGCGTCTCGCGATTCACCACGAAGTAGCGGCTGGTGAGCTCTTCCGAGAGCCGCCGCATGTGCACGCGCGAGAAGATCACCTGCGTGCCGGAGGAACCGATGTCGATGCCGACCGAGACCAGCGTGATGTGGTCCTGCAGCCAGAGCGCGTCGTTCTCGAGGTCGTAGTCGCCGAGGTCGTCGTGATCGTGGTCATGGTCGAAGTCGCCCTCCTCGTGCGAATGCACGCCGTCGGCGCCCTGGAGGTGATCCAGCAGGCTGTGCTTCTTGGTCCCGAGCGGCTCGGCCATCAGATCCTGAAGCTTTCCATCGTCTCGGGCGCGAACAGCTCCTCGGGCTCGAGCAGCCGCTTCGACAGGCCCTGCTCGTGGTGGTAGCGCAGGAAGGTCGCGAGCGTGGCGCGGTTCGGCGCGAAGCCGTAGGGCCAGAAGTCGTCGCCCATCAGCGCGCGCGCATCCTCGACGTGCTTCGTGAGCCACGGCAGCATCGCCTTCAGCGCCGCCGTCACGTACAGGTCGTCGTAGGTCTCGCGCTGCGATTTCACGAACGCCTTGTAGAGAGACATCGCGATCCACGGGTACTGCTCGTAGAGGCTGCGGCGGATCGCCACCGTGTGCATGATCGGGAAGATCTTCGTCTTGCGGTAGTACGCCTGTTCCACCTCCATGTAGCTCTCGAACAGGCGCCGCACGGGCTCGAGCTTTCCGGCCACGTACGAGGAAGGCATGCGGGCGGTATAGAACGCGTCGATGCCGCCGTCGCGCAGCATCGCCGCGAGCGTGTCGCGCTCGCCGATCGGCTGCACCTTGATGTTGGGCGGCAGGTCGAGCTTGAGCTTCTCGGGGCGGTTCGGCTCTTCCTCGCCGCCGGTGTAATAGGTCTGCGTGTCGACGGGCACGCCGTACTCGTCCTGCAGGATGCCGCGGATCCACACCGGCGCCGTCATCTGGTACTCGGGATTGCCGATCTTCTTTCCGATGAGGTCCTTCGGCTCCCGGATGGCGCTCTTCGCATTCACGTAGATCGACGAGTGGCGGAAGAAGCGCGACGGGAAGATCGGGATCGCGATGAAGTTCTTCTTCTCCTTGAAGAGCGACACCGTGTACGACGACAGCGACATCTCCGCCACGTCGAACTCCTGGTGGCGCAGCATGCGGAAGAAAGTCTCCTCCACCGGCATGTCGAGATAGGTGAGGTCGATGCCGTCGGGCTGGATGCGTCCTTCCAACAAGGCGCGCGTCCTGTCGTAGTTCCAGCAGCCCAATGAGAGTCGAAGCTTGGACATCTCGCGCGCCTTCAGTAGAAGCTGTCGAAATGCACCTGCGGATACGGCACGCGCGCCTCGATCAGCATCTTCTGCACCGCCTCGGCCATCGGCGGCGGGCCGGCGAAATAGAACTCGAACTCCTTGAAGCGATCGCCGAATTCCTTCTTCACGCGCTCGTGCACGAAGCCGTCGGTCTCGGAGACGACCTGCGTATAGAAGAGCCGCTCGCCGAAGCCCGGCAGCGCTTCGAGCTCGCACGCGCCGCACAGGTCGCGCTCGCCGCGCGCGCCGTAGAACGCATGGATCTTCCTTCCCGCGAGCCGCGGCTCGGCGATCGCGCCGCGCGCGAGCGACAGCACCGGCGCCAGCCCCGATCCGCCGCCGATCAGCACGATGTCGCGCGGGCTTTCGGGGCGCAGGTACGCGAGGCCGTAGGGGCCGTCGAGCGTCACGTCGCTGCTGATCGGGACGCGATCGAAAAGCGTGTTGGTGCCGACGCCGGCGGGCATGCGCTTCACGACGAAATGCCACTCGCCGCTGCCGTCGTCGGTATTCGAAAGCGAATACGTGCGCGGCGCCTCGAGGCCCGGCAGGTAGAAGAGCGCGTACTGGCCCGGCAGGAACCCCGGAGCGCCGTGCGCCTTGAAGCGGAACTCGCGCAGGTCGTGGGTGAGATCGCGCGTGCCCGCGAGGGTCGCGCGGAATTTCGCCGGGCGATGGACCGGGACGTTCTCCGGGCGCAGGCGCACCTTGATGCGGCAATCTGTCTCGGGACGCGCCTGGCACGCGAGCACGCGGCCCTTTGCGCGGTCGCGCTCGGTGAGCCCGGGCGCGTCGGGCCGCAGCGATGTCACGCGGCCCTCGAGGAGCTCCACCTTGCACGTGCCGCACGATCCGGCGTTGCACTCGTAGGGCATGCCCAGCCCGGCGCGCAGCCCGGCGCGCAGGACGGTGTCGCCCTCGCCGCAGGCGAATTCGGTTGCGTCGTCGAGGCGAACGCGATGCATCAGTCGACCATCATCGCCGTGGACAGCGACGGGATGTAGCCCATGCGCCGCGAGATCGCCTCGGCGGCGGCGACGACACTCGGCACCGTCGTCTGCACGTTCTTCTTGCTCATGCGCTGCACCGGCGCGGCGACGCTGATGGCCGCGACCACCGGCCCGCTGGGGTCGCGAATCGGCGCGGCGATGCAGCGCAGGCCCACCTCGATCTCCTCGTCGTCGATGGCGTAGCCGCGCGAGCGGATCGAGGCGAGCTCCTCGAGCAGTGCCGCGCGCTCGGTGATCGTGTTGACGGTGTAGCGCTTCAGGCCGTTGTCGATCACCTGCTGCACGATCTCGGGCGGCTGGTAGGCGAGCAGCGCCTTGCCCACGCTGGTGCAATGCGCGGGGGCGCGCGACCCCAGGCCCGACGACATGCGCACCGCCTGGCGGCTTTCGCGGATGCGGATGTAGAGCACGCTCAGGTGATCGAGGATCGCGAGCTGCACGGTCTCCCCGGAAGAGTCGGCGAGCGCGTGGATCTGCGCCTGCGACTCCGAGGCCGCGTCCATCTTGCGGCGCACGAGCGTGCCGAGCTCGAAGAGCGCCAGCCCGAGGCGGTATTTTCCGGTCTCGCGGTTCTGCTCGAGGATGTCGTACTCGACCAGCGTGCTCGCGAGGCGGTGCACCGTGCTCTTGGCGAGCCCGAGGCGGGTCGCCAGCGCGCTGATGCCCATCTCGTATTCGGATTCCGAGAACGCCTTGGTGAGCCGGATCGCGTTGGCGACCGACGAGAGCCGCATGCGCCGCGGCTTGGGTTTCTTGACGCTGCGATCCATAGCCATTTCCTAGGTCTGGGGCGCGGGAGTGCGGAGTGCCAGGCGCATGGCGACGCCGTAGGCCGCGAAGACCGCGCCGATCACGCCGGCGCTCAGGATCAACCCCCAATCGTCCATCCGCGCATCGAGCGACGGAAGCAGCTGGCGGGTTGCGGCAAATGCCGCGATGGCGAGCGAGGTGAACGCGATCGCGAGGCTCATCACGCGCGAGGCGGCCGCGGCGCGCCGGTCTGCGCAGCGCACCAGGTGGCTCACCCACAGGCCGTTCAACGCGTCGGTGGCGATCATGCCGGCGGTGAAGACGAGCCCGAGCACGGCGGCGAAGATCCAGCCGGCGAGATGCGAGCCGGTGACCGAGAAGAGCACCGCCTGGCTGATGGTGTCGAACGAGAGCGCGAACGCCGCGCCCACCGCCGCGATCAGCACCGGATGCTCCGCACGCGTGAGGCGCGCGAAGACGCGGCTGCGCATCCCCACGGGGCGCACGATTTCGCCGCCCGGCGTGCGCAGCACCGCGACCAGGTTCGCGGCACCGAGCAGCGTGAGGAAACCGATCGAGATCCACGCGCCCGCGCCCTCGAGCCAGCCCGGAGCGCGCCATTCGGTGGCGACGGTGGCGACCCCGATCGCCACCAGCGTCACCACCACGCCATGGCCCGCGGAGAAGAGAAGCCCCGACCAGCGCGACAGGATCGGCTTCTTGCCGGCGTTGAAGCGCGTGAGCCCGTCGATCGCCGCGAGGTGGTCCGGATCCAGCCCGTGTTTCAAGCCGAGGAGGAAGACGACCGCGACGAGCGCCAGCCAGTGGGTGGGAAGGGTTTGCATCGCGTCAGCGCACCTCGATCGTCATTTGTTGAGAAAGAGCTCGCCCCACATCTTCTCCCATTTCTCCGACTCGTCGAGCACCGTGGCGGGCTCGATCAGGAGGAAGGGAAAATCGTTGAGGCGGCTTTTGACGCGGGTGCTCGCCGGCACCCGTCCCAGGGATTCGAACAGCTTCTGTCCCTCGGGGGACAGAACGAAATCGGCGAACAGCAGTGCCGCGTGCGGGTGCGGGGCGGCCTTGGCGATGCCGATGCCCTGCGGGCGGGCCGCGACCGGCTGCACCGCGACGAAATCGATCGGCGCGCCCTTGCGCTTCAGGCTCTCGATGTTGCTGTTGTACATCGTGAGCCCCACCGGCACTTCGCCGGCGGCGACCAGCTCGGCAAGCAGCACGTGCCCTTTACGCACGTCGGGCTTCATCGCCGAGAGCTTGCGGAAATAATCCAGGCCTTTCTCCTCGCCCCACGCCTTGACGAGTGTGGCCATCCATTCCGAATCGGTCGCTTCCAGCCCGATGCGCCCCTTCCACTTCGCGTCGAGGAAGCCTTCGTAGGTGGCCGGGATCTCGGAGCGTTTCACCTTGGCGGTGTTGTAGCCCACCACGAAGTAATTCAGCCGGTCGGGAAACCAGGTGCGGTGCGGCGGGATGGCCTGCGCCGGGAGGTCGGCGAGATGGGGCGAGTGGAACTCGGCGAGCAGTTTCTCGCGCGCGAGCATCTCCATCTCCGGGCCGTTGGTCTCGACCACGTCGACCGCATTGCGCTTTGCCTGGTGCTCGGTCACCACGCGCTGCACGACCTTGTCGGAGAGCGCTCTCCAGAGCTCGACCTTGATGCCGTACTTCTTCTCGAACGCCTCGGCGAGCGGCCTGGATTCGGTCGGGGCGAGCGAGGTGTAGAGAGTGAGCGTGCCTTCGCGCTTCGCGCCCTCGGCGAGCCGCGCCTGGCGGTCGGCGCCTCGATAGCGAAAGGTCGCATCGTTCGGCGCGGCCGCCTGCGCGAGCGCGGCGGAAAGCGGGAGCGAAAGCAGCAGGGAAAGCGCGAGGCTCGATCGGAGCATGGGGGGCGTGGTCAAATTGACCGTCCTCGCCATTCTATGTTTAACTTTCCTCGCGGGCAATCAAATGGAACGATGTTCCATATAAGAGAACCACATGCCGACGAAGACCCAGACCACGACGACTCACTATCACATTCAAAAGAAGCGCCGCGCCGAGTTCCTCGATGAATGGCGCGGCTATCGCCAGAGCGTGATCCGCGAGGAGGACGTGGTACTGATGCCGACGGCGCGCGGGATGCGAAGCGGCGTGTACATGGGTTGGGACGCAGATCGCCCCACACGCTGCCTCGATGCGCTGGTGCACGAGGTCGACCCGGGCGCCGTCACCACGATCCACCGCCACTCCTGGGACGCGATCCTCTTCATGGTCTCGGGCTCGGGCTGGACCGAGGTCGACGGCGTGAGATACGACTGGAAGGCGTGGGATGCGATCCACATTCCCGCGTGGAGCTGGCATCGGCACGGCAACGACGGCGCGGCACCCGGACGCTTCATGAGCTACTCGTCGGAGCCGACGCTGTGGACGCTCGGGATGAGCGTGATCGAGGATCGCGGCCACGAGAAATTCGCAGACCTCCCTCCCCGTCCGGCGTTTTCGCAAGGACCGTCGGGGGACGATCCGTATGCGCGCCGCCTGAGACGCCTTGCGGCCGAGACGAAGAAGCGCCGCTCCGGGCGCATCCACACGCCCTACGACGAGCAGGAGATCCTCGCCACCCCGCGCGGCACGCGCACCAAGTTCCTGAACGACCGCGCGATCGGCAACCAGGCCTCGGGCCTCACGCAGGTGATGATCCAGTTCGCGCCCGGCAAGACGCAATCGCTGCACCGCCATCCGGGCGAGGCGTGGCTCTACGTGGTCGAGGGCCATGGCCACAGCTTCCTCGGCACCGCGCCCGACAAGGGCGAGCACCATCGCTGGAAGAAGGGCGACCTGATCGTGGTCGACCATTTCCTCTGGCACCAGCACTTCAACGACGACCCCGACAAACAATGCCGGCTGGTGCGCATCCACATGTTCGACTCGATCCTCGAGACGATGCGCGCGCTGATGGATCCGATGGTGCTCTTCGAGGAGGCCGAGGACACGCTCGTCTCCGCGCAGGAGCTCTCGCGGATCCAGTGGCCCGACGACAAGCGGCCGGGCGAATAGTGGAGCGCGCTCGGGCCGCCCTTCCCCCCGGCGTGCTCTCGATGCACGTGCTCCCAGCGGAGCACCACGACCGCGATTGGGACGCGATCATCGTGCCGCGCCAGGTGAAGGAACGGCTGCTCGCGCAGGCGCTGCTCACTCTCGAGCACGGGCGCAAGCTCGCGATGCTCTCGGGATTGCCCCATGGCCTCATCGTGCTTGCCGGCCCTCCCGGGACGGGCAAGACCACGATGGCGCGGGGACTCGCGCAGGTGGCGGCGCTCGCGCTGGCGCGCGCGGGCGCGACCACCCTCCTCGAGATCAATCCGCACGCGTTTCCGAGCGACATGCTGGGCGAGAGCCAGCGCAACGTGACGCGGCTGCTGGCCGAGACGATTCCGGAAATCGCCGCGCGCCGCCCGTTCACCGTCGTGCTGATCGACGAGGTGGAGAGCTTCGCGGTGCGCCGCTCGAGCGCCTCGTTCGAGGCGAACCCGGTCGACGTGCATCGGGCCACCGACGCCGTGCTGCTGGGCATCGACGAGATCGCGAAGAAACTGCCCTCGGTGCTCTTCGTCACCACGACAAATTTCATCGAGGCGGTGGACGAGGCGTTCCTGTCGCGCGCGGATCTCGTGATGCGCTTTGCGCTGCCCGACGTCGAGACGATCGCGAAGATCCTGGAAAGCGCGATCGGCGAGCTCGCGGTGCAATGGCCCGCGCTCTCCCCGCTTGCGCAGGATCGCGTGCGCATCGCGGAGCTCGCGGCGCTGTGCGAAGGCTGGGACGGACGGCGCGTGCGCAAGCTCGTGCTCGCCGCCCTCGCGCAGCGGCTGGAAGTCGCGCGCGACCCCGGCAGGCTCGCGTGGGACGATTTCTTCGCGGCGGCGCGCAAGCAGGGCGGCGTCGAATGGGTGGGGCCGCCCGCGCCTACTTCGCGCGAGATGTTCCCCGATGTCCCGCAGTCCCTGATGCACGACCACGACCATGGGCATGGCCCGCACCACCACCCCACGCACACGCACCAACACGATGACGACGATCCCTCGCGCTAGAATTCTCGCCGCCGCCCTCGCCGCATCTCTCGCATGCCTCGCACCCCACGCGGCCGCGCAGGGCACGGGCGACTATCCGAACAAGCCGATCAAGGTGATCGTGCCGTACGCGGCGGGCGGCGGCGCGGACATCGTCGCGCGCCACATCTCGCAACAGCTCACCGAGCGCCTGAAGCAGCCGGTGATCGTCGAGAATCGCGGCGGCGGCAGCAACACGATCGGCATGCAGCTCGTGGCCACCTCGCCCCGGGACGGCTACACGCTCGGGCTCGCGACCCCGGTGTTCGTGATGACGCCGTCGCTGATGAGGAACCATCCATACGATCCGCTCAGGGATTTCGCCCCGGTGGCGCAGACCGGCTTCACGCCGCTCGTCCTCGTCGTGCATCCGAGCGTGCCGGCGAAGACGCTGAAGGAATTCATCGCGCTCGGCAGGTCGCGGCCCGGCTCGCTCAACTTCGGCTCGCTCGGCGCGGCGACGACCCAGGGGCTCGCCGCATCGCTCTTCAACTTCATGACCGGCATCGATGCGGTGCAGGTGCCGTACAAGGGAAGCGCGCCGGCGGTGACCGACCTGCTCTCCGGAAATGTCCAGTTCATGTTCAACGCGCTCCCGTCGATGATCCAGCACGTGCAGGCGGGCAAGCTGCGCGCTCTCGGTGTCAGCAGCGCGAAACCCTCCGCGCAACTTCCCGGCATTCCCGCGATCAGGGACACGGTGCCGGGCTACGAGGTGACGACCTGGTATTCGTTCGTCGCGCCCGCCGGCACGCCCCGCGCGATCGTCGATCTGCTCAATCGCGAGATCTCCGCGATCGTGAACACGCCCGACATGCAGGCGACGCTCCGGGCCGCCGGCCTCGAGCCCGACCCCATGTCCGCCGACGAGCTCGGCGCGCTCTTCAAGACCGAATCCGCGAAGTGGGCCAAGGTCATCGCCGACGCGAAGATCCAGGCCGAGTAAACCGGGGACGGGTTTACCACAGCGCTTCGCCGCGCGCGACCTTCTGGCTCATCTCCGCCTGGAATTCCGGCGGGCCGAAGCCGAAGCGCTCGCCGCCCACCTCGTAGAAGAACGGGCGCTGCGTGCGCAGGCTGAAGGCGTGCATCCACGCGAGCAGCGCCGCGTCGGGATCGCGCCCCGCCGAGCGCAGCACGTAGGCCTCGCGCCCGCGCCAGCGCATCGGGATGACCAGCACGCCGAGCCGGTCGGGGCGGAATTCCTCGGGGAACGGGCTCGCGTCCTGCAGCCAGCCGCAGACAAAATTGCGGCACGGATGCTCGGGGCGGCGCTCGTAGATCGTGCAGGTGTGCTCGCCGCGGAAGTGGCACGGCTGCCCGGGCTTCATCTCGTGGCCCTCGATCACGCCGACCACCCAGCCGTCGCAGCACGCGGTGCAATCACCGCACTGGCGAGAGGGCGCCGCGGCGATCGTGATCACCGCGCCGCAGCACTTCTTGAATTTCTTGCCGCTGCCGCACGGACAGGGATCGTTGCGCCCGACAGCCATGGAAAACGCGACTCGCCTCGAGAAGCGTTCAGTATAATCGTCACATGCAGCGGAACATC
Organism: Burkholderiales bacterium; assembly: GCA_031424255.1. Taxonomy (GTDB): domain Bacteria; phylum Pseudomonadota; class Gammaproteobacteria; order Burkholderiales; family Usitatibacteraceae; genus Usitatibacter. Next base: position 9,710 of record JANPHA010000318.1, on the reverse strand, counting down.
GTTCCTTCACGCGGAACACATCACCGGTGATCGTCTACGTCGCGGTGCTGTGTGCGCTGCTGCAGGGCGTGGCGATGCGCGGCGCGAAGATGCTGGTGTCGCTCTCCGCGCTCGCGATCGGCGCGACGCCGTTCCAGGTGGGCATCCTCGCGGCGCTCTTCGCGGCGTTCCCGCTGTTGCTCGCGGTCTACGCCGGAAAGATTTCCGACCGCATCGGCGTGAAGCGCCCGATGATGCTCGGCGCGATCACGATCGCGCTCGGCATGCTCGTCCCGCTCGTGCTTGCGAACCTCGCCGGCCTGCTCGCGTGCGCGACGCTGATCGGGCTCGGCCACATCTTCTTCCACGTCTCGGTGCATAACCTGATCGGCGGGTACGGCGACGGCGCGACGCGCACGCGCAACTTCGCCACCTTCAGCCTGGGAGCGTCGATCTCGGCGTTCATCGGCCCCGCGCTCGCCGGCTTCTGGATCGACGGCTGGGGATTTCCCCCGACCTACGTGCTGCTCGCGATCGTCGCGATGTCGCCGGCGATCATCCTCGCGCGGTATCCGGGCCTCGGGCCGCGGCACGTCGCGCCGGCGCACACGCCAAGATCGGGCTCGCTCGACCTGCTCGCCAGCCCCGGGCTGCGGCGCACGCTCATCATGAGCGGCGTGACGCTCACCGGCATCGAGCTCTTCACGTTCTACTTCCCGGTGTACGGCCGCACGATCGGGCTGTCGGCCTCGGCGATCGGGCTGGTGATGTCGAGCTACGCGGTCGCCGCCTTCATCGTGCGCCTGGGCATGAGCTCGGCGACGCGGCGGATCGGTGAAGTCGGCGTGCTCACCGCCTCGCTCTTCATCGCCGGCGTGACCTACTTCGCGGTGCCGTTCGTCTCGCAGGCGCCGCTGCTCGCGCTGATCGCCTTCCTGCTCGGCATCGGGCTCGGGTGCGCGCAGCCGCTCACCATCCTGCTCACCTACAACCACGCGCCCGCGGGCCGCTCGGGAGAAGCGCTCGGCATGCGCCTCACGGTCAACAAGTTCACGCAAATCCTGGTGCCGCTGGTGTTCGGCGGGCTCGGCTCGGCCTTCGGGCTGTGGCCGGTATTCTGGGCGAACGGAGCGTTCCTGCTCGCGGGCGGCTTCGTCTCGCTCGCCGAGCGCCGCATGTCGGCGGCGAAGAACGCGGCCGCCGCGATGGCAGAGCAACAAGAGGAGGAGGACACATGAAGTCTCGATGGCTCGCCGCCACGCTCGCCGCGGCCGCGTTCGGCGTCAACGCGCAAGCCCCCGCCGGCGATGCTGCGCGCGGCAAGGCGCTCTACATGAAGAACATGTGCTACACCTGCCACGGCACCGCGGGCCAGGGCGGCGACCGCGGCAGCGGACCGCGCATCGCGTACGACGTGTGGCCGTGGGAAGGTTTCGCGCAGCAGGTGCGCCGTCCGCGCGAGGCGATGCCGCGTTACGACGCGCAGCACGTGAGCGACGCCGAGCTCGCCGACATCTACGCCTACATCGTGTCGATCAAGGCCGGCCCGAAGGCGAAGGACATCCCGCTGTTGAAGGACTAGCCCGGCCCGGGCGAGCGCGTCCACCCGCCCCCGCCGTGGGTGGTGTCGGCGTGGAGCGTGAAGCGGTCGCCGCATACCGCGCACTGGAAGCGGTACTCGACCGTATCGGGCAGCACGTGGGCGTCGAGGATCGACGACATCGCTTCCTGCTCGGGAAGCGTCAGGTCCCCGGCGCGCAAATGGCGGAGGGCTCCGCGGTCGACCTCGGCCGCCGCGACCCGGAGCGCATGCAGCAGGTCATCGGGCGAGCGGAATTCGTGCGTCTCGAGGTCGCGGCACTCTTCGCAGGCCAACTTCAGCGACCCGCGCTTGCGGCGTCGAACGGCGCCCGGGGATTGCGGCGCGCGACTTCGGCCTCGATCGTCTCGCCGACGTCGCGCCATTGCTCCTTGCGCATCGGCTTGTCGCTCACCACCACCAGCTCCCCGTCCTGGTGAAGCACGCGCGGCACCTTCATGAAATTCTCCGGCTCGTGGCCCCACGCCACCAGCGTGATGCCGGCCTGGCCGAGCTGCACCAGCGCCGGATATTCCTGCGCGTCGACGCCGCGGAAGTACACCCTGCGCGCGCCGCAGTTACGAAGCGCCGCGACCGCCGCGAGCGCGTAGACCTCGACCGAATCGTCGTCGACGGCTATGCAGAGGGTGTCTCCGGTCGCGGTGAAGCGGCTCATCATGGCCTCCAACCTACCTCCCCTGGCAGACCACGTCCACCAGCGCGGGTTGTCCCGACTTGACCACCGCGACCGCGCGCTTCAACGCCGCGCCGAGCTTCGCAGGATCCTCGATCGGGCCCTCGGCCCACACGCCCTGCGCCTGCGCGAGCTTCGCATAATCGATCGCGGGATTGTCGATCACGGTGCCGATCCACGCCTGATCGGGGCGGCGCTTGTGGATCGCGGCCATGCGCTGCAGGTGCATGATCTCCTGGTGGTAGCCGCGGTTGTTGTGCATCACGAAGAGCACCGGGATCTTGTGGTACGCCGCGGTCCAGAGCACCCCGGGCGAATACATGAGGTCGCCGTCGGGCTGGAACGTGACGGTGAAGAGACCCTTCGACTTGTTCGCGAGCGCCACGCCCAGCGCCGCCGGTGCGGCATACCCCACGCCCTGCGCGCCCGATCCGCCGAGCATGTGGTGATAGTCGGTCGCGGGCCAGAGGCGGCGCGCCCACGGGATGCGATCGCTCACCGCGAGCGACCACGGCTCGGCCTGGATCGCGTTCAGCGTCTCCGCGGCCAATCGGGCGGTAGTGACCGGGCTCAGGTCCCAGCCGATCGCCGCCTCTTCGCGCGCGCGCCGCTTCTCCTTCACATACGCATCCTTGAGCTTCTCGCCGCGCGCGGCGAACGCCCGCTTGCGATCGTCGCCGCTCGCCCGACGTATCTCTTCGGTCAAAAGGGAGAGGCTGGCCTGCGCATCGCCGTTGATGGCCAAATCAACCGGCATGTAGCGCTGGTGGTCCTGGTAGTTGGAGCGGATGTACACGTCCTGCATCGAGACGTTCACGATGCGCGCGTCCTTCTTTCCAAGCGTGCGCAACTCCTTGTGCGGGTCCGAAAGCGAGTGGAACTGGCCCCACGGGTCCGCCACTTCCAGCAGCAGGACGACGTCGGCTTCGCGCACCAGCGCGCGCCGCACCTCGTTGTGGCAAAGCGGATGCGTCATCGGGAAGTTCATGCGTCCGCCGAGATCGACGACCGGCGCCTGGAGCGCTTCGGCCAGCTCGACCAGCAGCCTCACGCCGTCCTGGTTGCGCGCGCACCGATCCGCGATGATCACCGGGCTTTGCGCCTCGGCGAGCCACTTCGCCGCCTCGGCGAGCGCGCCGCGATCGCCCTGCGGAGGGCGCGAGCGCGTGAGCTTCGGGATCCTGAGGTCGGTCTCGTGGATTGCGTCTTCCTGCAGATCCATGTCGGCGTTGATCAGCACCGGCTCCATCGGCGGCGTCATCGCTATCTTGTAGGCGCGTACCGTCGATTCGGCGAAATGCTGCAACGACATCGGATAGTCGTCCCACTTGACGAAGTCGCGCACCAGCAGCGCCGGATCCTGCACCGAATGGTTCCACTCCGTGCCGGGACGGCGCTTGGCGGCGTCGAGCCCGTTGCCGGTGAAGATCATCACCGGCACGCGATCGACCCACGCGTTGTAGATCGCCATCGCGGCATGCTGCACGCCCACGCTGCCGTGGATCATCGCGCCCATGGGCTTGCCCGCCGCCTTCGCGTAGCCGTGCGCCATCGCCACCGCCGCTTCCTCGTGCATGCAGGTGAGGAACTCGGGCTTCCGGTTGCCGCCGTAGTTGACGAGCGACTCGTGCAGGCTGCGGAAGCTCGACCCGGGGTTGCTCGCCATGTACTCGAGGTCGAGCGTCTTGATCACGTCCATCATGAAATCGGAGCCGGGGCGCTCGACCACGATGTCGCCGGGAAGGGGTTTGTCCTTCGCGGGGGATTCGGCCCCGGCCGTCGCCGGGGCGACGGTGATGGCCGCGCCCGCGCCCGCCGCCGCGGCGGTCTTCAGGAACGCGCGCCGATCGACGCCCGGCTTTTTCTCCTCGCCCATCGATTCTCACTCCTGCAAACGGTGCAATTTTGCCGCGACGAGTCTACCATCGGGAAACGAATCCAGAACGCTGTTCCACATCCAGGAAAGCGCCGATGACGACGAAGATCATGCCGCTCGCCGACGCGGTCGCGCGCTTTGTGAAGGACGGGCAAACGGTTTGCATGGAAGGTTTTACGCACCTCATTCCGTTCGCCGCGGGCCACGAGGTGATCCGCCAGCAACGCAGGGAGCTCACGCTGGTGCGCATGACGCCCGACATCGTCTACGACCAGCTGATCGGCATGGGCTGCGCATCGGGGCTGGTGTTCTCGTGGGGCGGCAACCCCGGCGTCGGATCGATCCATCGCTTCCGCGATGCGATCGAGAACGGCTGGCCGCGGGCGCTCGCGATCCAGGAGCACAGCCATGCGGACATGGCGGGCCGTTACCAGGCCGGCGCCTCGGGCCTGCCGTTCTCCGTGCTGCGCGGCTATGTCGGCTCCGACCTGCCGAAGCAGAATCCCAACATCCGCTCGATCACCTGCCCGTTCACCGGGGAGAAGCTCGCGGCCACGCCGGCGATCAATCCGGACGTGACCGTGATCCACGCGCAGAAGGCCGACCGCAAGGGCAACGTGCTGATCACCGGCATCGTCGGCATCCAGAAGGAGGCGGTGCTCGCGGCGAAGGCCGCGATCGTCACGGTGGAGGAGATCGTCGACGACCTCGAGGCTCCGATGAACGCGTGCTACCTGCCCCACTGGGTGCTCGGCGCCGTGTGCGAAGTGCCGTACGGCGCGCACCCCAGCTATGCCCACGGCTACTACGGCCGCGACAACGCGTTCTGCAAGGCGTGGGACGCGATCGCGAAGGACCGCGAAGCCTTCCTCGCGTGGATGAAGCAGCACGTGCTCGGCACCAGGGATCACGCGGAGTTCATGCAATCGGCACGCATCTCCACGCCAAGTCAAATCGTCTCCCCGGCGCCGGCCGGGGCCCAAGGTACCGCCCATGCCCGATAGCGCTCCGATCGAATACCTGCCGACCGAGATCATGACGATCGAGGCCGCGCGCCGCCTGAAGAACGGCACCGTGTGCTTCGTCGGCATCGGCATGCCCTCGGCCGCTGCGAACCTCGCGCGCCTCACGCACGCGCCCGAAGTCGTGCTGATCTACGAATCCGGCACGATCGGCGCGAAGCCCGATGTGCTGCCGCTGTCGATCGGCGACGGCGAGCTCGCGGAATATGCGGATACCGTGGTCTCGGTTCCGGAAATCTTCCGCTACTGGCTGCAGGGCGGGCGCGTGGACGTGGGCTTCCTCGGAGCCGCGCAGATAGACCGCTTCGGCAACATCAACACCACGGTGATCGGCGGCGACTACAGGAAGCCGAAGGTGCGGCTGCCGGGCGCGGGCGGCGCGCCCGAGATCGCTTCGAACGCGAAGGAAACCTGGATCATCATCAAGCAGACCAAGCGCAGCTTCGTCGAGAAGCTCGACTTCATGACGTCGGTCGGGCATCTCGAGGGCGGCGACTCGCGCGAGAGATCCGGCGCGCGCGGCGCGGGTCCCACCGCGGTCATCACCGATCTCGGAGTGCTGGTGCCCGACGCAGTCACGCGCGAGCTCACCCTCGCGGCGATCCATCCCGGCATCAGCGTCGAGCAGGCGAAGGCTTCGACCGGCTGGGACCTCAAGGTGGCGAGCCACCTGCCGGTCACCACGCATCCCACCGCCGCGGAGCTCGCGACCCTGCGCGATCTCCAGGCGCGCACCGCGCGCGCGCACGGGAGCGTCGCAACGGAGTAGGCGCGAGACACGAGGCGCGTGCGCAGAGAGTCCCCAGAGATCAGCGCTTTCCATATCGACCTCAATCCAGCGGGCCCGGCGATATTGAGACCGCGTAAGGATGCAAGTTCGTGAGCGACACCATCCCGGCAATCGCTCCGTTGCCGGGATCTGTGTTGTCACCCGACAATACACAGGACGGCTGCGTCCATCCGAATACCCCTCGCTCTTGCTCGAATGACCTGAATTGAGCCGTTGTACTTCCGTCCGCGTTGACCGTAAGTTGATGCGAAAACGGTTCAGAGTTGAGCGGCCCTGAAGGGAACGGGCAACTCGCGGTCACGTTGATCGAGTATGCGGTCCCGGCATCGGTCAAATAGCCGAAGCGAATGAATCGGCGAAGCGGCAGCGACGAAGCCGTAATCGTCGTCCCGGGGCCGGGTGGGCCTGCAATTGTGGGAATCCTCATGGTCAACGAGATTTCCTGCAATGGCTGGAGGCATACGTCACGGAGTTTGTTCTCGGCATCCACACACGAGCGCGGCAATACTTGATCCAGCAACGCCGGAGTCGAGGCGACGAGGTCGCGTGGAAACACTGCGCCTCCGATCCTGATGTAGTCGGTCGCGTTGAAGTACGAGACGTAAGTCGGCTCCGCGATGTCCTTAGTGGCCACGACCACTGCATCGGCCTCCTGGCCGAGTACGCCACGAAAGACCACTTGCAAATAAGCATCGGTTATGTTGATTGGAATCTCGTTGTCAAAGGTGAATTTGACCTCGTTTGCATCTGACGATACCGAGTCGACGGGATTCGGTTGGGATACCACAATCTCTTCCCCGGCGGTGCGACACGAAGCCGCAAACGCTTCCCCGATTAAACCCGGCTGGCCCGAAAGCGCGTCGTTGTAGCAGCTGTTCCGGTGGAACTTGACTACCGCTACCAAAGTGCCAATGCCCATGGCCTGCGGCACGCTGTCAGCACTCATAGGGGAATTGATGGACGGCGTGGTGTTCTTGAGATTCAGACGAATTGTCTTGAATCCTTTGAAGCCGTAGATGGCGGTCGGTGGTGCATTGTCTCCGGCAAGCAGGGCGTGATCCACAACGGAGTACACACCGGAGCCCGGGAGAGAGATTTCCATTCGACCACGAAAGAAATAATCCAAGAGTCCGGCGGAGTAGGCGACCGCTCGCGGCAGGAGAAGGTCAAGTTGCGCATCGTAGACCTCTCTGACCAAATGGTATGTAGCAGTACCCGGCGTCGTAAGGAACTGGTCCCAGATACTCTTCGAGGTCATCGGTACGCCGTTCGCATTGGCGGCCGGATTCAATGTGTCCACGACGGGGCTCTTCCCGCAATAGAGTTCAACCTGAACGTTTCCCGGAAGCGGATTGCCATCCCACATCGTTGCAGGTTGCGCACACAAGACGTAGTCGGCAGGGTCATTCGAAGGCCGTGTGAAATCGGAGCGACCCAAATTCTTAGCTTGAGTGAAAAATCCGCGATTCGAGTAGTCGGCCATTCCGTAACCCGTCGACTGACTGGGCCCTGGACCCGATGTGAAATAGTCAACGAAATGGCTGAACGCCGGGATCGTTGGATAGCCGTTGAGATTGAGCGGAGGTGGATTGCCAATCGTGACTAGTTGGGTTCCATTACCTACATTGATATTGAAGAAACTAGCTGCCACGGCCCGCGCTTCTGTGTACAACTCGAGGGCGCTTCCGTAACCGATATATTGCTGTACGACGGCGGGCCCGTGACCGTTGTGCGGCTCATTCCTCGAGTGTTGAGGTTGAGCCAGATCCTGAATCATGTGCAAAACATCGCCCAGCGCGCGAAATGTTGTTGCCCAGTACGCCTTCCGGATTTGCTCTGTTGTCATCGTGTCAAATGAATCGACTGAATTGCCCTGCTTGTCGCGCAGAGTCAATGCTCGCCACATCGCCTCACGAGCATCCAGCGTCGAAAAATGATTCTTTCTTGACTCATTAGGGACGGCGGGATTGGCGAAAACATCCCAAGTGCCGAGCGCCCAGTCAGGACTCTTGGCTCCGAGCGTGGCCCCGTTCGTCAGGCCCCCGACAGTCATCGGCTTGTCATGCACCGGATCGTAGAAATGATTCAATGGACGTGCGTCATTTACGGGGTCGTCGTTCGCCAACACGTTCATAATCGGGCTGTCATCCTCCCGTATCGCTCCCCGCAGCACCCAGCCTCTAAGCGAGAGTGCGTCATTTGCCTTATTGAACCCGCTTGCAGGATCATTTGGCATGAACCCTTGCTCGAAACTCATCGCCGACCTGATCCGAAGCACACTTCCAATATCAAAGTAGGACTTTCCAAAGGGATTCGCAGTGCTTGTCGATGGGACGGTGTAAAGGTTTATCCCAAGTTTCTCTTGAATGGCCGGCGTCGATCCTAGCTGTGAACTTTGCACGGAGCGAAGTGTTGCCCTGCCATGAGTTGCGAGTTCGTAAGCGCCAGGAGCGGTTGCGATCAACCCCCAGCTAAGCAACAAAGCAAAGCGAAGCAGCACTTTCATCTCGCGCTCTCCGACTTCGTGCGCGCTACCGCCCGAGCGGTATGGCGCGCGCGTGCTTCGTCCTCACCATAGAGCACGAAGTCAACCATTCCCTGAAACACCTCTGCCGCTCTGGCGTCGGCTTCGGTTCGAACCATTGCAATGGCCTCTTCATTCATGGCGATGAAGAGATCCTTGTCATTGCGCGATTCCCGTTCGTCGCAATTGAGCGCATTCAAGATATATCCAAGCTCGGTGTATCGATCCGTGGAGCTGCCGTTGAAGGCGATCATGATGTCGACACCTCTTCGATTTGCTTCTGCGTCGTACTTCTTGGACAAGCCGCGCTTGTAGATAGCCTGGATCATGGGTGATCGACCGCGCCATGTTGGAATGGCGTATCGCCCTTGATCATCGGAGCGAGTGAGTTCCGTGTGCTCGCAAGTCAATCGTGATGCGTGACCGTCGGCAACATTCGCGCGCCATATGAATGCCACGATTGCGTTCGGAACTACTTGTTGGCTTTGCTCTTCGATGACAGTTCGATTCCGTTGTTGTTCTGTGTAAGGAATATCGAAATGGTCTACAGCACAGCCGCCAAGTCCTATTGCGAAGAGGCAAATTGCTCGAGACAAACTGGGTGTCAGCATCATTGGTCCCTCCTTGTTGCGCAGTGTTCACGTATCAATCGAGGTCAGATCTGTGGCGACGACTACATCCCGTCGATCCGCCAGATGCCATCCTGGCCGCGAATCATGTATATAAAGTATCCGGTACTTTGCCCACCGCCGCTCGGCCGCACCAGCATGAGCTCCGCGATATTGTCCCCGAGTGTCGCTCGTTCCATCGTGCCGAGCTGGTCTACCGCGCTGCTCAACGTTGCACCCAAGGCAATGAATACCGCATTGTATTTTTCAGCTACGCCCGCCATCAGCGCCGTCGAGGCGTCATCCAGGTTCCCCACCTTCAACCGGCCCAGCATCTGGACATAGACGCCGTTGAGAAGGTTGTACTGGCCAATAGCGCTGAACATGTAGAGCACTTTCGTGGCCGCATAAATCACCGTGCCATTGGAATCCTTCACCTTGATCGTCACGCGGTTGTAACCCGGGGTGGAGAACGTAAAGGTCGGATTCGCAGCGCAGTTGTTGGCAGGCGCGGTGATATTGACCGTCGGGGGTGTTTTCACCGAGATGAGGACCGCGGTCGAGGTCTTGTTGCCGCTTGAATTGTCGGTGGCCATGGCGGTGAGGGAGTAACTGCCCGCGGCGACGCTCGGCCAATT
>JANPHA010000317.1:0-18157 GCA_031424255.1 Burkholderiales bacterium | reverse complement strand
CTGCAACGGGCGCCCGCGCAAGTCGGTCTCGGGCAGCCGATCGCCGTTGAGCCACATGCCGAGCGAGCGCGCGAATTCCTTTTCCCACTCCTCGGAGGTCATCTCCTGGCCATCGGGCTTGAGCCACGCGACGTCCTTGCGCCCGCCGTCGTCCACCGGCACGCCCTGGAAGAAGCCGCGCCGGCGCAGGATCGGGTGCGCCTTGCGCAGCCGGATCACGCGCTTCACGAAGTTGAGCAGGTGCCACTTGGGATCGTCCCAGTACCAGTCGAGCCAGTTGATCTCGTTGTCCTGGCAATACGCGTTGTTGTTCCCGCCCTGGGTGCGGCCCACCTCGTCGCCGGCGAGCAGCATCGGCACGCCCTGCGACAGCAGCAGCGTGGCGAGCAGGTTGCGCTTCTGGCGCTCGCGCAACGCGTTGATCTCGGGGTCGTCGCTCGGGCCCTCCACGCCGTGGTTCCACGACGCATTGTTGGTGTTGCCGTCGCGGTTTTCCTCCCCGTTCGCCTCGTTGTGCTTCTCGTTGTACGACAGCAGGTCGTTCAGCGTGAAGCCGTCGTGGGCGGTGATGAAGTTGACGCTCGCGCAGGGCCCGCGCTCGTTCGGCCCGAAGAAGTCGTGCGAGCCGGTGAGGCGCCGCGCGAAATCGCCGATCAACCCGCCGTCGCCCTTCCAGTAGGCGCGCATCGTGTCGCGGTACTGGTCGTTCCACTCCGCCCATCCCGGCGGGAACCGGCCCACCTGGTAGCCGCCCTCGCCCAGGTCCCACGGCTCGGCGACCAGCAGGCGCGGCGAGAGCACCGGGTCCTGGCGCAGCACCGCGAAGAAATTGCTGAAGACGTCGTAGTCGGGGCTGTCGCGCGCGAGGGTCGAGGCGAGGTCGAAGCGGAAGCCGTCCACGTGCATCTCGGTCACCCAGTAGCGCAGCGAATCGACCACGAGCTGCAGCACGCGCGGATTGCGCAGGTCGAGCGTGTTGCCGCAACCGGTGAAGTCGCTGTTGAAGCGCTTGTCCTCGTCGCCCAGCCGGTAGTAGGTGTAGTTGTCGATGCCGCGGAAGGCAAGCGTCGGGCCCTTCTCGCTGCCTTCGGCGGTGTGGTTGTAGACCACGTCGAGGATCACCTCGATGCCGGCCGCGTGCAGCGCCTTCACCATCGCCTTGAACTCGGCGACCGGGTTGTGCACGCCGAAGCGCTGGTCCGGCGCGAAGAAGCCGATGCTGTTGTAGCCCCAGTAGTTGGTGAGGCCGCGCTCGACGAGCGGGCGGTCGTCGACGAACGCCTGCACCGGCAGCAGCTCCACGGTGGTGATCCCCAGGCTCTGCAGGTGCTCGATCACCTGGCGCGTCGCGAGCCCCTCGAACGTGCCCTGGCGCTCGGGCGTCACGTCGGGATGGCGCATCGTGTATCCGCCCACGTGCAGCTCGTAGATCAGGCGCTCGTTGCAGGCGAGGTTGGGATGCCGGTCGTTGCCCCAGTCGAATGCGTTGTCGATCACCTGCGACTTGGGCATGCCCGGGGCGCTGTCGCGCTGGTCGAAGGAAAGATCCTCGTCCTTGTCGCCGACGCCATAGCCGAACTGCGCATCGCTCCATTTCAGCGGCCCGACGATGCTGCGCGCGTACGGGTCGAGCAGCAGCTTGTGCGGGTTGAAGCGGTGGCCCTTCTGCGGGTCGTAGGGGCCGTGGACGCGGTAGCCGTAAAGCTGGCCGGGGCGCATCTGCGGCACGTAGCCGTGCCAGACGAAATCGGTGCGCTCGCGCAGCGGGATGCGCTGAAGCTCGCGCTTGCCGTGCTCGTCGAAGAGGCACACCTCGACCCTCTCGGCGTGGCGCGAGAAGATCGCGAAGTTGACACCCGCGCCATCCCAGGTGGCGCCGAGCGGATAGGGTGAGCCCGGCCAGAGCTCGTTGGTGGCTTGCGCCGAAGTTCTCGTCATCGTCGTGCGAGCTCCAGGAGGCCGCGAAGCGGGATCGCGATCCAGTCGGGTCGATTGGAAATTTCGTAGCGCAGCTCGTACAGCGCCTTCTCGAGCAGGAAGAGGTCGAGCGTCGAGCGCATCGATGCCGCGTCCGCGGGCACCGATGCCAGCCCCCGCGCGGCCTGCGAATAGCCTTCGAGGAACGTGGCGATCGCATCGTCCTCCCAGGCGGAAAGGATCGCGCTGGCGGCGTTGTCGGGCGCGCCGCCGGGCACGCGCTGCACCGCCGCCGCGTGCGCCGCGTAGCTGAACGAGCGCAGCATTCCCGCCACGTCGCGCAGCACGCTCGACTTCTGCCGCCGCTCGGCGAGCGGGCGCGCCGGCTCGCCCTCGAAATCGACGATGCAGAAATCGTCCTTCGCCGCGAGCACCTGCCTGAGGTGCAGGTCGCCGTGGTATCGGGTCTTCATCACCCCGCCCACGTTCGCCTCGAGCTGGGCGACGTACTCGTGGAGCCGCTTGCGCGCGCCGAGCAGCGTGTCGATCTGCGCGCGTGCCGCGGCGGGAATCGTCGCCGCCTCGATCGCGCCGAACGTGGTGTCGATCTCCGCCGCGGCGCGCGCCTTCCATGCGGCGAAATCCTCGTCCGTGATCGGTTCGGGGTCGAACGCGGGATCGCCGGTCGTGCGGCACAGCGCGCGGTGCATCTCGGCCACGCGTTGCCCGAGGAGCCCCATGCGCGCGAGATGGATCCCGGCGGTCGCGGTGTCGGGCGACCCGGCGCCCTCGGGCGGCGGCGCCGCCGCGAGCTCGAGCTTGCGCAGCAATTGCTCGTGCACGAGCGTCCACAGGTCGCCCTGGTTCTCGACGTAAGCCTGCATCAGCGCGAGCGTGATCGGCTCGGCGCCTTCGTCGAGATACTCGACCGCGCCTACGAGTGCCGCGGTGTGCTCGAACGGCGATTTCTCGGTGAGGAAGCGGCCCATCTCGAGCTCGGGGTTGATGCCGGTGCGCAGCAGGCGGTAGCCCTTGAGGAAGAGCCGGCTGCCGAAGAAGACGCCGGTGTTGCTCTGCTCGAGCGCCGGGATGCGTACCTCTTCGTCGATCGCGCCGGCGAGCGCCGCGTAGGCGCGCGTGGACGAGAAGCGCAGCCGCCCCTTGCCGACGGCCACCGTCCCGCCGCCGCCCATCGCGCGCGCCAGGTCGCGCGCGAATGCGGGATTGCCGAACGCGTCGTAGATCAGGCCCACGGTCTCGCGCCGGCGCACCTTCGCGAGCGCCCACGGGGCGAGCTTCTCCATCGGGTCGTGGTCGCGCGTCTCCCAGTCGAACGCGAACGGCAGCAGGTAGCGCTGCTCGGCTCCCGAGGTGAGCTTCGCCTCGAGGACACCGATGTTCCACGTGCCCGACGGCGCTTTCCACGGCGCGATCATCGCCATGCGCATGTCGACGACGCGGTCGCCCTTGGCGGCGAACCAGCGGCGCGCGCGGATGTAGGGCAGCAGGATCTCGTCGCGGAACCTCTCGTGATTCAGGTTCAGGAACACATCGTGCGTGGCGGGCGGCTCGCCTGCGGCCGAGCGCCCGAGCGCCTCGTCCCAGCCGGGGGCCAGCACCAGCACGCGCAGCTGGCGCTCGGCGAGCCGCGCCTCGTGCCACGCCGGCGGCTTCACGTCGGTGGCGAGGCGGAAAGCGAAATAGCCATGGGCCGGCAGCGTCACGATGTACGGCTGGGTGCCGATCGGCGGGAAGGGCTCCTGGCCGAGGACCTCCACCGGCACGCGCTTGGCGAAGCGCGCCAGGTCGAGCTCCACGGCCTGCGGAACGTGCGACAGGTTGGCAACGCAGAGCAGCGCCTCGTTCTCGTATTCGCGCAGGAACGCGAGCACCTTGCGGTTTCCGGGCTCGAGGAACGCGAGCGTGCCGCGGCCGAAGGCACGGTAGCGCCGGCGCATGGCGATCAGCCGGCGCGTCCACTGCAGCAGCGACGAAGAGCTGCGCAGCTGCGCCTCGACGTTCACCGCCTCGTAGCCGTACACCGCGTCCATCACCGGCGGCAGGTACAGGCGCTGCGGGTCGGCGCGCGAGAAGCCGGCGTTGCGGTCGGGGCTCCATTGCATCGGCGTGCGCACTCCGTTGCGATCGCCGAGGTAGATGTTGTCGCCCATGCCGATCTCGTCGCCGTAGTAGAGGATCGGCGAGCCCGGCATCGTCATCAGCAGGAACGTGATGAGCTCGATCTTCGGGCGGCTGTTCTCCATCAGGGGCGCCAGGCGCCGGCGGATGCCGACGTTCACGCGCATGCGCGCCTCGGTCGCGAAGATGCGGTACATGTAGTCGCGCTCGCGGTCGGTGACCATCTCGAGCGTCAGCTCGTCGTGGTTGCGCAGGAAGATCGCCCACTGGCAGTTCGGCGGGATCGGCGGGGTCTGCCCCATGATCTCGACCAGCGGGAAACGGTCCTCCATCGCGATCGACATGTAGAGCCGCGGCATCATCGGGAAGTGGTACGCCATGTGGCACTCGTCGCCGTCGCCGAAATACTGGCTCACCTCCTCCGGCCACATGTTGGCCTCGGCGAGCAGCAGCTTGCCGCGGTAGTGCTTGTCGAGGTCGGCGCGGATCTGCCGGATGGTCGCGTGGGTCTCGGGCAGGTTCTCGTTGCTCGTGCCCTCGCGTTCGACCAGGTAGGGGATGGCGTCGAGGCGGAAGCCGTCCACGCCCATGTCGAGCCAGAAATGCATGGTGCGCAGCACCGCGCGCAGCACGTGGGGATTGTCGTAGTTGAGATCCGGCTGGTGGCTGAAGAAGCGGTGCCAGTAGTGCTGCTGCGCGACCGGATCCCACGCCCAGTTGGACGACTCGGTGTCGGTGAAGATGATGCGCGTGCCGGCGTACTTGTTGGGGTCGTCGCTCCAGACGTAGTAGTCGCGCTTGGGCGAGCCCTTGGGAGAGCGCCGCGCCGCCTGGAACCACGGATGCTGGTCCGAGGTGTGGTTGATCACGAGCTCGGTCACCACACGCAAACCGCGATCGTGCGCCTCGCGCACGAAGCGCTTGAAATCGGCCCGCGTGCCGTAGGGCGGATGCACGTTCTCGTAGTCGGCGACATCGTAGCCGTCGTCGAGCATCGGCGAGGGATAGAACGGCATCACCCAGATCGTGTTCACGCCGAGGTCGCGGATGTAGTCGAGCTTGCTGGTGAGCCCGGCGAAATCGCCGATGCCGTCGCCGGTCGAATCGAAGAATGCCTTCACGTGGAGCTGGTAGATGATCGCGTCCATGTACCACAACGGATCGTCGCGCAGTCCCGCGGGCTCGACCCCGGGTTGGGCGGCTTCGGCGCGGTCGTTCATGGCTGGCGCTGGCGGCCGACGGCGAACACATGCGCCGGGGCGCGCGCCGGATCGAGCATCACGAAGTTGCGCTCTCCGCGCCACGGGTAGCTCTCGCCGGAGAGCAAATCGTCGACGCGGAAATTCGCGTGGTCCTCGAGGCCGAGGGCCGCGAGATCGAGCGTGACCCAGCCGCTTTGCGCGCGCAGCGGGTCGAGGTTCACCGCGACCAGGATGCAATCGGCGCCCGCGCGCTTCGAGTAGCAGACGATCTGGTCGTTGTCGGTGGGGTGGAAGGCGAGCGACCAGTCCGACTGCAGCGCCGCGTGCGCGTGGCGGATCGCGTTCACCTTCGCGATCCAGGGTGCCAGGCTCGCGGCGCCGTCCCCATCCCAGCGCTTCAGCTCGTATTTCTCCGAGGCGAGGTACTCCTCGCTCTTCGGGCTGTAGGGCCGGTTCTCGCCGAGCTCGTACGCCGGCCCGTAGATGCCGTAGTTGGCGGCGAGAGTGGCGGCGAGGACGAGGCGCACGCGGAACATCGGCAGCCCCGCGTTGTGCAGGTGATAGGGAAGGATGTCGGGAGTGTTCGGCCAGCAGTTCGGGCGGAAGTACTCGCGCGAGTCGTCCTGCGAAAGCTCGGTGAAGTATTCCTCGATCTCGGCCTTCGTCGTCCGCCAGGTGAAATAGGTGTACGACTGCGTGAAGCCGAGCTTCGCCAGCCGGTGCATCACGCGCGGCCGCGTGAACGCCTCCGACAGGAAGATCACCTCGGGATGCTCGCGGCGGATGTCGGCGATCAGCCATTCCCAGAACGCGAACGGCTTGGTGTGCGGGTTGTCGACGCGGAAGATGGCCACGCCCTGCGAGCGCCAGTACTCGACCACCTCGCGCAACGCCTGCCACAGCGCCTTCCACTCGGTGGTGGCGAAATCGATCGGGTAGATGTCCTCGTATTTCTTCGGCGGGTTCTCGGCGAACTGCACCGTGCCGTCGGGGCGCTTGCGGAACCAGGCCGGATGCTCCTGCACCCACGGGTGCTCGGGAGACACCTGGAACGCGACGTCCATCGCGATCTCCATGCCGCGCGCCTTCGCCGCCTCGACCAGGTCGCGGAACTGCGCGAGCGTGCCGAGTTCCGGGTGGATCGCGGTGTGCCCGCCTTCGCGCGCTCCGATGCCCCACGGGCTGCCGACATCGCCGCTTTGCGCGGCGGGCGCGTTGTTGCGGCCCTTGCGCTTCGCGCGGCCGATCGGGTGGATCGGCGGCAGGTAGACGACGTCGAAGCCCATCGCGCGGATCGCGTCGAGGCGCTCGATCACATCGGCGAAGGTGCCGTGGGCGCCGTCCTTTCCGAGCGAGCGCGGGAAGAGCTCGTACCAGGTGCCGAAGCGCGCGCGCTCACGATCGACCACGGCGGGAAAGTTGACGCTCTGCGCCGCGCCGGTGCGCGGCGCGTGCGCTCGCGCGATCTCGAGCAGGGTGTCGTCGAGCGCCAGCGTGCGCAGCGCGACGGGATCGCTTTCCTCGCGCAGCGCGCGCGCCCATTCGGTGAGCTGCTCTCGCTCGGGCGCCGTCGCGTGTGCGGCGCTCGTGGCGATCAGCTCCGCGCCCACTTTCGCGGCGATGCGCATGTCGTCCACGTCGACCCGGCGCTCGTAGCCTTCGCGCCACGAGGCGAGCGAATCGATCCAGCACGTCACGCCGTATTGCCAGGCCCCCATGCGGTCCACGGTGAAGCGCGCGCGCCACCGGTCGTTGCCGAGCGATTCCATCGGAATGCGCGACCAGCCGACCTCGTCGGGCCCGCGATAGCGCAGCGCGCAGGCGACCTTCTCGTGCCCGTGGGCGAACGCCGCCGCGGTGACCACGATCTCCTCGCCGAGCGCGCGCTTCACCGCGAAGCGCCCGCCGTCGACCTGCGGCTTCACATCCTCGATCACCGCGGAAGGCGCGATGCTCGCGCGCACCGGGCGGCGGGTGGCGTCGTTCATGGCGTGGCCCCGGGGACGAACAGCACGACGGCGAGCGGCGGCAACGTGAGCGACAGCGAGTGCTCGCGCCCGTGGCACGGCAGCGCCTCGGCCGTGACGCGCCCGAGATTGCCGACGCCGCTGCCGCCATAGAACGGCGCGTCGCTGTTGAGCGCCTCGAGCCACGTGCCGCCGGCGGGCACGCC
Organism: Burkholderiales bacterium; assembly: GCA_031424255.1. Classification (GTDB taxonomy): domain Bacteria; phylum Pseudomonadota; class Gammaproteobacteria; order Burkholderiales; family Usitatibacteraceae; genus Usitatibacter. Next base: position 10,726 of record JANPHA010000317.1, on the reverse strand, counting down.
GACGCGGTAGCCGTGGCGCACGACCGGCGTGAAGTTGCACGCCACGAGCACCGGGGCGGCCCCCTCGGCGCAGCGCAGGTACGTGACCACGCTGTCGTCGCTGTCGTGGTTGTCGACCCAGCGGAAGCCGGCGTCGGAAAAATCGAGCGCGTGCAGCTCGGGGCGCTCGGCGTAGACGCGATTGAGATCGCGCACCCAGCGCTGCAGCCCGGCGTGATCGGCCTCCTCCACCAGCGCCCAGTCGAGCGCGCGATCGTGGTGCCATTCGCGCCGCTGGCCGAATTCCCCGCCCATGAAGAGCAGCTTCTTGCCGGGGTGCGTCCACATGTAGCCGAGCAGCAGGCGCAGGTTGGCGAACTGCTGCCAGCGGTCGCCCGGCATCTTGGAGAGCAGCGCCTTCTTGCCGTAGACGACCTCGTCGTGCGACAGCGGCAGCACGAAGTTCTCCGTGAACGCGTACCAGAGCGAAAACGTGAGCGCGTCGTGGTGGTAGCGCCGGTAGATCGGATCGTGCGCGAAGTAGTCGAGCGTGTCGTGCATCCAGCCCATGTTCCACTTCATCGAGAAGCCCAGCCCGCCCATGAACACCGGCTTTGTCACCTGCGGCCACGCGGTCGATTCCTCGGCAATCGTGCGGGTATCGGGAAAATCGCGCCCGACGGTGACGTTGAGCTGCTTCAGGAACTCGATCGCCTCGAGGTTCTCGTGGCCGCCGTGCGCGTTGGGGATCCATTCGCCCGGCTTGCGGCCGTAGTCGAGGTAGAGCATCGAGGCGACCGCGTCCACGCGCAGCCCGTCGACGTGGTACTTCTCCAGCCAGAAATGCGCGCTCGAGGTGAGAAATGCGCGCACCTCGTGGCGGCCGTAGTTGAAGATCGCACTCTTCCACTCGGGATGGAAGCCGAGCCGCGGGTCGGCGTGCTCGTAGAGGTGCGTGCCGTCGAATCGCGCGAGCGCATGCGGATCCTCGGGGAAGTGCGACGGTACCCAGTCGAGGATCACGCCGATGCCGTGCCGGTGCAGCACGTCGATCAGGTACATGCAGTCCTGCGGCGTTCCGTAGCGCGACGTGGCCGCGAAGTAGCCCGTGGTCTGGTAGCCCCACGAGCCGTAGAACGGATGCTCGGTGAGCGGCATCAGCTCGACGTGCGTGAAGCCCATCCAGCGCGCGTACTCGGCGAGCGGCAGGGCGATCTCGCGGTACGTCGGAAGCGCGTTGTCGGCGTCGCGCCGCCACGATCCGAGATGCACTTCGTAGACCGCGTGCGGCGCCCCCATCGCGTTACGCGCGGCGCGGCCCTTCATCCACTCGTCGTCGCCCCACGCGTAGTCGAGCGACCACGCCTTCGACGCGCTCGCCGGGGCGAGCTCGCCGTGGAACGCGACCGGATCGGCGCGATCCTCGCGGTTACCCTGCGCCGTGGTGATCGCGAACTTGTAGCCGTGGCCGTGGCGTACCTTCGCCACGTCCGCTTCCCAGATGCCCGAACCGTCGCCGCGCAGCTTCATCGGATCCTGCCCGGGCTTCCAATGGTTCCACTCGCCGATCACCGAGATCGCCTTCGCGTTCGGGGCCCACACGGCGAAGTGCGCGCCGCCTGCGGGGGCCAGCTGGCAGCCGAGGTTGCGGTACAGGGTGGCGTGGGTGCCTTCCTTGAATAGGTAGATGTCGTGCTCGGTCAGCATCGCTCGGGCGCCATGGCCTTCAACCGCCTCAATGCAAATGGTGCAGACGTTGGCCCAGCATGGCCGGGGTGATGAGCGTGATGCCCTTCTCGGTGACGTGGAAGCGCTTGCGGTCTTCCTCCGGATCGAGGCCGGCGCACAGGCCCGCGGGAATGCGCGTGCCCTGGTCGATTACGACGCGCGAGAGCATCGCTCCGCGCCCGATCTCCACCTCGGGAAGGATCACGGCCTCGTGGATCGTGCAGTAGCTGTGCACGCGCACGTTGGAGAAGAGCAGCGAGTGGCGGATGGTGGAGCCGCTCACGATGCATCCGCCGGAAACCATCGAGTCGACCGCGGCGCCCCTGCGCCCGTCGAGGTCGAAGACGAACTTGGCCGGCGGCAGCTGCTCCTGGAAAGTCCAGATCGGCCACGACTGGTCGTAGAGGTTGAGCGCGGGGCTCACCGCGGTGAGTTCGAGGTTCGCTTCCCAGAACGCATCGACGGTGCCGACATCGCGCCAGTAGGTGCGGCCTTCGTTGAGCTGCGTGCAGCTGTCGCGCAGCCGGTGCGCGAACACGCGGGCCCCGCCCTGGATGAATTTCGGGATCAGGTCGTGGCCGAAGTCGTGCGTCGATTGCGTGGCGAGCGCATCCTCGGCGAGCGAGTCGTAGAGGAACGCGGCGTTGAAGATGTAGATGCCCATGCTGGCGAGCGCGGTGTCGGAGCGCCCCGGCATCGTGCGCGGTTTCGCCGGCTTCTCCTCGAACCCCTGGACGCGGTATTCGGCGTCGACTTCCATCACGCCGAGTTGGCCCGCGGCCTCCTCGACCGGCACCTCGACGCAGCCCACCGTCATGTCGGCGCCGCGATCGACGTGTTCGAACAGCATGCGCGCGTAATCCTGCTTGTAGATGTGGTCGCCGGCGAGCACCAGCACGAGGCGCGGGTCGTGGCGGCGCAACACCTCGATGTTCTGGTATACGGCGTCCGCGGTGCCCTTGTACCAGTCGGAGGTCGCGTCGTTGCTCTGCTGCGCCGGCAGCAGCTCGATGAACTCGTTGAAGCGCCCGTCGAGGAACGACCAGCCGCGTTGCACATGGTGGATCAGCCCGTGAGACTGGTACTGGGTCGCGATGCCGATGCGCCGGATGCCCGAGTTGAGGCAGTTGGAGAGCGCGAAGTCGATGATCTTGAACTTGCCGCCGAACGGCACCGCCGGCTTGGCGCGCCACTCGGTGAGCGGGCCGAGGCGCGAGCCCCGGCCGCCGGCGAGCACCATCGCCACGGTCTGCCGCGCGAGCTGCGCCATGGTGGAGCGGTCGGGCAACGCCGCGGGCGTGCCGTACCGGCTGGGCATCAGCGAATGCAGCTCGCTGCCGGGTCCCCCCATGCGCCTTCTCCGTTGTTTTGGTTTGCCGAATGAAAAAACGACTGACGCAGATTCGACCGGTACGCAATTCGAAGATTCAGGCGCGGCGTCGATTATTTGCCGCCCGCCCCATGATCGCGCATCACGAGTGCGTGCGCCGTAGGCGGGGTCCTACGTCCTCGCCCGTTCCCCCATATTAGCCCTCGGAAGCTCGACGAGCAGGGGAAGGGCCGCCGCGCGTCGTGACCACACCAGGGCCTCGCCCACGCGCGGCGCTCGAGCCGCTTGCGCCGGCGGCGCGATGCCCGCGGCGCGCGCGAAGGCGGCAAGCGCTGCGTCGGCCTGGGCGCCGCGGGCCACGACCACGTCCATCGAGTCGAGGATGGCGCGGGGCAGGGCGGCCGGATCGGACGTGACCTGCATCGCGTTGTCCGCGGGCGCGAGCGCGACGTTGGCGCCCGGGGCCTCCTGCGCCTCGTCGATCACGATCCAGTGCGGGCGCCCGGTGCGCTCGCGCAGCTCGACCAGGCTTTGCTGGAGCCGCGCCACGAATTCCGGGCGCTCGGGCCCTGGCACGGCCAGCAGGCACACGACCGCCTGCACGCCGGGTTTCTCGAGCGCGGTGAGGACTTCTGCCACATCGGGCGTGTGCTCGCGCGTGCCGAACACGATCGCGGGATTGAACGCGAGGTACTCGCCGCGCGTATCGAGGACGCAGTACTGGTAGCCGCAGGCGGCGAGCCGATCGAGCATGCGAATGACGAACGAGCTCTTGCCCGAGGCGGGCCCGCCGGTGACCAGCATCGAGACGCCGGCCGCGGGCAGCGTCAGCGGGGTGCCGTCTTCCGCCTTGCCGACCAGCAGCGAGCGGCGCGGCTTGGCGGGCTGCGCATCGCGCAAATCATTGGCGATCAGGTCCGCGATCACCTCGAGGATGCCATCGCCGCGCATCGCCCGGGTCACGCGGTCCGCGCGCGCCTTGAGGGTCGGGATGGCGTTCGCCACCGCGACCGAGTACTCGCTCGCCTCGAGCAGCGTATGGTCGTTCTCGCCATCGCCGCAGGCGACCGTATTGCGCGCCGAGAGCCCCAGCTCCTTCAGAGCGGCCGCCAGGCCGCTCGCCTTGTTGACCCCCGCCGGCAGGATCATCACCGCGCCCTTGTTGAAGATCACCTGGCACTCGAGCCCCAGGTCGCGGATGGCTTCGAGCACCACGGTCTCGTGCGGCTCGACCGTCGCGATGATCGAGCGCCCCACGGAGATCGGCACGCCGCGCTCGCGCAGCAGCGCCACCAGCGCCGCGGGCGCCGGATCGCCGAGCTCCTCGCGCTCGCCGCTCGCCGGCCGATACAGCAACGCGCCGTTCTCGGCGACCACGCGGTCGAAGATGCCGATCTCGGGGAAGATCGAGAGGAGCTCGGGCAGCTCGCGGCCGGTGACGAGCAGCAGCCGCCGGCCGGTCGCGCGCAGGCGCGTCAATCCCTCGACGACGTGGGGCGGGCACAGGCTGTCGTGGGCGATGGTGCCGTCGAAGTCGACGGCGAGCACGGTGTAGCGCATGGAACGCATCAGCCTCGCGGGTTGTCTTTCGCTCGTGGCCAGGAAAACCAAGCGCGCGTGCATCGGCATCGACATCGGGGGAACCAAGAGCCTGTACGCGCTGTTCGATGAAAACTTCGAGGTGCTCGCCGAGGAAAAGTTGCGCACCCATCCCGAGAAGGGGGGTGTGAACGCTTTCACGCGGTCGATGAACGCTGCGGTGAAGGTTTTGCTCGACGAGGCGCGTTCGCAGCGCCTCACGGTTTTCACGGTCGGGGTGGGATGCGCGGGCGACATCGACATGAAGCGCGGCGTCGTGCGCTCCGCCCCGAATATGACCCTGCTCGACCGCTACGCGTTCCGCGAGCGGCTGCACAAGCTCACCGGCGCGCGCGTGTTCGTCTGCAACGACGTGCACGCGGGCCTCTACGGCGAGCTCACGCTGGGCGCCGCGCGCAAGGCGCGGGACGTGATCGGCGTCTTCCTCGGCACCGGCGTGGGCGGAGCGCTCGCGATCGGGGGGCGATTGCACCTGGGGGCGTCGGGCCGTGCGGGCGACATCGGCAATTACCTGCTGCACGCGATCGACGGGGCGCACGAATCGCCGCGTAAGGACGTGCTCGACAACGTCGCGAGCCGCACCGCGATCGCGGGCGACGCCGCGGCGCTCGCCGCCAAGCGCAGGGCCCCGATGCTGCGCGCGGTCGCCGGCACCGACGTGCAGGACATCAAGAGCGGCGACCTGGCGGAGGCGATCCGCCGCGGCGACAAGGCGATCGAGCGGCTGATGCGAAGCCGCGCCGGCGTGGTCGGGGCGGCGCTCTCCAACCTGGTCGACTTCATCAACCCCGACATGGTGCTGCTGGGCGGCGGGCTGGTGGAGGCGATGCCGAACCTGATCAAGCGCGAGATCCGCAAGTCGATCGACGCGCACGCGACCGCGAAGGCCGCGAGGGACGTGAAAGTGGTGGTGGCGAAGCTGCACGACCATGCCGGCACGATGGGCGCGGCGCGCCTGGCCCTCGACATGTTTTCCTCGTCGCCGCCGATCGACCTCGCGCGCTTGTAGGCGCGCGGGTCAACCGCGCCGCAGCCGGCCCGTTTTCGGAGGGACACGGCGCGAATCCTCGCGCCGCACCATCGACAACCACCTTCAGGGAGACTCCCCATGCAGCTCGATGCCGCACTGCCCATCGTCCGCGCGCTCGCCGACGGCGTGAATCCGATCACCGGTGAAGCGTATCCCGAACACAGCCCCTACGCGGAGCCGCGCACGTTGCGCGCTCTCTACTCCGCCGTGGACCTGATGTCGCGCGAAGTGGAGCGCGAGAAGCGCCGCGAACGCCTGCCCGCGAACTTCGGCAAGCCGTGGACCGAGGGCGAGGACCATGCGCTCGTCGCCGAGTTCGATGCCGGCGCGGCGCTCACCGAGATCGCGCGCAAGCACGCGCGCACGCAAAGCTCGATCCGCCTGCGATTGGAGAAGCTCGGCAAGATCGAACCGAGCCCCGCGCAGTAGCAGGCTCGGGCTTGAATGACCGAAGGGGGGCAAGCGCCCCCCTTTCCCGAGTCCCAAAACCGGTTAAAGTTATCGTCTTCAGTTCCCGTTTCAGGAAAAGCTTATGCGCGGTCGCCAGAAAGGTTTCACGATCCTCGAGATCGTCATCGTCTTCATCCTGCTCGCCGGCATCATGGCGTTCGTCGGCCCCAAGATCTTCGAGCAGATGGGACGCGCGAAATCGGGCGAGGCGAAGATCAAGATCCAGAGCCTCGCGGGCCAGATCGAGATCTTCAAGCTCGAGGTCGGGCGGTACCCGGAGAACCTGGCCGCGCTGGTGCGCCAGCCCGCCGGCACCGAGGGCAAGTGGAACGGGCCGTACGCCAAGGATGCGGACCTGAAGGATGCGTGGGGCAACGACTACCGCTACACCGTTCCGGGCAACGGCAAGGCCTACGACATCACCTCGTTCGGCGCCGACGGCAAGGAAGGCGGCGAGGGCGAGAACCGCGACGTCACCAACTGAGGCCGGGTTTGCCCGGCGGCACCGGGCGACGAATCAGTCCTTCTTCAGCTTGAGCGAGGCGGAATTCATGCAGTAGCGCAGCCCGGTCGGCTGCGGCCCATCGTCGAACACGTGCCCGAGGTGCGCATCGCAGCGCGAGCACAGCACCTCGGTGCGTTTCATGAACCAGCTGCTGTCGTCCTTTTCCTCGACCGCGTCCTTGCCGACGGGCTGGTAGAAGCTCGGCCAGCCGGTGCCGGAATCGAACTTGCTGCTCGAGTCGAACAGCTCCTGCCCGCAGCAGATGCAGGCGTAGACGCCCTTTTCCTTGCTGTCGTGGTACTCGCCGGTGAAGGCTCTTTCGGTGCCGTGCTTGCGCGTCACCTTGAACTGCTCGGGAGTGAGCTCGCGCTTCCACTCCTCGTCGGTCTTTTTCACCTTGTCCATGGATTTCCTCTGCGGATCGGGTCCAGTCGCCTGCCGATTTTAGCAAGAGAGCCGCAGCGCGGGCTTGCGCTGCGCTATCCTGTGCCCACCTTGAAGCCGTCGCACGACTACTCCGCGGTGTTTCGCGACCGCAACCTCGCGATCATCCTGTTCCTCGCGTTCGCCTCGGGGCTGCCGCTGGCACTCACCTCCGGAACGCTGCAGGCGTGGATGACGGTGGAGGGCGTGGACCTGTCGACCATCGGCATCTTCACGCTCGTGGGCCTTCCCTACACCTGGAAATTCCTCTGGGCCCCGGCGATGGACCGCTTCGTTCCGCCGTTCCTCGGGCGGCGGCGCGGATGGCTGCTGATCACGCAGCTCGCGCTCATCGCGGGCATCTGCGCGATGGCGGTGCTGACACCCCGCGAGGATCTCGCGCTGCTCGCCTGCGTCGCCGTCTTCGTGGCGTTCGCCTCCGCATCCCAGGACATCGCGTTCGACGCGTTCCGCACCGACGGCACTACGCGCGAGCAGCGCGGCCTCGCGGGCGCCTTCACCGTCGTGGGCTACCGCATCGCGATGCTGGTCTCGGGCGCGCTCGCGCTGGTGCTCGTCGCCGGCTCCGCGCTCGTGCCCGGCATCGGCTGGCGCAATACCTATCTCGTGATGGCCGGGCTCATGTCGATCGGGCTCGTGGCCACACTGCTCGCGCGCGAGCCGATCGTGGCGGCGCGCGCCCCGAGCACCCTGCGCCAGGCGTTCGTCGATCCGCTGCGGGAATTCTTCTCCCGCGAAGGCGCGCTCGGCATCCTCGCCCTTCTCGTCCTCTACAAGCTCGGCGATGCCTTCGCCGGGTCGCTCACGACGGCGTTCCTGCTGCGCGGCATGGGCTTCTCGCTCGAGGACGTGGGCTACGTCAACAAGGCGATGGGGCTCGCGGCCACGATCGTCGGCGCGCTCTTCGGCGGGGCCCTGATGATCCGCCTCGGCCTCTACCGCTCGCTCATGGCGTTCGGAATCTTGCAGGCGGTTTCGAATCTCACCTTCATGTGGCTTGCATTGGTGGGCAAGAGCTACCCGGTGATGGTGGTCGCGGTGGGCTTCGAGAACCTCGCCGGGGGCATGGGCACCGCGGCTTTCGTGGCGTTGTTGATGGCGCTCTGCGATCATCGCTTCACCGCGACCCTGTACGCGCTGCTTTCGGCGCTCGCGGCGTTCGGCCGGGTGTATGTCGGGCCCGCCGCGGGCTTCGCCACCGACCCGAAATACCTGGGCCTCGGCTGGCCCACGTTCTTTTTCCTGACGTTCGTGGTCGCGTTGCCGGGACTCCTGGTCCTGGCATGGAAGCGCCCCACGATCGAAGCGCTGGACCGGAGGACCTCCTGATGGCCAAGAAGACCGCGAAGAAGACCGACATGTTCAACAGCGCCCTGGTGCCGCTTTCGCACGGGCTACCGTCGCCGATCGCCGCGAGCATCGGTGTCACGCTCGCGCGCCACGGCTACCTCGACTGGGTGCTCGGGCAGGTGATGTACAGCCTGATGGAAATCTCGGTGAAGCAGGGGCGCGTGATCATGAAGATGCCGCGCCCCGCGCACTACATCGCGGCGGTGCGCGACCTCTTCGGGTTTCACGGCCTCGAGACGGGCTACGATTTCGACGACCTGTGCCGCCGCCTCGACACTGCCGAGCGCTCGCGCAACATGCTGATGCGCTCGGTGTACATGCGGGACACCAACAGCAAAGGCATCCAGGTCCAGCTCGTGCGCAGCGCCTGGGACCCGGGCCCGGGAGGCGAGACGCAGGCGGAATCGCAGCGCGTGGACCGCAAGTTCCTCGCGCGGCGGCGCAAGGACGTCGACGACGCGGTGCGCGCCGCCGAGAAGCTCCAGTCGATCACCAACAAGCTGCTGCGCAAGATGCACGAGATGCGGCGCAACCGCCCGGGCTTCAACCGCCGCAGCCGCTAGGGTTTTCGCCGGAAGCGGAAGACTCCGAGGCTGCCGAGCAGGTTGGGCAGCAACGTCACCGTGCGCCCTTCGTGAATCACGCGCTCCTCGAGGATCTCGGCGCCCACCTCGCCGCACAGGTCCTCGAAGTCCTTCACCGTGCACAGGTGGATGTTGGGCGTGTTGTACCAGGTATGCGGCAGCGTCTTCGACACCGGCATGTGGCCCTGCAGGATGTCGAGGCGATGGCGCCAGTAGCCGAAGTTGGGGAAGGTGACGATCCCCTCGCGCCCGACGCGCAGCATCTCGTTCAACACGCTTTGCGCGTCGCGCATGGCCTGCAGCGTCTGCGACAGGATCACGAAGTCGAACGAGTCGTCCTCGAAATTCGCCAGGCCGCTCTCGATATCCGTCTGGATCACGTTGACGCCGTTCTTGACGCTCGCGAGCACGTTGGCCGGGTCGATCTCGATGCCGTAGCCGCGGGTGCCGTGGGTCGCGGCGAGCCCCGCGAGCAGCACGCCGTCGCCGCAGCCGAGATCGAGCACGCGCGATCTCTCGGGGATCCAGGAGCCGATCAGCTCGAAGTCGTAGCGTTGCATCATGCGCCGCTCCGCCCGCCCGCGTAGCCCTTCATCTCCTCGAGCTCGCTCGCCGCGAGCGCCAGCGGCGTGCGCCTGTCCCCAGCGCCGATGCCGGAGGCGATGTTGTCGACGTAGGCCGCGATGAGCCCGTGGTAGTGCGGGTTGTCGAGCAGGAAGGCGTCGTGGCCGTGGGGCGCGTCGATCTCGGAATAGGTGACCGCCTTCTTGGAGGCGACCAGCGCCTTCACGAGCTCGCGCGAGCGGTGCGGCGGGAAGCGCCAGTCGCTCTTGAACGACGCGACGAAGAACCCGGCCTTCGCGCTCGAGAGAGCGCGCGCGAGGTTGCCGCCGGTCTCGGCCGCGGGATCGAAGTAGTCGAGCGCCTTGGTCATCAGCAGGTAGGTGTTGGCGTCGAACACCTGCGCGAACTTGTCGCCCTGGTAGCGCAGGTACGACTCGATCTCGAACTCCACGTCGTAGTTGAAGCCGAATTCGGTGCGCTTCAGCACGCGCCCGAACTTCTCCATCAGCAGGTCCTCGGAGAGGTAGGTGATGTGCCCGAGCATGCGCGCGAGCTTGAGCCCGCGCGCCGGGATCGCCTTGTGCGCATAGAAGTTGCCGCCGTGGAAATCGGGATCGGAGACGATCGCCGTGCGCGCGACGTCGTTGAACGCGATGTTCTGCGTGGACAGCCGCGCGGCCGCCGCGATCACGAACGCGTGGCCGATGCGCTCCGGGTACGAAAGCGTCCACTGCATCGCCTGCATGCCGCCGAGCGAGCCGCCGATCGCCGCCGCGAGCCGCTCGATGCCGAGCCGGTCCATGAGCCGCGCCTGGGACGCGACCCAATCCTCCACGGTGACCACGGGGAACGCGGCTCCGTAGGGGTGGCCGGTCGCACGGTCGATCGAGCCGGGGCCGGTGGAGCCGTGGCAGCCTCCGATGTTGTTCACGCCGATCACGAAGAAGCGCTCGGTGTCGATCGGCTTTCCCGGGCCGATCAGGTTGTCCCACCAGCCCACCTTCTTCGGGTCGTCGGCGTAGTAGCCCGCGACGTGGTGGCTGCCCGAGAGCGCGTGGCAGACGAGGATCGCGTTCGACTTGTCGGCGTTGAGCATTCCGTACGTCTCGTAGACGAGCTCGTACGAGGCGAGGGTCTTGCCCGCCTTCATGATCAACGGCTCC
>JANPHA010000316.1:0-2227 GCA_031424255.1 Burkholderiales bacterium | reverse complement strand
GACGTGGTTGGCGAGGTCGTGGCGGCCCGCCCGACGCCGCTGTCGGTGCTGCGGGAGTTTGTTGCCGATAATTGCGGCTTCGCCACCGCGGTTCTCGACGTCCAGTCGAGATTGCTGAAAAGTCCGGCACCGGCGCAAAGCCCGCGTTAACCGATTGGCGGGGTTTCGCTCCTATCCTCGGTCCTCAAAACTCGGGGCCGAAAACAATTTCAGCCATGAACACCGTCCTCTTTCTTTGCACCGGCAATTATTATCGCAGCCGGTATGCCGAGATACTCTTCAACCGAGATTATTCATCACTGTGAGGATTTGGACGGTGCGAGTGCTGTGAAGTGTCTGAGGCGGCCGCGGCCGGGTTTTGCGGTGTGGCGTTTCGACAGTTCCCCCTTACCCCCGTTGAACTTCGAGGTGGTGGGGACCGGGTTGTGGCGTGGTCAGGAGCGAAGAACGAGCGTGCGGTGGGCGTGCAGCGGGAGCGGCATCCAATCGCGGTGCTGCGGGCCGCGGGGAGCCCAGCGCTTGGGAAGCCGCCACCGCGCCAGACAAGCGGCCAGGGTTTGCCAGAAAGGGGTGACAGCGCGGGCCAGTGTGAGCACCAGACGGCGGGAATGCTTGATCAGTCGCCCGCCGGCCTTGAGCACCGAGAGCTGAAACCGTTTGAGATCCCAGCAGGCCCCTTCCTCCGCCTCCAACTCCGTGCGCAACATGCCGGCCAGGTTGTAGGCCAGCAGCGACAACAAGAGCATGACTTCGTTCTCGTGGAACTGGGGCGATGAAAGATGCGGCCCTACGGCGGCATTGAATTCACCGAGCCGATCCTCGAACGTGCCGCGGCGGCGATAGTGTTCCAGGACGTTCTCGCCGGACTTTTGTTCCTCGGTCCAGTTGGTCACCAGAAAGAAATGCTTGACAAAGAGCGGCAGTTGACCCGTCTTGGAGTCAGGCCGGTCAATGATCACCAGAATCACGCGCTGCGGATGCTTCCAGGTCTCGGCTTGGTACGATCCCAGTTCAATGACCTCCTCATAGCCACCTTTTGGCGGACGACCAGCGGGACGCCACAGATGCGGCGCGGCCATTTTCTCCAGCACTGGATTGCTCTTCAAACGCCCGACAAAACGCACGTTTTCGTCGGTCAGGTCGTCCAGCACGGGACCTTCGGTAAATCCCGCGTCGATCCGCACATCGAACGACCAGGCCAACTCGCGGGCGCGGGAGATCACGTTCCGCAGAAAGCGGCGGATGCCGTTGGCCGTATGCACGTTGCCTTGCCGCAGGATGGCGTGCAGAAAGCCATTGCCCAAGCGCAACCCCACTTTGTCGCTGTCGTAGTCGCCGCCGACACAAAAACTGGCGACCAGCGGGTGATAGGTGACTGCTTTGTGGTAGCCGTTGTAAGCCCCGCCTTCTTGCTTTCCAAAGACTTCGATCGGAAAACTGTCGATGTCGAGAGTGACTTTGCGGATGCGGCGGTCGGAGTCCGTGGCCCGGACCCAGCGCTGGAGCCAATCGCCCAGCGCGTCGCGCACCGCTTCGCGGTTGCTGCGGTGGTGCGCCAGGATGTCGATCAGCCGCGACTGCGTCGGCTGACTGCTCAGTCGCTCAGTGGCCGTTTCTTCTCCATAGCGATCCCAGACGGCCAGCTTCAACGCCGGGTCGTGGCACAAACGATCCAGATCGTCCTGAGCCGAGTAGCCCAAGCCCAGGGCGTACAGCCGCTCGCGGAGCAATTCGATCTGGGTGTAGCGAATCAGTTCTTGCCGTCGCGGATCAACCAAGTTTCCCGCCAACGACTCGACCAATCCCAGCCGATGATCGGCCTCGCGAAGCAACAGCGCTCCGCCGTCCGAAGTCAGCCGATCATCCCCCGCCGCAACCTTGACGGCCCGCTGAAACGTCGGCTCCAATAACCATCCTTGTCGTTCACCCATCGCGTGATCTCCTGGGGCGCGAACGGAAATCGTTTACACCCAATCAAACCCAAGAAATCACGCGATGGCTCTTGTCCCTTTACAGATTGATGGTGAATAGGGCGGGATAATGAATGGCGAGCTACTCTGCCCACTGGCGGACGACCTTAGACTTTGTCCGCACTTCAGCTATCGCACGCCGATGAACTTAACCCTCCGTGTGGTCAAGCGTGTTAACGATGGACTGTTCTTGTTGCCGAATGACGAAGATCGAACGCTCGGTCTGGTCGATTGCGGCTAGAAACCGATTACTTCAG
>JANPHA010000315.1:0-5019 GCA_031424255.1 Burkholderiales bacterium | reverse complement strand
CAGCATCTTCGAGACCGGGATGCCCGTGGCGCGCGAGACGACCTCGGCGATCTCCTCGACGCCGACCTGAGTGCGCAACAGCCGGTTGGGCGACGCGGCGCCCGCGGCCGAAGAAGCCTCGGCCTCCTTCAACTGCTTCTCGAGCTGCGGGATCCTGCCGTACTGCAGCTCGCTCATCTTCTGCCAGTCGCCCTTGCGCTTGGCCTCGTCCATCTCGAGCTTGGCACGCTCCAGCTCCACCTTGATGTGCGTGGTGCCCTGCGCGCGCGCCTTCTCGCTCTTGAGCACCTCCTCGAGGTCGGCGTATTCCTTCTCGAGGCGCTTGATCTCCTCGTCGATCAGCTTGAGGCGGCGCTTGGAGGCTTCGTCCTTCTCCTTCTTCACCGCTTCGCGCTCGATCTTCAGCTGGATGATGCGCCGGTCGAGACGATCCATCACTTCGGGCTTGGAATCGATCTCCATCTTGATGCGCGAGGCGGCCTCGTCGATCAGGTCGATCGCCTTGTCGGGCAGGAACCGGTCGGTGATGTAGCGGTGCGAGAGCTCGGCCGCGGCGATGATCGCGGGATCGGTGATGTCCACGCCATGGTGGACCTCGTACTTCTCCTTCAGGCCGCGCAGGATGGCGATGGTGTCTTCCACCGAGGGCTCGTCGACCAGCACCTTCTGGAAGCGGCGTTCGAGCGCAGCGTCCTTCTCGATGTACTTGCGGTATTCGTCGAGCGTGGTCGCGCCGACGCAATGCAATTCGCCCCTCGCGAGCGCGGGCTTCAACATGTTGCCCGCGTCCATCGCGCCCTCGGCCTTGCCGGCGCCGACCATGGTGTGCAGCTCGTCGATGAAGACGATCGTCTGGCCCTCGTCCTGCTGCAATTCCTTGAGCACGCTCTTCAGGCGCTCCTCGAACTCGCCGCGGTACTTGGCGCCGGCGATCAGCAGGCCCATGTCGAGCGACAGCACGCGCTTGCCGCGCAGCCCCTCGGGAACCTCGTCGTTCACGATCCTCTGGGCGAGACCCTCGACGATGGCGGTCTTGCCCACGCCCGGCTCGCCGATCAGCACCGGGTTGTTCTTGGTGCGCCGCTGCAGCACCTGGATCACGCGGCGGATCTCCTCGTCGCGGCCGATGACCGGATCGAGCTTGCCCGCGCGGGCGCGCTCGGTGAGGTCGATGGTGTATTTCTTCAGCGCCTCGCGCTGCCCTTCGGCGCCGGCATCGTGCACGGTCTCGTTGCCGCGCACCGCCTTGATAGCGCTCTCGATCGCCGCGTCGTTGGCGCCGAAGGCCTTGAGCAGGCGACCGGTCTCGCCCTTGTCCTTGACCGCGGCGATCAGGAAGAGCTCCGAGGAGATGAACTGATCGCCCCTCTTGGTGGCTTCCTTGTCGGTCAGGTTCAACAGGTTGTTCAGGTCGCGGGAGATGGAGATCTCGCCGCCCTGCCCCTCGACCTTGGGCATGCGCGCGATCGAATCCTCGAGCGCCTTGCGCAGCGGAGCCCCTTGCACGCCCGCGCGCTGCAGCAGCGAGGCGGTGCCGCCGTCCTGCTGGTTCACCAGCGCCAGCAGCAGGTGCTGCGGCTCGATATAGCCGTTGTCGCCCGCGAGGGCCAGGCTCTGCGCATCGGCCAGCGCCTGCTGGAACTTGGTGGTCAGCTTGTCCATTCTCATGATGTGTCCTTCGGGCCGATGACCCGTCCGATATTTCAACTCAAATGGCGGCAAATAGGCTCGTTTTCAAGCGTTTAAAAAGGGCGCCGGGGCCATTTCGGGGCAAAGGCGGCCCACGTTCGCCGGCGCGCCGATTGCGGGTTGGAGTCCCGCGCGAGCCGGTTGTTCGCTAGGGAACGAAGCGACTATCACCGCGGCGCACCTTGGGTTATTGTCGAACCCCGGCCCCTGCCCCCTGTCGAAGTGCGATGCCCGACGCTTTCCACGCCCTGGAAGAAACTGTCACCCGAGATGTAACCCGCGCCCTCGCCGAGGACGTCGGAACCGGAGATCTCACAGCGAAACTCGTGCCGGAGGGCAAAACCGCCCACGCCCGGCTGATGACGCGCCAGAGCGGCGTGCTCTGCGGCGTCGAGTGGTTCCGGCGCGCGTTCGAGGAGCTCGACACCGATGTCGAGATCTTCTGGCACCACGCCGACGGCGACGACATCACCGCCAACACTTCGCTGTGCGAGATCGAGGGCAAGGCGCGCGCGATGCTCACCGCGGAGCGCACCGCGCTCAATTTCGTGCAGCTGCTCTCCGGGGTCGCGACCCACACGCGCCAGTTCGTGCGCGCGATCGAGGGCACGCGGGCGAAGATCCTCGATACGCGCAAGACGCTCCCCGGGCTGCGCATGGCGCAGAAGTACGCGGTGCGCACCGGCGGCGGCACCAACCACCGGATCGGCCTCTTCGACGGCGTGCTGATCAAGGAAAACCACATCCTCGCGGCCGGCGGCATTCGCGCCGCGGTGGCGACCGCGGTGCGCGAAGTCTCCGCCGACGTGACCATCCAGGTGGAAGTCGAGAGCCTGGAGCAGCTGCGCGATGCCCTCGATGCGGGTGCCAAGCTGATCCTGCTCGACAACTTCGATCTCCCGCAGATGCGCGAGGCCGTGAAGATCGCGGGCGACCGCGCCCAGCTCGAAGCCTCGGGCGGGATCACGCTGAGGAACGTGCGCGCGGTCGCCGAGACCGGGGTGCATCGCATCTCGATCGGAACTCTCACGAAGGACGTCCAGGCGCTGGACCTTTCCATGCGCTTCATGCACCACTGATCCAGAGGAACACCATGCGATCGCTTTTCGCCCTCGCCGTTGCCCTGCTCGTCACCGGTTGCGCCACCACCCAGGGGGGGGACCCACGCGACCCGTGGGAAGGCCTGAACCGCAAGACGTTCGCGTTCAACGACGCGCTCGACCGCGCCGTATTGAAGCCCGTCGCCCAGGGCTACGTGAAGGTCACGCCGGCCTTCGCCCAGGAGGGCGTCAACAATTTCTTCGAGAACCTCGAGGACCTGGGCACGAGCCTCAACCAGTTCCTGCAGGGCAAGCCCCAGCAGGGCATGTCGGATTTCAGCCGCCTGCTGGTGAACAGCGTGCTCGGCATCTTCGGCCTCTGGGACGTCGCCACGCCGATGGGGCTCGAGAAGCACTACGAGGATTTCGGCCAGACGCTCGGCGTGTGGGGCGTGCCCCCGGGACCGTATTTCGTGATTCCGCTGCTCGGGCCGAGCGACGCGCGCGATGCGCCCGCGCGCCTCGTGGACCCGAGCTGGTATTACTCCAGCGCGATCGACAACAACACGGTGTACTGGAGCCTGTGGGGCCTGGACAAGGTGCGCTCGCGCGCCAACCTCTTCAAGGCCGAAAACATCCTCGACCAGGCGGCGCTCGATCGCTACATCTTCATTCGCGACACGTGGCTGCAACGCCGCCAGAACATGGTGTACGACGGCAGCCCGCCGCGCGAGAAGGACCAATAACGGAATAGCACCCCGGCGCTGCGTGTTTCGCAGTCACCAGGAGGTCTCGATGAATACGATTCGACGTCTGATCCTCGCGGCGACCCTCGCGATCGGCGCCCTGCCCGCCGGCGCGGCCTTCCACCTGTGGGTCTTCAACGAGATCTACTCGAACGCAGACGGCACGGTGCAATTCGTCGAGCTGCGCGCGCTCGCCGGCGGCCAGCAATTCGTGCAGGGCCACACGCTCGTCGCAAGCCAGGGCGGCACCGGCCAGTCGTTCGTGCTGCCCTCGAACCTGCCCAGCGATACCAACGGCCATTCCCTGCTGATCGCCACACAGGGCTTCGCCGCATTGGGCATCGTCTCGCCCGACTACATCGTCCCCAACTTCTTCTTTCCGCTCGGCAACGGCACCCTCAACTGGGGCGAAGGCTCCGACGTCTGGAATTACGCAAGCATGCCCGCCGACGGGACGAATTCCGTGCGCCGCGATGGCAGCACCGGCCCGAACTCGCCGACCAACTTCGCCGGGCAGACGGGAACGGTCGTGCTGCCGACGGGCGGCGGGCGCAACTACCAGTCGCTGTGGTGGAAGGCTCCGCAGGGCTCCGAATCGGGCTGGGGCGTCAACATCACACACCAGGGCGATACGTTGTTCGCGACATGGTTCACCTACGACACCGACGGCAGCCCCATGTGGCTGGTGATGTCGAGCGCGCCGAAGATTGCCGAGAACGTCTATGGCGGGCAGATCTACCGCACCACCGGCCCGGCGTTCTCCTCGGCCACCTGGGACTCCACGCAGGTGGTGGTGACGCAGGTAGGCACGGGCACCTTCAACTTCAGCGACGCCGACAACGGCACGTTCAGCTACACCGTGAACGGCGTGAATCAGAGCAAGACGATCACGCGCCAGCTCTTCTCGAGCCCCGTGCCCGCGTGCAGCGCGGGCGGCACGCCCGGCGCCACGCCGAATTACCAGGATCTCTGGTGGCGTTCTCCGGCGGGCTCGGAAAACGGGTGGGGCGTCAACGTCACTCACCAGGGCGACATCCTGTTCGCGACGTGGTTTACCTACGGCGCCGACGGAAAGGGCCTGTGGCTCGTGGGCTCGAACATCGCGCGCACCGCCCCGGGCACCTACTCCGGGCCGCTCTACCGCACCACCGGCCCGGCGTTCAATGCAAGCCCGTGGAATTCGAACCAGGTCGTCGTGACCCAGGTGGGAACCGCCACGTTCACGTTCAGCGACCTGAACAACGGGACCTTCGCCTATAGCGTGAATGGCGTTTCGCAGAGCAAGCCCATCACGCGGCAGGTGTTCGCAACACCTGCCACCGTGTGCAGGTGAGAAAATGAGGGCATGACGCTCGGCTGGAAGCTCTTCATCGTCTTCATCGCGTTCTGCAGCATCCTCGCGGTGGTGATCTACTTCGCGTTTCGCGAGCGCAAGCTCGGCCGCAGCCTGCAGGAGGACGACATCCGCGGGCAGCAGGCCTCGGACGCGCGCGTGCTCACGGTGATCTTCTCCTCGATCTTCGGGGGGATGCTGCTCACGGTCC
>JANPHA010000314.1:0-1726 GCA_031424255.1 Burkholderiales bacterium | reverse complement strand
GACCTGGCGAGGCACACACAACGTGCCTCACTGCGGGACTCGAACAGTGCTCGTCGACTTCCCCCCATCGAGTCGAGCTGCTCGGCGCGCCTCAAGGGGGCAAAACCAAACCGCAGTAGGGCCGTAACGCTTACGGCCTTTGCATAGTCCTGAGTCCTACATCCTGAGTCCTGCGATTACTTCACGATCGCCTGATACACCATCTGCTTGAACAGATATCGATCATAGCGGCGCGCCATGCCGGGTTGTCCCTGCGTCATCCACACGACGAAAATGTCGTCCTTCGGATCGACGTAGAAGCCGGTGCCCGCTGCGCCCGCCCAATAGTATTCACCCTCGTTGCCGGTGACTTCGAAGCGGCCGGTTTCCTTGCGTACCGCGAAGCCCAGGCCGAAGCCGGTTCCGGGAGGCAAGGTGGTCACGCCGGAGAACTTGATGTCCGGGCCGAGGTGGTCGACGGTCATGTATCTCACGGTGATCGGGCTCAACAATCGAACGCCGTCGAGCTCGCCGCCGTTGATCATCATCTGCAGGAAACGCGCGTAGTCCGATGCCGTGCCGACACTGCCGGCGCCGCCCGCGTCGTTCTTCTGCGCGACCGTGACGTCGAGCAGGCTGATCGGGGTATTGGTCGCGGGATCCGTCGCGAAAGGTTGCGCAAGGCGGCCGACCTTATCCTGCGAAACAATGAACGCGGAATCCTTCATGCCGAGCGGTGCGAACACGCGCTCCTGCAGGAATTCGCTAAGCGTCTTGCCCGAAATGGCTTCGACCACGCGACCGAGTACATCGATCGACAGGCCATACTCGAACGTCGAACCGGGCTGATGCGCGAGCGGCACTTTGGCCAGCCGCTCGATCTGCTCTGCGCCCGTCAGGTCTTTCCAGTCGACGTTTTCCTTCGCATAGAGCTCCTTGACCTTCGGATGCGAGGTCTGACTGCCGTAAACGAAACCGGAAGTGTGGCGCAACAGATCCTGGATCGTGACCTCGCGTTCAGCGGGCACGTTGATGTACTTCGTAGCACCCGTGTAGGGATCCGTCACCGACACGCTGACCTGCAGGGTCGCGAAGGCGGGGATGAATTTCGAAACCGGATCGCTGACGCGCAGCTTTCCTTCTTCCATCAGCAGCATGATCGCGACCGAGGTATACGGCTTTGTCATCGAGTACATGCGAAAAATGGCGTCCTTCGTCATCGGCTTGCCGCCGGCGGGATCGAGCTGCCCGACGCTGTCGAAGTACACGACTTTGCCGTGGCGCGCGACCAGCATGACCGCGCCCGGATACTGGCCCTTCTCGATTTCCCTCTTGATGGCGGGGGCGATGCGCGCAAGGCGTTCGGACGAGAAGCCCTGGCTTTCGGGCGTTGCAGTGGGCAGGTCCGCCGCCCACGCGAGCGCCCCGGCGCATAGTGCGAGAACGAGGCTGCAAGTGAGGTTGCGCAGTATCTTCATGTCAGTTCCTCCATTATTTTTTTAAGTGCGACACGGCAGTTTAACCGGCGTGCGCCATCTTGTGCGTCCACGGGCGGACACTCGGTTATGCTGACGGCCGTCGGGCTGAAATCGCCCGCTTTTTCCTCGACGGAATCGAATCGATGTTGATCGGCGTTTTGTGTGGCCTCGCTGCGGGCGCGTTGTGGGGCATCGTTTTCGTCTTCCCGCGGTTGGTCGACGGATACTCGCCAACGGACCTGACCGCCGGGCGCTTCCTCGCCTATGGC